>JAIUOC010000001.1:600000-900000 GCA_020161265.1 Chloroflexota bacterium | reverse complement strand
GACTAAATTGAACCAAATTAAAAAAAATTACACTCCAGGTGTACAGGGATTTTATGACTTTTATAATAAATTTTTATTAGTTTTATTCCATGATGGCTTAAGCAAACCAAGCTATCCATCTCCAATAAAGTCGTTAATCGGGGATGTACCCTACTTAAATGGCGGCTTATTTGATATTCATCAATTGGAGCTTGAAAATCGTATTATTCGGATTCCTGATGTGGCTTTTGAAAAAATATTTATTTTTTTTGATAGCTATCAATGGCATCTTGATGATCGGCTTACAAATGACGATAATGAGATTAATCCAGATGTTCTAGGCTATATTTTTGAAAAATATATCAACCGAAAACAGATGGGCGCCTATTATACCAAAGAGGATATTACTGAATATATCAGTAAAAATACAATTATCCCTGCAATCTTTGATCGGGCTGCCTTGGTTAATGCTGCTATGCCATCTTTTGCTGTGGATGGTTGGATATGGGATATTTTGAAACGTAATCCCGATGCATATATTTATGAGGCCGTCCGTTATGGTGTTAAGCATGATTTACCAACAGAGATTGCTTGTGGGCTTAAGAATGTTCAGCAACGAACCCTATGGAATAAACCTGCTACCAAAGAGTTTGCTCTCCCAACCGAGACGTGGCGCGAGCATATTGCTCGTCGTCAACAGTATCAACATATAGAATTACAAATTAAGTTGGGTAGAGTTACTTCGATTAACGATTTGATTACCCATAATCTCGATATCATTAGCTTTGCCCGTGATGTGATTGCTTTGTGCGACCATTCTCCAACCCTTCGTGCGATATATACGGCGCTTGAATCGTTATCGGTACTTGATCCAACATGTGGCTCTGGTGCATTTTTATTTGCAGCACTGAATATTTTACAACCACTCTATGAACAATGTTTAGATCGGATGCAAGAAATGCTGCAAAAATCACTTGATGCAGAGTCATCAATATTTTTTACTGCTGTCTTGGCTCGTATGAATAATCGCCAAAAACATCCTAATAAACAGTATTTTATTCTAAAAACGATTATTTTACAGAATTTATATGGTGTTGACATTATGGAAGAAGCGGTTGAAATTTGTAAATTACGTTTGTTCCTCAAATTAATGGCTCAAGCAGAATCGGTCAGACAGATAGAACCATTACCTGATATTGATTTTAATATTCGAGCTGGAAATACGCTAGTGGGCTTTGCTCGTTATGCTGAAGTTGAAGAATTGCTTGATAGCAAAATGGATGTGTCCAATACTAAAGAGCGTATTTTAGCCCAAGCAAAAATGACCAATACTGCTTATCATGCCTTTCGAACTGCGCAAGCGGGTGATGATTTAAGCATCCTGAATATTGCTCAATCCAAGGCAAGGCTGCGTATAGCATTAGATCAACTCAACGGCAGTTTAAATGACTACTTGGCCCAAGAGTATCGTGTAAACCCATTAAAAGCTGATGATTTTTCGACTTGGCTTTCAACCCATAAGCCATTCCATTGGTTTGTAGAATTCTACAGTATTATTGAAGATAAGGGCGGATTTGATGTTATTATTGGTAATCCTCCGTATGTTGCATATCCTAAAGTACGAAAAGGATATACGATTTTAAAATATCGTACAGAAAAAGCTAATAATCTATATGCTTTTGCTATTGAAAGATCGATTTGCTTAGTTAATAAAGATATTCGGCTTGGTATGATTGTTCCAATTGCCTCGATATCAACTGAATCAATGAAAAGCCTTCAAGATATTTATAAAAATTTTACATCTTGGAATAGTAACTATGCTGTTCGCCCTGGTAAGTTATTTAACGGCGTTGATATGAATCTTTCGATTACTATCTTAGCAAAAAAATATACTCAAAGCATATATAGTACTAATTATATAAGATGGAATGATGGCATTAATGGTAGTAGAGATTATATATTTGATAAATTGAATTATGTAAAAGTTGATAATATTGATGGATTGAGTAATAATTTTCCTAAAATAGGGAATAATTTGGAAGTTAGTATAATTAATAAAATGATTTCGTTTTCTAAGAAGCTTGGCTTTTTTGAGAATAAATCTGGCCAAAAAGTTTTTTATCATTCTGGAGGAAGATATTGGCGTAAGGCTATTTTGAACTCATTATCATCACACTATAAACCTATCTCAGTAGATAGAGAAAATATCGATGTCGTTTTATGTATCTTGAATAGTCAGTTGTTTTATTGGTTTTGGATACAAAATTCAAACTGTATGGATGTTGTTTCTAGAGAGGTTTTTGAGTTTCCGGTATTTGATATTTTTGGTAAAAATCAATTATTTTGTGATATTTCTAGAGATTTATTGAATATATACTATTCCAATAAAAAAATGCGAGAGAGAAGAGGTGATATTATTCGTGCTGACGAGATTAATTTTGATGTTTCCAAGGCGAAACACATCATCGATAGTATTGATTACTTATTGTCCCAATGCTATGGATTTACTGCTGAAGAACTTGATTATATTATTAACTATGATATTAAGTATCGAATGGGCGGTGATAGCGAAGAAGAATAATTGCTTGATTTTCAATCGGTGTACATAGATTGATGCTGCCAGGTATGAACATCCTCTTAGCTTAAGGAATTTTCCATGAAAGCCAAAGAAACCGCATTGTTTGAATTCCTCAATGGCACAAAACAATTTGTGATTCCGATCTATCAACGGACGTATAGCTGGACACGTGAACAATGTGAACAACTCTGGCGGGATATTGAGCGCTTAGCCCAAGATGTCAGCATCAAGGGTCACTTTATTGGCTCAGTGGTCTATGTTGAGGACGATCAATATAGCAAAAGTGTTGTTCCTCAATTGTTAGTTATTGATGGACAACAACGATTAACGACACTCTCGTTGTTATTAGCTGCGTTAGCTAATGTGATTGACGAGCGGGTTAATGAGCCAGTTGAAATAACTAGTAAGAAGCTCTATAACTATTATTTGCGGAATAATGATGAAGATGAAGATCGTCATTATAAATTACTCTTAACTCAAAGCGATAAATCAGCATTGATTAATGTGGTTAATCGCGAAGAGTTTCATTCTAATGCCTCGCTCCGAATTCAAGAAAACTACCGCTATTTTCTTGAACGTGTGCGCAATGCCCCCAATCTTCAACGAATTTTTGAGGCAATCAAACGGATTATTGTGGTTGAAATCTCGCTTGAACGGGATAAAGATAATCCTCAACTTATTTTTGAAAGTTTAAATTCGACTGGTTTGAAACTAACTCAAGCTGATTTGATTCGCAATTATATTTTGATGGGCCAAAACCATAACGATCAATCATCGATGTATAAGGCCTATTGGTATCCAATGGAACAACGCTTTGAGAGCGATTATTCGGCCCGCTTTAATCGGTTTATGCGCGACTACTTGACGATCAAACTTGGGCGCATTCCAAACATCGAAGATGTCTACGATGAATTTAAGCGCTATATGACCGAGAATAATCTCAATGTTAAAGAGGTTGTGGCCGACATTGGCGCATATTCTGGGTACTTTGCTGATCTTAATTTTGCTACAACCAATGATCGTGAACTTGATGCCGCGATTCGGGATATGCATATTTTACGAGTTGATGTTGCTTATCCATTTTTGATGCAATGTATGCGGGTGTATAAAACTCATCGTTTATCACAGCGTGAGATGGTGTATATCGTGCGGTTGAGTCAAAGCTATGTATTTCGACGCGCTATTTGTGGTATTCCAACCAATTCACTTAATAAAACCTTTGCCAACCTATTACGCGATATGGATAATCCTCATTTGCTCAGCCGCTTCTCGTTGAACCTCGATAGCTCATTTATTGCACGGCTTGAAGCAGCCTTACTGGATAAAGATAGTTATCGACGCTTCCCCAACGATGAAGAATTTCGGCGTGAATTGCTTGCCAAAGACATCAATAACTTTCGTAACCGTAATTACTTGCTCTATAGCATTCATATGGGATCGCCTGAATCCAGCCATGATCTTTCGAATTTGAGCGTAACCCAAATTGTTCCAACGGCTAACCCCTTAACTATGGAATGGCAAAGTGAATTGGGGATTGAGTGGCAAGCAATTCAAGGCAGTGTGGTTAATCGATTAATTAATCTTTCTTTGGTTCAGCAACCAATTGATGAGCAGGCCAGTTTTACTGATAAACAACGTGCACCAGGGGGGTTTCTGAATACAGGCGGTATGCTCAATCGTGATTTGATGAGCTTGACGCATTGGGATGAACGAGCGATTCAAGATCGTGCAATACGGCTGGCACAGGCTGCATGTAGTGTATGGTCATATCCAACAGCTGTCGAGCGTGTTCCGGTTGCGATACGTGAGCAAGCAGGAAGCACTATCGGGTCGGAATTTTTACAAGAGATCTGGCGCGAATGCTATAATGAGCTGCGCCAGCGAATTTTTAATTTGAGTGCGGCCATTCAAGAAGAGCAAACCCGTTTATATATTGCCTTCAAGCTCGATGTTAATTTCTGTGTTGTTGAGCCACAAAAAAGTCGCCTACGGATTGGATTACGGGTTCCGTTTGACCAATTGCATGATCCACAACAACGTGCCCGAAATACAACTGGAATTGGAAATTGGGGTAATGCGACCGTAGAATACAGTGTTACAGGTCTAATAGATCTTGATTATGCGATGGAATTAATTCAACAAGCTTTTAATTATCATAATAATGAACTTTGATACAGTGTTGAATAATATTTTTTTGGGATAAGGATATATTATGGATTTACTAGATTTAAAACCCGTCTTGATCGATCCAATTACCTTAAAACGAAAATCCTATACGTTTGCGATTGATCATATTGAGCCATACAGCATGTATACCACACTCAAGGCCCAATTTGGAATGCCAAATGCAGCGTTGAGCAAAAATAGTCAATGGAGCTACGAACTTGAGGCTCCAAATGCATTTCTGCGGATCAGCGATTGGAAACTCTATGGTTGCACATTGATTATTTATCCTGATGACCAACTTGTTGCAACAGCCCAAGCGATCTATGAAAGTTTGAAAACAATCTTTAATAAAGCACGGAATAATCAGGATTCTGCGATTAAAAGAGATTCAAAGTCAAGTAATCTTGTAATGCTGCAGAATCCATATCGTGTGTATATGGATACCGGGGCGGAACTTTTGGCATTGGCAAAGGATCTACGGTCGAGTCAGCAAGGTAATACACTTTGTCGCTCGGCCTTTTTTCAATTCCTCTCAGCGTTTGAGGGTTTACTCAATATTTTATATGATCTGTATCTCAAACCTGCGATTCGGGATAGTAAAGATACTCGTGAACCGGCGATTAAATCGCCGATTGATACAAAAATCGCGATGGCTCCAATCTATTGTATCTGTTTTAGCGGTGACCGTATCCCGATTGATACTGCAGTTTATGCTCAATATAAAGCAGTTCGTGCGCTGCGGAACAATTTTGTGCATGCAAATTTGGTTGAAGCGATGCGCACGAGCATTATCAAGCACGATGGAATGACCTTTTTATTAGAGCCAACCATGACAAACGATTATGATCTCCCGTTGGTCGTATCGAATCTTTCGGTTATGCATCTTGACTTTACCAAGCAAACAATTGAGGCAATGAAGGATGAAATTGTCAACGCTATGCATCCCACCTACCGCCAGGATTTTGCCAAAGCGCTAGAACGTGATGCTATTATTGTTGAGCGGATTGATAACGGGAGTTATGTAATTCGCCGCGAAATATAGCGTTCCATGTTGGTGATTTTGATGCATACTAGTTTTTCAGTCCTTAGTTATAATGGTTTATGAGGTTAGAAGCGCATCATGTTCCCTCACACCTAACTGGCTCGCCCACTGCGGCGGGCTACGGCATACAAAGGTTGGTTCTCTACTCACTCAAAACGATAGCTAGAAGGAATAGTGATGCTCAACCCTGAGAAAGTGCTTGAAACGTTGCACATATTGCGTGAACGTTTTGGTCCACGCGTCTTGCATACTCAACGTGATCCGCTTGATGAATTGGTTTTGACGATTCTTTCGCAAAATACTTCCGACCGCAACAGTGGGCGGGCTTTTCGCGAACTCAAAGGGCGCTACCCAACGTGGGCGGCAGTGCTCAACGCCGAATCAAGCGAGTTAGAGGAAACAATTCGAGTTGGTGGGTTGGCTAAAATCAAGGCGGCGCGGATTCAAAACACCTTGGCGGTAATTTTGGAGCAGCGCGGCGAATTTAGCCTCGATTTTCTGCGCGAGCTAGGTTTGCACGAGGCGCGAGCTTGGCTGACTGCACTGCCGGGCATTGGCCCCAAAACGGCGGGCTGTGTGCTCTGTTTTGCCTGCAATCAGCCTGCGATGATCGTCGATACCCACATTCATCGGGTGGCCAAACGGGTTGGCATGATCGGGCCTAAAGTTTCTGCCGATGCTGCCCACGATTTGCTTGAGTCGGCTGTGCCAGTTGATCAAATGTATCAATTTCATGTCAGCGTGTTGTTGCATGGCCGCCAAATTTGCCATGCCCAACGCCCAGCCTGCGAACGCTGCCCATTAACCGAGATTTGCGAGTTTTATCAAGGATCATAAGTGGGGATCGGTTGTCGGGGGTTGGGGATTGGTTGCTTGTGCTAATAGCCTGATCCGTGGCCCTGATTCCTCGAATAGTTGAAGAATTTACCCGAATGTGATCAACAAAAACGATTGCGTTCAGCAGAAATGCGTCGCTCCAAGCAGTTTGTTCGTCAATAAAACATATTCTTACCAGCGCTAGCATGTTTTAATCATTTTGCTAGCGCGATTGTTGTGAAAATACGCGAAACCTGCTAAAATCTGCTTTGAAACCGATTCCAAATATGGGTTTTAAGCGATATCAAACCAAAAGCTGCATTGCCAAGCGTCGCAACCTACCGTACAATGGTTGGCGTGGGGCAATGTAGCTAGAGTATGCAGACAAAGCATGTTTGCAAGGAGTACTCCGGCATGACTCAGCGTGCCTTTCCTTCCGATTTCCTCTGGGGTTCCGCCACATCGTCGTATCAAATTGAAGGCGCTGCGTTTGCCGATGGCCGTAGCGAATCGATTTGGGATCGTTTTTGTAAACAACCAGGTGCTATTTTAGATCAATCCAATGGTGATATTGCTTGCGATCATTACAATCGCTATCGTGATGATGTTGCTTTGATGGCGCGTTTGGGCCTGCAAGCCTATCGTTTTTCGGTGGCTTGGCCGCGCGTGTTGCCCAATGGGCGTGGTGCGGTCAATCAGGCTGGCCTCGATTTTTATCGACGCTTGGTCGATGAATTGCTACAACACAACATTCGGCCATTTGTAACGCTTTACCACTGGGATTTGCCGCAAATTCTCGAAGATGCTGGCGGTTGGCCTGAGCGGGCTACGGCTGAAGCCTTCGTTGAATATGCCGATGCGGTCAGTCGGGCCTTGGGCGATACCGTCAAAGATTGGATTACCCACAACGAGCCATGGTGTGCCGGTTTGCTCGGCTACCAAATTGGCGAACATGCTCCAGGCCGCAAAAATTGGAATGACGGCTTGAAGGCCAGTCATCATCTTTTGCTCTCGCACGGCTGGGCAGTTGATGTGATTCGACGCAACGTGCCACAGGCCAGCGTTGGGATCACGCTGAACTTTACGCCAGCCATGCCTGCTTCACGCAGCACCGAAGATTTGAATGCAACCCGCCACTTTGATGGCTTTTTCAATCGTTGGTTCCTCGACCCAGTATATGGCCGCGAATATCCTGCTGATATGGTGCGCGATTACACTGAACTTGGCTACTTGCCTAATGGCCTCGATTTTGTCCACGATGGCGACTTCAAGGCCATGGCCGCAACCACCGATTTCTTGGGCGTAAACTACTACAGTCGGGCGGTGATTCACGATCCTAAAACTGGCACCGCGCCCAAACTAGATTCCGAATATACCGATATTGGCTGGGAAGTCTATCCCCAAGGCTTAGGTGATTTGCTCAAGCGCTTAGCCTTTGCTTACAACCCAGGCAAAATTTATGTAACTGAAAATGGTGCCAGCTACAACGACGGCCCTGACGCGCATGGCGAAGTCAACGACACCCGTCGCACCCAATATTTGCACGATCACCTGAGCGTTTGCTCCGATGCAATTGCTGCTGGGGTGCCATTGGCGGGCTACTTCGTCTGGTCGTTGATGGATAACTTTGAGTGGGCCAAAGGCTATAGCCAACGCTTCGGCGTGATTTGGGTCGATTACGAAACCCAACAACGCATCCCCAAGGCTAGCGCCCATTGGTATAGCCGCGTAGTCAAAGCCAATGCCGTGCAGCCATTGGAAGTTTTAGCCTAAGTTTTGGCTCTTAGCGGCGGATTTGCGTTTGTTGCTGATCCGCCGCAACCCATAGCATGCCCCAATTCCGACCCCTACCCAAATTCCAATTCCTATCAATGTGCGCCATGGCCAGCTTGCCCCACGCAACGTTAATGGTTGGCGATATTCCATGCGTTTGGCTGCAAATTGAGCACTAGCTTGGTCTTGATCTATCGCAAATCGGACAAGCGCCTGCTCAAAAACATTGCTCTGTGGCGCTAAATCAAGCTGCTGATAGGCGACTTGCTGCTGGTTTGCCCAAGTTTGGGCTTGTTGATCTGGGCTAAATCCAATCAAACTATCGACACCCGTATCTGCTGCTTGATAACGTGGGATGAATTGCAAACCATGAGCTGAGCGAATATTTGGCTCTGCGCCAATTGTCCGAAAATCGTAAACCCACGAACCTGTATAAACATCGAAAAAAGCCGCTAACGTTAGTTCATCGACCCCTTGGCTGAGCCAAATGCCCAGCGTTTGCTTGGGCCAATAGAACGCCGCATTCAGCAGATAAACACTATCGCTTGGGGTTATGCTGAAAGGCTGCATCGTAGCACGTTCAAGGTAGCTTTGGTCTGAATAATTGATTGCTTGAGCCAGCCGTTGGCTTACATCTGCACCATGCATTTTTTGCAAGAAATACAGAGTTGCATCGATTCCTGAAGTTAATCCAGCTGTGGTGATAATTTGTTGATCTGTATCGACATAACGTTGATTATTTTGCCATTTAACTTGAGGATAACGCTTGGCCAAACTACTAAGATCGGCCCAGTGGGCGGTTGCTGGCAATCCATCGAGCAAGCCGCTTTCAGCTAAAACCTCAGCCCCAGTACACCATGACATTACCGTGCTGGCTGCTTGCGATTGTTGGCGCAGCCATGCCAAAACTGGTTGATTTTGGCTGGCCTGAATTTCAGTAATTGCAGGCACAATTACCAGCGCTGGTGGTTGCTTGAGCAACGTTGCAAGGTCTGCAAAAGAATAATCAGGCAGCAGATCAAGCCCACCGCTGAGGCTGCGCACGCTGCTTGTTTCAGCCACGGTATAGACATTATACAAGCCTGTTTTGGCTAATAATGCATAGGGTGCGAGCACATCGGTAATTTCGCTAACCGTATTGCCAAGCACAATCACGGCGGTTGGTTTTTGGGCATCGTAACTTGTTGGCTGTGATTGAATGCTGGGTTGATCGGCGCGAATACTCATCGCTACTTGCATTGAATAATAGCTACCGATGCTGGCGGCTAAAAGCAAGGGTAGACAAGCTAGCAGCAAATAACCGAGGCGCGTAAGCTGACGTTTTAGCATAGATTTGGCTCCTGAGTATGGCGAGATTGGGTGGGATTTGTGCCAAAGTAGCGCTGCCAAAGCCGCCGAAAATGGCGAGCATCGCTAAACCCAACTTGCTGCGCAATGTGTTCAATGCTCCATGCTGGGTTGTGCAGTAAATTGGCGGCTAGCTCTAAACGTAATTGTTGTTGATAACTAATGGGTGTTAGGCCGAGTGTGGTGCGAAATGCCCGATTGAGTGAGCGAACACTTAATTTAGCGATTGCGGCCAGTTGTTCAAGGCTGATCGTTTCGGCTAAATGCTCGGCAAGATAGTCTTGAACCCGATGCACGCCGATATGCAGATGGTTACGATATTGCAGATAGATGCTGTGCTGGGTTTGTTGGCCGCTGCGTCGCAGATATAGCACCAATTGGCGGGCGATTTTCGCTACCAACAACGGATCATAATCTTGTTCAACCAGCGCCAAGGCCAGATCAATGCCGGTGCTAATTCCAGCGCTGGTGATAATCCGCTCACTTTGAATATATAACACATTTTGGCGTACTTGGGCTTTAGGATAGCGTTGTTGTAATAATTCTAGCGCTGACCAGTGGGTTGTACATGGGCGGTTATCGAGCAGGCCTGCCTCACCAAGTACAAATGCGCCACTACAAATTGCGGCAATTCGACAGCCAGCAGCGGTGCTAGCCCGCAGCCAATTTGTAATCTTTGGATCGATTGGAGTACTGAGATCGGCATAATAATCGAGTTGCACCCCAGGAATCAAAATCGTGGCTTCTGGTTGGATTTCAGGCAAGCCTGATTGCGTTTGCAGCACCAAGCCTTGAGCACTGGTGACGACTGAATCTATACCACAAAATATTAATTGATAGTTTGCGCCTTGCAACGTTGCCTCAAAAAACACTTGGCTTGGGCCAGCGCAATCGAGCAATTGCACATGCGGCAAGAGCAATACATAGATTGGCCTGATCGATTCCTGCATGGCAACTCCTTCGAGCTAGTTGAGTAGAATCTGGCCATAAGCATAACCAGCGATAAACCTTACTACAAGGCTTAATCGTGCCAATCAGCGGACGGATTTGGCCATTTGATCCACGAAGGACACGAAGCGCACGAAGGTTAAGTTTTTAGCCACAGATTGCCACAGATTTGTATGATTATTTTGCTGTGCCACATGCTTGAACCTTGACTACTGGCCCCTGATCCCTAAATCCTAGCCCATTTTTGCCTTTTGCCTTTTGCCTTTTGACTTATCTCAGCCTACTTGACGAAAGTATATTGCATCGTTTACAATCATTTCTGTAAGCGTTTGCAAGAATAAAAAACCGAACAAGCCTCTCTAGGTGCAAAACCCCACAATCGTTCTGTAAATGCTTACAATTCACAATCCAGTTCGCAGATGCAAAGGCGCAACAACGCAATGAGCAAAAAACTCGAACAACCAACCCAAACCCTAAAAACGCCCCGAGGCCGCCGCCCGAATGGCAATGGCCTCAGCAGCACCACGATTATGGATGTGGCGCGTGAAGCTGGTGTCTCGTATGCAACTGTCTCGCGAGTGGTCAATAACAAAGAATATGTTAAATCGGATACGCGAGAACGGGTGCTGAAAGCGATTACAAGCTTGGGATATGTCGTCAACCAGCAGGCCAGAAGTTTGGCTGGTGGGCGTTCATATGCAGTTGGGTTGTTGGTGCGCGATCTTGGCTCAAGCTATATGGGTGAAATTGTGCGAGGGATTGACGAGTCGCTTAGTGCAGCTCAATACAATCTGATGCTCTATACCACCCATCGCCGCAAAATCAAAGAACGGATTTACGTCAACAATTTGATTCAGGGCATGACTGATGGGCTGCTCTTGGTTTTGCCAGAAAACCTTGAGGCCTATCTAGAAACCCTTGATCAGACCAACTTTCCCTATGTCCTGATCGATCATCAAGGGCTTGACGAGCGCACTCCAGTGGTGATTACTACCAACTGGCAGGGTGGCTACGATGCCACGCGCTATCTGATTGAGCTTGGTCATCGACGGATTGGGTTTCTAACCGGCATGATGGATATGCGTAGTTCGCAAGATCGCCTGAGTGGCTATCAAGCTGCGCTGCGTGACCATGGTTTGCCAGCCGATCCACAACTCGTGTATGAAGGAACCTATTATCAACCGGAAGGCTATGCGGGGGCACAAACCCTGTTGCGGCTGCCAGAGCCACCAACAGCAATATTTGCCTCGAACGATGTCATGGCCTTTGGGGTGATGGAAGCGGTTCGCGATGCCGGATTGCGGATTCCAAGTGACATCTCGGTGATTGGCTTTGACGATATTGCGCAAGCCTCGCAGGTAGCACCGCCATTGACGACGGTCGCCCAGCCATTAGAACAACTGGGACGCGAAGCTGTTCGAATGTTGCTCGCTCGGATCAATAATCCTGAGCAACCGATTGCGCGTACCATTTTGCCAACTACCTTGATTATTCGCCAATCGTGCGACGTTCCTCGGAACGTGTAACGCGACAAAGTTGTCGCCCGCCTGTGACGTAGGGCCCACTGAGCAGCGCGGGTGTGTGGATAGAACGATCTATCGCATACAGAAAGGGTATCCACCATGAAGCTACGGTTTCCTGCGTTGATGTTGCTGGTTATTATCTTTACCAGCATGTTGGCCGCATGTGGTGATGCGTCAACCCTCACACCACAAGCAACTCAAGCACCAAGTACAACCGCCCCAGCCGCTACTGCAACAGAAGCTCCTGCCACGGGCAGCACCGATCCAACCGCCGAACCAACTGCTGCGGCAACCACAGATACCGGTTCCACGAGCAGTGATGGCAAAGTATTTTTGACGGTTTCAGACCAACAACAATCAACTTGGGTGCGCAACTTCAACCCATTTGCAAGTGATAACCGCTGGCCAACCGCCGCCGGGATCTACGAGCCAATGTTTATTTACAACATTGCAACCGGTAAAATCGAGCCATGGCTCGCCACCGAATGGGCTTGGAATAGCGATAACACCGAGTTGACCTTCACCATCCGCGATGGCGTGAAGTGGTCAGACGGCGAAGCATTTAGCTCAAAAGACGTTGCCTATACCCTCAATTTGATGAAAGAAAACGAAAAGCTGCAAGGCAATGGCCGCGCTGCAATGCGTTTCATCGATAGCGTCGCCGCCGATGGCAACAAAGTTGTCGTGAAGTTCAGCGAAGTTTCAACGATTGCACTGTATGATATTGGCCATCAAATGATCGTGCCAGAACATATCTGGAGCAAGATCGCTGATCCAGTGACTTTCACCAACGAAACTCCAGTTGCAACCGGTCCATTCACCGAAATCATCCGCTTCCAAGACCAAATCTGGGAACTTGGCAAGAATCCAAACTACTGGCAAGCTGGCAAACCATACATCGATGGTATTCGCCAACCAGCCTACCCCAGCAACGATGCCGCCAACTTGGCAACGATCAACGGCGAAAACGACTTGGCTAGCAACTTCATTCCTGATGTTGAAAATACCTATGTCGCCAAAGATCCTGAAAACAACCACTACTGGTTCCCACCAGTCAATGCGCCAGTGATGTTGCTCTTGAACACCACCAAGGCTCCATTCAACGATCCTAACGTGCGCAAAGCGATCAGCATGGGCTTTGATCGCCAACAAATTACCGAAATCGCTACCTACAGCTACAACTCACCTTCAGATGCAACTGGTTTGCCTGAATCATTTGCTGATTGGAAGAACCCTGAAGCCGTTGCCGCTGGCGATTGGGTCAACTTTGATGTTGAAAAAGCCAATGCAATGTTGGATGCTGCTGGTCTGACCCGTGGCGCTGATGGGATTCGCGTATTGCCCGATGGCACGCCAATGGTTTACGATATCAACGTGGTTTCTGGCTGGACCGACTGGGTGACCACCGACCAAATCATTGCTGAAAGCTTGAAAGAAATCGGGATCAACGCCACCACCCGTACCTACGACTTTAGCGCTTGGTTCGATAAAGTTCAAAAGGGCGAGTTTGATATGTCGATTGGCTGGAGCAACAATGCCCCAACCCCACTCCAATTCTATCGTGGCTTGATGTCAGGTGAAACCGCCGATACCCCAATTGGCGAAGCCAACGGCGACAACTGGCACCGCTATGGCAATCCAAAGGTCGATGAATTGTACTCACAATTTGTCAAAACCTCAGACCCAGCCGAACAAAAGAAAATCATGAACGAAATTCAGATGATCTTTGTTCAAGAAGCCCCAGCTATCCCAATTATGCCAAACATCTATTGGGGTGAATACAACACCAAACGCTTTACCAACTTCCCGAACGAAGAAAACCCATATGTCTTGCTTTCATCGTTCGCTCAACCCGACCGCTTGATCCTCTTGACCAACATCAAACCAAAATAAGCAGTGTCTGGTTTGGTCGTGTGCTGGAGCCAATACGGCTCCAGCACCAACCCGACCCAGGCGCGAAACCCTGAAAGGAAGAACCATGCGTTTCTTGTTGCGACGGCTGGGCTTTTACGCGGTCGCGGCTTGGGTCTCGCTTACCGTCAATTTCTACCTACCCCGGCTTATGCCTGGTGACCCAGCCTCGGCTATCTTCGCCCGTTTTCAAGGCAAACTTCGCCCTGAAGAAATCGATTCGTTGCGCAAAGCTTATGGCCTAAGCGATGCTCCCTTGCTCGAACAGTATTTTACCTACCTGAGAAGCTTGAGTCGCGGAGAGTTTGGTATCTCAATCAACTTTTTCCCTGCCCAAGTTACCACGGTTATTTCAACTGGATTTATGTGGACTATCTTGCTGGCTGGTTTAGCCACCGTGATTAGTTTTTTCTTGGGCAATGTTTTGGGGATTATCGGCGCTTGGCGGCGTAATGGTATCCTCGATTCGGTTGCTCCACCCTTACTAACCTTTATCGGCGCATTTCCCTACTTCTTCTTAGCGATGATTGCGCTGTATTTCCTTGCATTTCAAGCAGGCTGGTTCCCGTTACGACATGCTTATAACGATGCACTATCGGTTGATTGGGGCAGCCTCACCTTTATAAAGAGTGTTATCTCGCACATGATTTTGCCAGCAAGCTGTATTGTGCTGGCTTCGATTGGCGGTTGGATGCTTGGCATGCGCAATACCATGGTTGGGATTCTCTCCGAGGATTACATCACCATGGCGCAGGCTAAGGGTTTATCGCAACAACGAATTATGTTTAGTTATGCTGCTCGCAACGCCTTATTGCCCAATGTTACCTCGTTTGGGATGGCACTTGGCTTTGTGCTCAGCGGCTCCTTGCTCACCGAAATTATCTTTGCGTATCCAGGCTTAGGCTATTTGCTGTTGCAAGCAGTTCGCAACTTGGATTACCCATTGATGCAGGGCTTGTTTTTGATGATTACGTTTGCGGTGCTTGGGGCCAATCTGTTGGTTGACATATTGTATGTGTGGCTTGATCCACGCACTCGACGCTAGGAGTTGTGCCATGCAAGCATCACCGGAGAAAACCTTGGCTTCAAAGGCAGCCGAAACTACCAAAACAGGCCGTCCATGGTTGGCGCATTGGCCGTTGCTACGAGCATTCTTGCGTAATCGCAAGGCGATGCTCGGCGTAAGCATTATGTTCTTCTTTGTGATGGTGGCCCTACTAGCCCCATGGATTGCCCCAGGCAACCCCAAAAAGATGGAAAGCCGTGCCCACTTGGCCCCAGCTTGGATCGCTGATAAGCCTGCTCCAGGCGGCAAAACCTTCTTACTTGGCACAACTGGTCAAGGCCAAGATGTGTTTCGCCAGCTGGTTTGGGGGTCGCGTTTATCGCTCACGGTTGGCCTGAGTGTCGGCATTGCCTCAACAATTTTGGGCACAATTATCGGTTTGACCGCTGGCTATCTGGGCGGTTGGGTTGATGATTTGCTCTCATTGTTGACCAATGTGATGCTGATTATTCCGGGCATGCCATTGTTGGTTATTCTTGCGGCCTTTCTCAAACCAGGGCCGGTGACCGTTGTGATGGTGCTGACCATTACCGGATGGGCTTGGCCAGCCCGCGTTATGCGTTCGCAGGTGCTTTCGCTCAGGGCCAAAGATTTTATCGCGGCCTCGGTGGTGAGCGGCGAACGAACTCCACGGATTTTGTTTAGCGAAGTCTTGCCAAATATGTCCTCGGTGTTTGTTGGGAGCATGGTTGGTTCGACGGTGTATGCAATTGGCGCTGATGTTGGTTTGGCCTTCCTTGGCTTGACCGATGTTGGCACAACCAGCTGGGGCACGATGCTCTACTGGGCGCAAAATAATGCTGGCATCTTGACCGGAGCTTGGTGGACATTCGTGCCAACTGGGATCTGTATTGCCTTGTGTGCCTTTGCCTTAACCATGCTGAACTATGCCCTTGACGAAATTACCAACCCTCGCTTACGTGCCGAAAAGGAGACCACTCATGGCAAGCGCTCCCGTGCCAACGTCCTTGTCACCCCAGTCATCCGCAAGTAGTGCGGCTGAGCCATTGCTCGATGTTCAGAACCTATCGGTCGAATACCAGACGTTGCGCGGCCCAGTCCAAGCTGTTTCCAACGTTTCGTTTAGCATCGGCCAAGGCGAGGTTTTTGGCCTCGCTGGCGAGTCGGGCAGCGGTAAATCGACCATTGCTCACGCCATTATGCGGATTTTGCATTCGCCCGCAGTGATTACTGGTGGCAATGTGCTATTCGATGGCGATGATGTGCTTGAAATGGATATGGAAGGCCTCGAAGCGTTCCGTTGGCGCGATATTTCGATGGTGTTTCAAAGCGCCATGAATGCGCTCAATCCAGTTTTGACCGTTGGCGAGCAGATTATCGATGTGATCCAACGCCATCAACCTAAAACGACCAAGCAACAGGCCAAAGATCGTGCCGCCGAATTGCTCGATATTGTGGGGATCGATGGGAAGCGAGTTGATGATTATCCGCATCAACTTTCCGGCGGCATGCGCCAACGGGTGGTGATTGCGGTTGCACTCGCACTCAAACCACAGTTGATGATTATGGACGAGCCAACCACCGCGCTTGATGTGGTGGTGCAAAAAGATATTATGCAGCAAATCGAGTATCTCAAAAAAGAGCTTGATTTCTCGATTTTGTTTATTACCCACGACTTATCGCTGATGGTCGAGTTTTCCGACCGCATCGGTGTGATGTATGCTGGCGAGATTGTCGAAATGACTGCTGCCCACGAGCTATTCAACAAGCCCATGCATCCCTACACCCAAGGCTTGATGGCTTCGTTCCCTGCCTTGGTTGGCCCCAAGGAAACCCTAACTGGGATTCCTGGTTCGCCGCCAAATATGCTCGAACCACCAAGCGGTTGTCGCTTTCACCCACGCTGCCCCAAGGCGATTGCTCAGTGTTCACTGCAACAACCAACCCTACGCGAAGTTGAACCAGGCCATTTTGTGGCTTGTCACTTGTACTGAGGTGCATCATGACCAAAACTGTGTTAACTGCTGAGCAGTGGAAATTAGCTGAATCTCCCGACCCGGTGGTCTTGGAAGTGCGCAATTTGACCAAGCGCTTTCCAGTGGGCGGCCTGTTTCGCAGCAAACATGTCCATGCCTTAACCGATGTGTCATTTGCAATTCGGCGTGGCGAGGTGTTGGCGGTCGTGGGCGAATCAGGTAGCGGCAAAAGCACCGCCGCCCGTTTGATCGCCCGCTTGATGGAGCCAACCAGTGGCGAGATTATCTTCCGTGGCCAAAATGTGCTGCAAACTGAGAAACGCGGTGCTTCGCTGAGCTATCGCAGCGGCGTACAGATGATTTTTCAAGATCCATTTGGCTCGATGAATCCAACCCACTCGGTGGCGCATCACATTATGCGACCGTTGCAAATTCATCATAAAGTTGAGCGGCGCAGCGATTTGTTGCCACGAGTGCATGAGTTGCTGGCGACGGTCGGCCTGAATCCGCCAGCCGATATTGCCAATAAATATCCCCACGAGTTATCTGGTGGGCAACGCCAACGGGTAGCAATTGCCCGCGCTTTGGCCGTCGATCCCGAAATTGTGCTGGCCGACGAACCAATTTCGATGCTCGATGTTTCGATTCGGATTGGCGTTTTGAATTTGATGGCCAAACTCAAAAAAGAGATCGGGATTGGCTATCTCTACATTACCCACGATATTGCTAGCGCCCGCTATTTTGCCGACCGGATTATGGTGTTGTATGCAGGCCAAATGATGGAAGGTGCTGATAGTGACGAGTTGATCGGCAACCCCGCCCATCCCTATACGAAATTGTTGCTTTCCGCCGTGCCAAACCCCGAAGTTGCGCTTGGCCAGCGTGAAGTTGTCGCCCGTGGTGAGCCGCCTTCCTTGATCGATCCGCCGCCTGGCTGCCCGTTTGCGGCACGTTGCCCTCAAGTCAAGGATGTTTGTCGCAAAGTAATGCCCGATGTACAAACGATTGCCCCAAATCACTGGGTTCGTTGCCATTTGTATGGTGAGGGCAGTGGAGGAACTGCGGCATGAGCGTGACGCTGACTGCCAACGGTCTTGCAGTCAATGGTCAGGAAGTGCCGGTTTATTCCGGCACTATCCACTATTGGCGTTTAGAGCGCGACCGCTGGGATTATATTCTCGACCAAGCCAAGGCGCTTGGCTTTTCGATGATCGAAACCTACATTCCTTGGGGTGTGCATGAAACCGCTCCCGGTCAATACGATTGGGGCCAAATCGATCCACGCAAGGATCTCACGGCCTTTATGCGCTTGTGCCATGAACGGGGAATCTGGCTGATTGCGCGGCCTGGGCCATTGATCAATGCTGAATTGACCGACTTTGGCTTTCCCCAATGGATTTTGGATGATCCTGCGATGCAAGCTCGCACGGCGCTGGATACCATGCATATGAGCTTGGCAGCGGGTTTGCATCCACCGCATCAATTTCCTGTGCCATCGTATACCAGCCCTGAATATTTGGCCGCCGTGGGCGTGTGGTTCGACCACATGTGCCAAGTGATTGTGCCGCAACTTGCGCCGCATGGGCCAATTGTCGCGGTGCAAAGCGATAATGAAACCTGCTATATGTTTCATGAGCAGGCCTATGCGACCGATTACAGCCCTTCGTCGTTGGCCTTGTATCAAGCAATGTTGGCTGAGCAATATGGCGCAATCGAGGAATTGAATCAAGCCTATGCGACCAACTATGCTACTTTTAGCGAAGTAGTTGCGCCGCGCGATGCCGATATCGCCAGTCGCCCCGATTTAGTGGCTCACCTCGATTGGGTGCGCTACAAAGAAGTGCATGTTAATTGGATTGTTGCGACCATGGCCGATATGCTGCGTGAGCGTGGCGTGGTTGATGTGCCATTATTCCACGATGTAGCTTTTCAATATCGCACGCCGCTCGATATCAATGCCATGGAAGCCAACGGCCATGTCGATTGGGTTGGGATCAACTATTATCGCCAACCACAAGGCTTTGATGGCGCGATTACCTTGGTGCGCTATATGGCTGGCACCACACGTCTGCCGTTTATCCCTGAATTTGGCAGCGGCCTGTGGATTCACCATGCGCTCACGCCACGGCCTGAAGAAGCAGAATTTGTCACTTTAGCGGCCTTGATGTATGGGATTAAAGCCTTCAATTTCTATATGTTGGTCGAGCGCGATCGTTGGTTGGCCTGCCCAATCACGCGTCATGGCGATTATCGGCCTGAATATGCGCAATTTTTTGAGCGTTTGATGGGCTTTTTGCAACAGCAACAATGGTGGAACTTCCAGCGTAAACCTGAGGTTTTAGTGCTGCTCAGCTATGATCTTGGGCGCTATTGGGCCGCCACTTCAACCTTGCACTATGGCCATGTCGATTTACTCGGCCTGCCGCCAGGATTAAATCGAGTCGAATTAGATTTGGGTTTTAGCAGCGATCTCGAAGTTGAAAGCGATGATTTTCATCCGCAAAGTTGGTATGGCTCGTTGCGGAGCACGCTCGATGCCAACCATATCGACTACGATTTGAGCGATAGCCATTTGCGCAGTTCACGAATTGCTGACTATAAATTGGTGTTTGCTCAAAGTGTCGATTGGATGAGCCGCGCCGATCAACAGCGTTTGTTGCAGGCTGCCGAAGCTGGTGCAACCGTTTGGCTTGGCCCGACCTTGCCAACCCTTGACGAATATTTCCAGCCCTGCACGATTTTAGCTGATCAATTGGCGGGCAAACGCCAAGTTGCCTTGGGCAGTGGCCATTTGGGCTTGCTGAGCCAAGCCGAACTAGGCGCTTTTTGTGCCGAAGTTGCAGCAGGCTTGCCAGTGCGGCCTCAAAACCCTCAATTGGCGGTTACCAGCCATCGCCACCAAGGCCGCGAAATTCTGTTTGTAGCCAACCCAACCGCTGAAACGATTAACTCAAGCTTGGATTTTGCCCATCCTGTGCGGTTAACCAGCTTGTGGGGAGCATTCGCTGGCGCTGATCTCCAACAACAGCAGCCGATTAGCCTAGCAGCCTACACGATTGCAATTGTCGAGGTGCAGCATGATTGATCGTTTTTGGCAGGTGTTGGATCTTGACCCAATTACTTGGCGCAATATTGGGCGCTTTATCGAGGTTGGCAAATACATCCAAGCTGCGCGACCTGGCGAACATGGCTTATATGTGCTCCACGATGGTCAGAACATTTTACGAGCGGTTGATAGTAACAATCATGTGCAACGTGAAATTACTGGCAATTTGACCACCACACCCCAAGTATTGGCCGAAGAGTTGGCGAGCGAAGGGCGTTGGGATCGGGTGCATGTGATTAGCAAGCAGCATTTGGCCGAGGTTGCCAAGCAAGCTCAACAACCAGAGCAACGCAGCCTAAGCATGCCAGCTTACTATCATTTGGTCTATTCGTTGCTCTGGGGCGATGGCCAAGGCTATGTCACGGTTCCGCCGCCAGCCGGCCATTGGAACCACTGGACCTATCGTGGCATCGAGCAATTTGTGGCCCAACTTGGCTCAGAGGCAGGCATTGCACTGTGCGTATTTGATGGCGAACAACTGGCGATTGGCCTGATTGCTGAATTGCGCAATGGACAAGTCGCCTATGTGACAACCTTCGATGCCTATGCGACTGAGACTGTACCACAATTGAGCGCAACTGGTTTGGAGCAGCTATGGCAATTGCTCGAACAACGCGGTGTACCAGCGGCAGCAGCATTAATCTGTAGCCGAGCCGCCTTTGAAGCTTGGTTGGTTGCGCCCGATAAAATTGCTAGCTTACGCCAAGCGGCTACAGCTGGTGAGGCTTGGTGGCGCTTGCGCGAGGCATTGTAGCAAAGTCCTAAGGTCAAAAACACCACTGAAGAGTTGCATCAATTGCCATGAAATACTATGATGCATGCAACGAATTTTTAATCATTACACTGCGTGGCAAGCATGAATCATGCAACAACTTTAGCGGCCTTACATGCTGCATTGGCCGAAATTCATAACCCAATGCAGCATGTCGATGTACTTAACCGATTAGTTGCCGAACTCCGTTTAGTTGACCATGAACAGGCTTGGGCACTCAACCATCAGGCCGAAGGTTTGGCGCGGATGGCGGGCGACGAAAGCAAGCCTTATACTCAAGGGTTGATCGATTGTTTCTATTGGCGTTCCAAACTGCTGTTTAGTGAACAATCGTATCATCAGGCGTTAACCTACCTCTTTCGCGCCAGCAAACTGTGCCAATTAACCCCACCCCGCCAGCCCAACCCGCATTGGCTTGATATCTTAGATACCAGTTTTCAATCAGCCTCACTTGGCTCGGAAGATAGTGATGCATTTTTGGCCAGCGGCATTCATAGCGCGGCGGTGCATAATGCCTTGGGCGTGTTATTAATTGTGCTGGGCAACTATACCGAAGCTTTGCAATATTTGCAGCGAGCCAAACGCGATGCGATCCAATTAAATGATCAATGGTTTGAGGCTTTGGTTTGCAATAATTTGGGCTTTTTGCATTGCGAATTGCAAAGCCCCGAAATTGCCCTGAATGATCTGGCGCATGGTTTGCGCTTACTTGAAGCCATGACCCAATTTCCGGCGCATCTGCGCATGCGAGCCGAAATTCTCGATAACAGCGGTCGGGCGGCCTGTGCCTTGAAGCAATTTGAGCAGGCTGTGAGCTATGGTGAGCAAGCACTGGCGCTCTATCACGAAATCGATTGGCAGCATGGCCAGGCTGAGTGTCATAATAATTTAGGTTTAGCCTATGCTGGGCTTGATCAACAAAACCGAGCAATTGAGCATTTTATGCAAGCCTATGAATTAGCTTGTGGCTCGAACAATATTCACGAAGCAATTGAAGCCTTGATTCGCCATGGTGTTTTGCTCAATCGGATTAAGCATTATCAAGCCGCCCGCGTGATTCTTGAGCAAGCCTTGATTTCAGTCAATCCTACAATCAATCAGCAAAAAGTCTATCGGGCACATCAAGCTTTGGCTGATACCTATGAGGCCTTAGGCGATTTTAAAGCCTCGTTGAAGCACTATAAAGCCTATTATGAATTAAAAGATACGGTTTTTAATGAGCAATCAGTGCGACGAATGCAAGTTCTACAAACAATGTATCGTTTAGATGAAGCTCGTAATCAAGCAGCGCTGTATCATTTGCAAAATGATGATTTGCATCAACAATTAGCTGATATTCAACAAATTAATTTGCAATTGGCTGAATGGGCTAAAACTGACTCACTGACCGAAATTCTCAATCGGCGCGGTTTATACGAACAAATCGACCTTGCTTTGCAACATCAACAAACTGATGCGCAAGGCTGGGCTTGGATTATGTTTGATATTGATTTTTTCAAGGCGATTAACGATAGCTATGGCCATGATAGCGGCGACGAGGTGCTACGTGGGATTGCCCAACGAGCGCGGTTGGTGCTGCGTCATAG
Organism: Chloroflexota bacterium; assembly: GCA_020161265.1. Taxonomy (NCBI): domain Bacteria; kingdom Bacillati; phylum Chloroflexota; species Chloroflexota bacterium. The sequence continues at coordinate 877,450 of JAIUOC010000001.1, read as the reverse complement.
CGATGTGTTTGGGCGCTACGGCGGCGAGGAATTTTTGGTCTTTCTGCCGCATACCTCGATGCAAGAGGCAATTGTGATTGCTGAACGCTTGCGCACGGCGATTGCCAACACGCCGTATGTGGTTAAGCAAACCGCCGTCAACGTAACAATTAGCCTTGGCATTGCCTGGACTGAGCAGGTTGATGACCCTGAACGCCTGACCCAATTAGCTGATCAAGCGTTGTATCGTTCCAAGGCGGCGGGGCGCAATTGTTATACGGTTGAGCGTTTGGATGCGTCAGTTAGCCAACTTTCAGCATAATGCGTTGCTCAGCTGCGATGGCTAATGTATTGGCAAGCGTCACCAAATGCTCGTTGATATAGGCGCGATCGAATGGCTCAGTGATACCTTGATCGGCTCCCCGTGTGATGATGCAGGCTTGTTCCCAGAGCATGGCCCGGCGTTCTTGGTTGTCGCAGGCTAGCGCAACTTCATTCAGCAACACCAATAATCGGGCAGTTACCGCGATTTCGCCTTTAGCATATTGGCGAATTTGGTTAAGTGCAGTGCCTAACATCTGGCGAAATGTAATTGTATTCGCAACCACCCGTAGCTGATCAAATTCATCGTAGCGACATGGCGATTGCTCAGGGCGACGAATGGCCTGCGCCAGTACATCACTCAGCAAATCGATCGCATTAATCGCGGTGCTCGGGTCATTGACCGCAGGCGAAATTGCCTTGAGCGCAATATCCACCAGTTGGCGAATGCCAAACAACACATCATCAAACAACGTTCGTTCTAAACCAATCTCGAATACATCTTGAAATTCAGCGATGCTATCGGGATCAAGTTCGCGTTGCGGAACCATATGTAAGAGTGGATTACCAGTTGGCACAAAATCGCCGACCGCGCGATCCATGTAAATCACTACATCGAAGCGCTGAGCCAACTCCAACAAAGGCACAGGATCGATTGCTTGAATATAGCCGCCCTTGGCATTGTAAATTGTGGTTGGGGTTTCGTTGGGGATGGGCGGCGGTGGAATTTGCTCCATCGCATGGCCCAGCGTTTCGGGGAAGCGCCGATCCAACACATCGATCGTGCGTTCGGCGGCGCGGGCAATCAAGACACTGGCTTGAATTGTCTCGGCGATGTGGTGCACAAAATAAATAAAGGCCACAATACTCAAGAGAGTTAACATAATGCTAGTGGCAAGTGAGAGAATCGGCACAAAGACAAACGATGCTTGATCGTTAATCTGCCCCAGCACCAGCAAACTATAAATAAATGTGCCAATAAATGTGCCTAGTACATATTGCGAAGGCGTATCGCGCATCACATTACGAATAATTCGTGGCGAAAATTGCTGCGACGCGAGCACCAAGGCCACCATAATGATCGAAAAGGTAACGGTGGTGACGGTGAGCATCGAGCTGGTGACAGAAGAGAGAATCGCCCGCGCATCGTCGATCCCAGCCCGCAAAAAAGCCACATGATCAAAATCGAAAACCCGATCCAGCTCAACCGTGATAAAGGCCAAAATAGCCGAGCCAATTGCCATGAGCGTGGGCCGAAACCATAACGATGAATCCAGCTTATGATACTGATTTTCGAGTTCGCGAGTGATACGCATAGAGCCTCTAATGGGTGGAATGAACGGTGTGGAGCATGGGCGCTGGGCCGTGTTGATCTTGCATCAAATTGTGGGTTTTGGCAAGTTTTGGTTGTGGCAATAACTCAGCTTCCTCGGGGCGTTGATTGAAATACGCAACTAGTCCCGAGAGAAGATCTTAAAGGACTAGGTGTTTTAATCCCCTCTTCCTCGGGGCGTTGATTGAAATGTTGCCCGAACACTTTGCCTACATTAATCGCGTTATCGCGTTTTAATCCCCTCTTCCTCGGGGCGTTGATTGAAATTTGCACTTGATCGCTCTGAGATACTGCCGCTATTGGTTTTAATCCCCTCTTCCTCGGGGCGTTGATTGAAATACACTATATAATGCTGATTTATATAAGCTGATGAATGGAGTTTTAATCCCCTCTTCCTCGGGGCGTTGATTGAAATCCGAAGGGCTGAGTCGCCACCCATTCTTGGTGACAGTGAACATGTTTTAATCCCCTCTTCCTCGGGGCGTTGATTGAAATTCGACCTTTCCACGAACACCGTGACGACCCTCAACATAGTTTTAATCCCCTCTTCCTCGGGGCGTTGATTGAAATGATTTTAGATGCGTTAGTTTTCTTTATTAGTAGTTTAGTTTTAATCCCCTCTTCCTCGGGGCGTTGATTGAAATGGAATGGCATTTCCCTCTCCCATTGCACAACAGTAGTGTTTTAATCCCCTCTTCCTCGGGGCGTTGATTGAAATGCATTACCTATCACTATTAGGAATCGGCCATTCTATTGGTTTTAATCCCCTCTTCCTCGGGGCGTTGATTGAAATCCGATTATGGCGCCAACATCAGCCAGCGATCTTATGGTTTTAATCCCCGCTTCCTCGGGGCGTTGATTGAAATATACGATTGCGTACATTGACTTTCCGGTTGAGCCAAAGTTTTAATCCCCTCTTCCTCGGGGCGTTGATTGAGATATGCCCCGCTACAGCGTTGATATGGCCCCGTTTGGCCAGTTTTAATCCCCTCTTCCTCGGGGCGTTGATTGAGATTATGGCTATTATAGCCGCTGGACCAATCTTCCGCGCGTTTTAATCCCCTCTTCCTCGGGGCGTTGATTGAGATCATCGTAGCTTCAAGCGGCACGATGATCCAGTGGGTTTTAATCCCCTCTTCCTCGGGGCGTTGATTGAGATTTCAATTAATGATCGCAATAAAATCAATGCTGAATGTTTTAATCCCCTCTTCCTCGGGGCGTTGATTGAGATGGACAGGTTCTTCCACCGGTCGATTTTAACGGTTTTGTTTTAATCCCCTCTTCCTCGGGGCGTTGATTGAGATGCCAAAAAATTGATTGCTGGGATATCGTTTATTTGTTTTAATCCCCTCTTCCTCGGGGCGTTGATTGAAATCCCATTGCGGTAGCGCCAGCTAAATAATGTTTCAACCGTTTTAATCCCCTCTTCCTCGGGGCGTTGATTGAAATGGATTTACTAATACTCCAACTAATGGGGTAATGATTTTCGTTTTAATCCCCTCTTCCTCGGGGCGTTGATTGAAATAAAAAACCTTTCAATTTTTTTGCCTTTATGGCCCTTATTGTTTTAATCCCCTCTTCCTCGGGGCGTTGATTGAAATCCACAGTTTACGGGCTACCGATGCCTTACGCATCTATAGTCTGTTTTAATCCCCTCTTCCTCGGGGCGTTGATTGAAATAACTAAACTAACAGGCAAAATCTTCTGGGTCCCAGTAAGTTTTAATCCCCTCTTCCTCGGGGCGTTGATTGAAATGGTTGATGGCGCTCGACCCATTGCGATACGAAACTTGTCTGTTTTAATCCCCTCTTCCTCGGGGCGTTGATTGAAATGACCCTACTATCATGGAGGAAACCTCGTGATCGGATTGGTTTTAATCCCCTCTTCCTCGGGGCGTTGATTGAAATAGCTTCCCCATCGGCAACGACAATGCGGTCACCCTGGTTTTAATCCCCGCTTCCTCGGGGCGTTGATTGAGATCCAATCAGTACAACTAATGTTTGATGGTCAATTCTGTTTTAATCCCCGCTTCCTCGGGGCGTTGATTGAGATGTGCCAGGCAGAGCTATACTCTTAGCAATCATATGGTTTTAATCCCCTCTTCCTCGGGGCGTTGATTGAGATGCCGATTCCAGACAGATTACCTCTTCTGAGTCAACTTCCGTTTTAATCCCCTCTTCCTCGGGGCGTTGATTGAAATAATTCTTTCGCCGCGTGATTGAGGAAGGCAATTGGTTTTAATCCCCGCTTCCTCGGGGCGTTGATTGAAATTCTACTTGGTGCATTACCTAAAAAATAAAAGATTAATGTTTTAATCCCCGCTTCCTCGGGGCGTTGATTGAAATTGAAGCCACCAATGGCGCCCAAATTGAGACTCCTGAGGGTTTTAATCCCCGCTTCCTCGGGGCGTTGATTGAAATGTCGTGTGATCAAAGCCAACGTCTCTGGTGACAGTTTTGTTTTAATCCCCGCTTCCTCGGGGCGTTGATTGAAATTCGAAAAATATGGTCCTGGGACTGTGGCTTCCTTAGCGTTTTAATCCCCTCTTCCTCGGGGCGTTGATTGAAATGAGCTTGGACAAATCGAGCGGGGAGATGTGTTCCATGGTTTTAATCCCCTCTTCCTCGGGGCATTGATTGAGATTGCGCAGCCAGCCAATCAAACTTTGCTGGCTGCGCGTTTTAATCCCCTCTTCCTCGGGGCATTGATTGAGATTTTATGGGAAATGCAATTCGTGGAGATCAATCATTTGCGTTTTAATCCCCTCTTCCTCGGGGCATTGATTGAGATTCATCATGAACAAATACGCACATCGGACAGGCCTATCGCGTTTTAATCCCCTCTTCCTCGGGGCGTTGATTGAAATAATCCAGAATCCCCCGGTTACCAACCAGTGATTCTGGAGTTTTAATCCCCGCTTCCTCGGGGCGTTGATTGAAATAAGCTCTTTCAGTAAAGGAGAAAAAGATGGCCTTTGTGTTTTAATCCCCGCTTCCTCGGGGCGTTGATTGAAATAGCACACGTCGTCGGATTCGGCTTCAGCGGGAACGAGGTTTTAATCCCCGCTTCCTCGGGGCGTTGATTGAAATAGCACACGTCGTCGGATTCGGCTTCAGCGGGAACGAGGTTTTAATCCCCTCTTCCTCGGGGCGTTGATTGAAATGAAAGATAACGACAGCAATGGCGTTCTCTGGAACGAGGTTTTAATCCCCTCTTCCTCGGGGCGTTGATTGAAATAACAGGCAAAACCTTTTGGGTTCCTGTAATCATTCTCGCGTTTTAATCCCCGCTTCCTCGGGGCGTTGATTGAAATCTCTACTTCCGCAAGACTATTGGCAACCTTCCATTGGTTTTAATCCCCGCTTCCTCGGGGCGTTGATTGAAATGGCAAATTAATAATCGAAATCGATACTGCCCTTGAGTTTTAATCCCCTCTTCCTCGGGGCGTTGATTGAAATTCAATTGATTTCCCATTTACTGTTAACCAACATCTTCGTTTTAATCCCCTCTTCCTCGGGGCATTGATTGAGATTCATTAGTAATGACGCAAATTCTTCGAGTAAACCACAAAGTTTTAATCCCCTCTTCCTCGGGGCATTGATTGAGATTGACTGGATGGCGCAGAATTGGCTGCGCTATTCTGGTTTTAATCCCCTCTTCCTCGGGGCATTGATTGAGATTAGCTTCAAGGCGATTTGCGAAAAAAAGCCCACTCTGGGTTTTAATCCCCTCTTCCTCGGGGCGTTGATTGAAATGGCCAGTTCGTGCCAGACATATTTTGTCTGCTATAGGTTTTAATCCCCTCTTCCTCGGGGTGTTGATTGAAATGTTCCTGGACACCCAGGGATCTTTCGAGGTCCTGATGGTTTTAAACCCCTCTTCCTCGGGGCGTTGATTGAAATGTGTCAATATCCATTAGGAGAAGAGCTTTTTCATTTTGTTTTAATCCCCTCTTCCTCGGGGCGTTGATTGAAATGCCTGCTGTTCGCCAAGATCGACGAGGTTGCGCGTGTTTTAATCCCCGCTTCCTCGGGGCGTTGATTGAAATACCTAGGTGTCCACTTTTCGAAAGCAGGCTACACCAGCAGCAGGATGCAAGCGATAACCCATGCCACGGAGTTGTTTCAATTTGTAAGCAAGAAAATTATGGTAAACTAGATATGCCAGATTGATTGACATGTGACCATCCTAAGGATTGACTATGGCCTATTCTAGCAGCGCTGTCAAGCTTCATGCCACGAATGCCCTGCACGTAGTGGCCGTTCGGACGTTGCGCACCCTCGCTCATTATACCGATCAACGCTTGGCGATCGAAACCAATATCAGTTAATCAGGCCACGAGAAGATCTGAGCTTGGGTTATCACCCCATGCCCAAGAACTAAAATCATTTGTCACCCTTAAATCCTCTATACTTCTGGATTGATGAATTAGTATTCTTTGTGTTTCTTTAGGTTCCTCGCGGATGATTACCCCTTGCCGAATCCTAGTTTGAGGCCAGAAATAGTGGCGCTTTAACCACTAAAGGGGATGCTAGGCTAGCTAGTATCCCCTCGCCTAACACTTTTTAATTAGTTAAGTTGATTAACCGCCCAAATTTCAGCATCGGCAGGAGTTTGAAACATACGGGTTGGGCGGCCACTCCCACGGCTAATCGTCATATAGAGATTGCCAGTGATGCGGCTGGTTGCCGATTCGACCACGATCGCTAAGGCTCGCGCGGGGAACTTACCATCGCCGCTAGTGTAAATATGGCGAGCTTCGCGATCGATCGCTTCTAAGGCTCGCATATCGAGAATAACCGCACTATTTGGCCGATTCGCCAAGAACCGTTGCATGACTGCTACATTTTCAGTCGCGTCAGCAGGCGATTCTTGGGCTGCAGGGAGCGAGATGATCCATAAGATCCCACGTGGATCATAGGAGAATTGCGCAGTACGGGTCTGCGCATCAATCTGGCGTGAGTACATTGTCATGCGAAAAGGCTCCGAACTAGGGTTTGTGATGCGAATATGACGGCGAAAACAGGGCCATCAGTTGCAGCATTCGCTGATCACGGGTAGGATAAGCGCGGTTCATTGGTTTGAGGTTGACGATGCCAGATCATAGCGCTGCGGTGCGAGCATTTCACGAGGCGATTGGAATGGAGTTGCCAGAGACCCCCCAACTTCCATCTCTCGCTGTGCAAGCTTTGCGCCAAACATTACTTCAGGAAGAATATACCGAACTCCAAGCGGCGGTTAACGCTGGAGATCTGGTTGCTATTGCTCAAGAAGCCGCTGATTTACTGTATGTTACCTATGGCCTATGCCTCACGTATGGCATTGATTTGAATCCGGTGTTTGCTGAAGTGCATCGGGCAAATTTAGCCAAAACCACTGGCCCGCGCCGAGCCGATGGTAAACAGCTTAAACCCGCCGATTGGCAACCGCCCGATGTTGCAAGCGTGTTGGCTCAACAAGCGCCACCGTCTCGTGATGCCTAAGCTTCAGCAACGATGAACCGTGGTTGATCCTAGCCTGCTTCGTAGCTGGTGATAACCCCTCTGGGCAGGATTCGGGCGCAGGATGTTTGCTCCCACCTTTATCAATCCTTAACTTGCTTGAAGTGGGATATCAACCCCATGATCTGGTATAGCAATGTGGAAAGATCGTTGTATGGCTCAATCACGCCAATTTGATCGGGTATTGGCTTTGCTGCTGCTTGGCCTCAGCTGCTGGACATTATTCTTACCAATGCCAGCCTTATCGAATGCCAACGCTCCGGCGGCGTTGGTTCAGGCGAGCCTTGCCACGCTTGATCAACAGGCTGAGCAACGCCAAATTGCTGTCATTGCTGCTAGTGTGCTTGATGGCGAACGTGGTGATTTCGAGCGCCGTGGCGTGCAATTGGCCCAACTCAGCCCCGAACAACAAGCCCAAGTGCGGCGCGAATTGGCGGCTGATGTTGAATTATTGGCCCAAGCCTCACTGGCGGCTGAGCATGAGCGCCAAGCCTTGCAAGCCTACGATACGGCCTTGATGGGCCAAACCCGCGATTTAGGTGCATTGGCCGAGCAACTGCGCTCAGCCACGTGGCCAATTGTCGAACACCTCAAACTGTATCCACCACCACTCGGAACCCGCAGCGATTGGTTGGCCCCAAGCAGCGACTATTTTCAAACCCGCGCAATTACGATTAGCAACGGCACACTTGAACAAGCAACCCAAGCAGCGATTGAGGTTGGGCGGGCCAGTTATAGCCAACGCCAACTGCGCGAACTTGATCAAACCTATCGCCAAGTGCTTGATCAATATGCCCAAACCTTGCAACAAACAATCACCAGCCAAACTAATGCGCGGCCATGGTGGCGTTGGGTTTTGGCAAGTGGTTTAGCCTTGGGTTTAGCAGGTTTGTTGTGGTGGGTTTTACGCGCTGTATTAGCCAAAGATTGGCTGTTGGTGGTGGCAGGTGTGGCCTTGGCGGCATGGTTTGGCCTGCCATGGTCTGTGGCGGCGGTTGGGTTGCTCGCACTAGTTGGCTTAATTGGCTTGCGCCCAAGTTTAGCTGCTTGTCTGCCGTTGCTCGCGATTCCGCTGTATTATCGCGCTCGCTTGGTTGGTAACTTGAGTTTTCCGCTCAACGAAACCTTGTTTGGCATCAGTGCTGCTGGTTTGCTATTGCATGTGATTTGGCGTTGGTGGCGCGGCCAACGCCCACACTTGGCCTGGCTCAAAACTAGTTGGTATTGGCCAATTGGGGCAATAGCGCTGGGTTTGGTGCTGGCGGCTGGGTTGAGCCTTGGCTCTAGTGGCTTGGTTGAGCCTGCGACAGCCCTACGCGAATTGCGGCGCACGATCATCGAGCCAGCAATTTGGGCTTGTGTGGCCTTGCTATTACTGGCAACTCAGCGAGTTAAAGCGCAAAGTATGCTCTGGAGCTATATTGTCATGGCGGCTTGGATCGCTGGTGATGGCTTGGTGCGTTTTGCCTTGGGCGAAGGCGTTTGGGCCACGACTGGGGTGCCACGCTTGATCGGCCTGTTGCCAAGCTCAACCGCCTTGGGTGTTTACTTGGGTGCTGGTTTGGCTGGTAGTTTAGCCTTGGCTTTGAGTGCCGAATCGGCCCAACAGCGCCAATTGGCGTGGTTACTCAGCCTCCCACTGAGTTTGGGTGTCTTGCTGACCTTTACGCGCGGCGCATGGTTGGGCGTGGCTGGCGCTGTTGCTCTGGTTTTGCTGCTGCAACGACGTTGGCGTTTGTTGCTTGGCGCTGTTGGCTTGGCTGGTGTTGGGCTAGCAGGCTTTGGCTTGATTCAGCCCAGTTTGCTGGCCCGCGTGCTGCGGCTTGGCGAGGGCACTGGCTCGGCTCGCCAAGAGATTTGGGCCTCGGCATGGCGAGCGGTGCAGGATCAACCAGTGCTTGGGTTTGGGCTTGATCAATTTGCCCAGCTTGAGCCAAGTCGTTATGGAATTCCGCAAATTCGTTTTTTGACCTTGGCGCATCCGCATAATTTGCTGCTTGATGTTTGGTTGCAATTGGGTTTGCTTGGTTTGCTGGTAGTTTTGGCTATGCTTGGCTGGCAGATTTGGCGTTGGTGGCGCAGCAAACAGGCTCTAGGCTTGGTTGTGCTGGCAATCTTGGCAGATTTAGTGATTCATGGCATGCTTGACCAAACCATGCTTGGCGGTGATATGATATATCTCTGGTGGAGCTTGCTCCTTATCAGTGTTTGGCGGCCATCCGCAACGGAGGAATCATGAGCGACGGTTTCTTTACTTTGCCTTGTCGAGTTGTCTTACCTGCTGAACAACGCGATCGTTTAGAGCGGCTTTGTCGTGCCCGTTCGATGGAAGTCAGCGATTTGGTCAGCGAGTTGGTGGTGCAATATTTGGATGAAGTTCCCGATTCAGCGCTGGCCGAGCCAATTCCTGAGCCATATGCTCCCTCGCTGAGCGAACAATTGCGCCAAAATGAGCGCGAATTACGTCGTTTGCGCATGCGCCAAAATCAATTGGGCGCTTCGGCTCCTGGTTGGCTCGATAATTATGTGGCCGATGTTGAACGTGAAATTGCGGCATTGCGGCGCAAGTTGGAAGGGTAGGGGTTGGGGATCGGTTGTTGGGGGTTGGGGATTGGTTTTCAATTATGAAGGACACGTAGGCTAATTTCCCAATCTATAAAGCTTGGTGTCCGATCCCCCTGCCCCCGATCCCCAACCCCCATCTAGCAAAGGACTTTCAATGAACATCTTATATCTGTTGCATGATCGGCTACAAATTGCCTTTATGCTCTTTATGATCATTATTGGCGTTTGGGGCTGTTTTCTATTTTTTACTGGGCGTTCGATCACTGGCGATTTTTGGGGCGCTTTGGTGATTGGCGAAGGCCTGGTGATTGTTGAGGCAATTGTCGGAATTTTGCTGTATATCGGCGGTGCTCGCCCACAACGTGATATCTTCCATATTTTGTATGCAGCGGTCGCGCTTATTTCGATTCCGGCAACATTTGCTTTCACGCGAGGCCGTGATAATCGCTTTGAAGCATTAATTTATGGCTTACTGGGTTTCTTCTTGATGGGGATTGCGATTCGTACCCGCACCACAGCCTTATTTGCAATGTGAAAATTGGCAACGAAGCCGTTGAATTGGCTTCGTTGCTGCTCCTCGTTTCGCCCCATTTACCTCATTATGCCGAAGCGCTGTGAATATCTGGGATAACCCAACCATAACTCCGATGCAAACTGGAATCTGGTTGCATCATTATCACCCTAGAGCTTAATCCAGCGGATGATTTGTATCGCCTTTGAGGTTTACACCAGCCCTGACACGCTACTAACACGCAGCTACACTAGTGACTAGGCAAGCGATTTGGTAGGCTAGAACTATCGAAAAAACGTTTACCGAAAGGATGTTCCGATGCGTTCAATCAAACGTCGCCTACTGACCGCCGCCCTATTGTTTGGCATGATTGCTGCTTTTGGCGTGCAGCCAGAGCCACAGCAAAACCCACAAACTATTGAACAACCAAATCCATGGTCGTATTTATAATTCTAGTTTGACATAAAAATCGCCTTGGTGAATCCAAGGCGGTTTTGGTTTAAGTTGGTTGTAAAAGCCTTAGCAATTATCGGGCAAGGTTGGCGGCACATTGAATGGTGGGACTGGCTGTTCAATGCCAATGGTTGTTGGGAAGAAGTCTGTACGTTTTTGATAGAGCCAAGTACGAATAAATTTACCTTGATGGGCATTGCCGCCAAGTACATTCCAATCATAATCAAAGGTAACTGGGCCTAGGCAATAATCAGCAACCCAGGCTGTCCAGCCAGCGACCGCCGATTGATCGACGAATGCTCGGAACGGTGTGCCAAAGGACGAGGTAGTGCCAACAATTGGCTCATTGCTACAACCACTTTGGGTATTCGGGTCAGGGTCGCAGACATCCCAGCCAAATTCGGTGATCATTACCGGGTAAACTTCGGCGGTATCGCCAAACCATGCTTGCCATTTTGCTTCTTGCTCGCCTACTGCAACAGGTGTGCTTGGTCGCAAACGTGTATGTTGCGGATAAATGTGCGCGGTATAAACAATATTCTCTCCCACAAACGGCAGATTTAAGGCTCCACTAGTATCGCGGCTCCAATGAGGAGCGCCAACTAAAATCAAGCTTTCAGGTGAGTATTGATCGATGATCTTAATCCACGGCTGGGCAGTTTTTTTCCAAGTCGCCCAATCGAACGGCTCAATTGGCTCATTGAACAACTCAAATAAAAGATTGGGATGGTTGGGGTAGGCTTGGGCAATGCGCTCCCAAAAAGCGATCGTGGCAGTATTAATATAGGCAGTTCGCGCTGAATCATCCGTCTCAACATAATTTGTAATCCAATGCCAATCGATAATACAGTAGACGTTACGGCTAATACAGTGCTGAATTGCAGGTTGCAAATAAGTACTGAAATAATGGTCGGGGTCGGCCAACCAACCATCGATTGGCAAGCCTTGAGGTTCTGGATAGACCGGCAAACGAACGACCCGTGAATGAAAGGCACTCGAACTGGCTGTGTTAGTGGTAATTCGATCAATCGCTGCGGGAATACCACCATCGCGATATTTGGCCAGATATTCCAAATCGGGGATGGCAAAACCCCGTAGTCTAACCTCACGATTATCGGGGTCGAGAATCTGATTGCCGCTGACATGCAATGATGGCAAGGTAGCGATTGGGCTACTTGCGTTATGTTGGTTGGCATTAGTTGCCAATGGCATGCCAACTAAGAGGAAGAGTAATGTTAAATTCCACCAGCGCCAGCGACGATTTGATTGTTGCATTGCTGCCTCCACATTATTGTATATGGAGGCAGCTTGCCAAAATCGTCATCCTTCGGCTAGTGTAAATAGCGGTCAAATAGAGGTTAGATCAAGGTCAAATCGCCAAAATAAGCCAATTAATCACAATTTAGCGTTCAAATCGAATCTGATCGACGATTATTTCAACATTATTTTGGTCGCCTTGGGTAATCGACCATGAGATAGCTCGAATAGTGGTCAGGTCAAGCTGACTACCAGGCACAAGTGGCAGCATGCTACTAAATGGAATTCGTACATATTGCCAATTGGGCGTTAATGTAAAACTCGCAACATGCTCTTGGATTGACTGATTCGGATCAGTTTGAACTTCTAAGCCAACATGCACATGCTGGCCTGAGCCACGAACCAGAAAACCAATTGCTTGATATTGACTCAAGTCAACCGTTTGATTTGGAGTGGCGCTGAGCGTGCGATAGATTCCGGCATAGCCATCGGGGCCACTAATTGTCCCATGCATTCCTAAACAGCCAACGACCAACTGCTCATTGGGTGATAAATCAGGTATTATGCAGTTTGATATGATTGGAGTTATTACTGAGTTTCCGCCAGCATCGTTATCAGTGTACGATCCCCATTCGCCCTCACTCCAAGGCTCTAAAACGCTTGGGCGTAAAATCCACCATACCCCAAATCCGATACCCAAAAGAAGCATTAAATTGAGGCCAATCAAGCCAAACCGCCATGATCTGGTGCTAACAGGCTTGGCTGGAAGTGGTTGAGCATGGTGATTGGTTTCAGTCGGCAATTCGGTAATTTGCTCGGCGGCTTCAATGCGGGCTGATTCATCAGTTGGTAACGTGCTGGTTAAAGGTTGAAGACTGGACGCACGGAGTTGTTGAATAATCTCGTGACGTGCTGCCCACGCTTCGACCAACGGTTGCAGTTCGCGATAGGCTGCTGATAATTCGACACTGGCTAGCCGTTCGAGTGTAGTTGACGAAACTTTCGCAGCATTAAAAAACTCTAACGTGCTAGAATAGCTTAAATCAAGCACAGCTACAACCACAATGGCCCGTTCCCACTCGCGAATTGAGCGACCTCGCCCAAGCAACCATCCTTTAATTGTATCTTCGGGAATGCTGGTTAATTCGGCTAAACGACGTGGTGAAAGTTGGCGTTGGCGTAAGAGGGTTGTGAGTAGTTCGGCCAATGCTCCTATGGATTTTTGATCAACAGCCATGGCGATAATTAACTCTGCTAAATTATTGGTCTTGGGCTATACGTAGCTTGCAGTGTAATGTTGCCCTATCAAATGCCATCATACCATAGCCCTCTCGCCAGCTAGCGTATCAATTGAGTTTAATCAATTGATACGCGTCGTCTATGGTTTTTCGGGGAAAACGATTGGAGCCGTCAATGGCTCGGCTTTAAGCCAAGCGTCAAGCGCTTTTGCGCTAAAGTCGATCTCACCAAGTTCTCGTTGCTGCTGCTGTACTTGGATGTTTCCGTTTTGAGCATGAATGATGACTAGATTACCTGTTTCGGGAAGAGGATAATTGGTCTCATTGATAATTAACTCGGTTGGCTGATTATCAAGAGCTGTAATTTGCCACGTAACTAGCGTTCCATCGTCGAAGACGATTCGACACTGATTTATGGCCTTGGTGCTCTTGAGCTCAGTGCTTGATGCGCAGTTTTCCTTCTCGTAAGCTCCGTTATAAACCATCAGCACCCGCGTCCCAGCCTCCCACGCCAGAAAATTATAGCCACTAGTGTTGGTGATTGCGGCGAGCGATTCGCCAGCTGCATAGCTTGTTTTTTGTGGGCTACCACAACCAATTAATAGCAAAACTCCAGCCAACCCTGCGCCAACCCACTTCCAAAGCACTTGTTTGTGTTGCATGCCAAACCTCCAAACATTACCATTCAGCATTGCTTTAGACGTTGTAGGTTGGAGATGGGTTACAATAGCTTGCAGGGTCGTTGATACGTGAGGAAGCAATATGGCACACCCGATTCTAGTGCTTGGTAATGTTCGATCAGGTCGCCATAGCCTGATTCAGGCCTTAATTCAAGCAAACCAACCTGCTGAGCAACCCGTTGTGCTTAGCTATGAGCCAAATAATCGAACCCGTGCCCAGTTTGGTTTTGAGGGGCATACGATCACGTTTGAATGGATAACCAACTATGCCCTTGAGCTTGAGGATGAACTTGAAGCCTTGGTGCAACGCCCGTGCGTTGGAGTTATTTATTGCATCGAGCCAGGCCATGATCGTGATCATTGGTTGATGGTTCCCCCAATGAGCCAAGCTCGCCAGTTAGTCGAATTTGTTAAATCTTTTTGGCGAGCTAATAAAGCTTGGGATACGTTGCCATGGTTGTGGGTACTCACAAAATCTGATCTTGCTAGCGCCATTGATGGCCAAAATTGATCCATATGGACGACCACAGCAGCCTATTTGCTGTTCGGCCTTCGATGCGCACAGTTAAAAATCGCCTAGAAAATAATAATCTGACAATCGATATTTTAGGGTTTTATGCCAAACGTGCTAAACTATTGGCAGCATTTTCAGTGTTTCGAGAACAAAAAGCTCGATTAAACTATTTGAAAGATGCTGAATTAATCAACCAAGCGCAAATGTTTGCCCGAATCAATATTCACTACGATTTCTGGCAGAGCTGCCGCCTATGGAAACCAATTATGCAGCTTTATCATAAACTCGTACATTTGGCAGAGTATGGCTTTGTCGATCCAAAAATGCATAAAAAGCTCAAAAACATCAACATTATAACGAACCGATTTGGGAATCAAAATGGGCCGAAAAACTAGTTAAACTAGTTGATTCAATAACCTATAGTGATATTATTTTTTGCTGACTGGATATGGAGAAACTAGCAGCAAGTTATGAAATGCATTGCCGTCATTGGTTCTTGCCAACATTTTCAGGATAGATAATATTTAAAAGCTACTTTAATTTGCATATGCTAATTTATTGATTTTTATTACTGATTGAATATATTCGACCGAACATTTAACGCTTGCTCTTTCTATGATTATAGCTAAGTTGCATCGATACTAAAACAAAACGAACCATGGTTTCCCATGGCTCGCTTGATTGCTGGAATTTACCAATTAATAGTCAAATGAGGAGTTAGGGAATCTGAGTGCCTGGAGGAACGTCGCTATCATCGCAGCTTGTGCCCGAATAGCCGTTGATCACAATACAACCAACAACATCTTCAATTTCAGCAGCTTCTTCTTCAAGGTAGGTCAGGCCGAAGATTACCGGCAGTTCTTCAGTTTTGATGTTCTTTAATTCCATGAACGTACTCCTTTACACACATTAGTTAACGCTTCAGCTCAATTAATTAGGGAATCAGATATCCATCGTCGCTATCGTCGCAGCTTGTGCCCGAGAAGCCATTAATGACGATACAACCAACAATATCTTCAATTTCGGCAGCTTCTTCTTCAAGGTAGGTCAGGCCGAAAATTGTTGGCAGTTCTTCGATTTTGGTGTTCTCGAATTCCATGAATTGGACTCCTTTACACAATAGCTAAAAATAAACCGACAGCAAACGCAACGTATTAAGGAATCTGATAGCCTTGATCGCTGTCATCACAGCTGGTGCCGGAATAGCCATCGATTGGCATAATACAGCCAACGACATCATCAATTTCGGCAGCTTCTTCTTCAAGGTAAGTCAGGCCGAAGATTACTGGCAGTTCTTCGATTTTGGTGTTCTCGAATTCCATTAAGCTCACTCCTTTACACACAACCAACTTGAATGCTGATAACCCACAAGATTAAGGAATTTGGGTGCCTGGAGGCATATCGCTGTCATCGCAGCCCGTGCCCGAGTAGCCATCAACGACAAAACAACCAACGACATCATCAATTTCGGCAGCTTCTTCTTCAAGATAGGTCAGGCCGAAAATCATTGGGGCTTCATTGATTTGGGTGGTTTCAAATTCCATGAAGGTCACTCCTTATGCACACAATTATTGCTAGCGGAAAGAATTGCGATTGAACTAGGGAATTGCGTCAACGTCGTCGCAGCTGGTGCCCGAATAGCCATCGATTGGCAGCAAACAGCCAACGATATCTTCGATTTCAGCAGCTTCTTCTTCAAGATAGGTCAGGCCGAAAATAACTGGCAGTTCTTCGATTTTGGTGTTCTCGAATTCCATGAATGGTGCTCCTTTAGAAAAATTAGCCACAAGCATCTATGCAAGCGTAACTAGGGAATCATTTCGCCTGGATTTCCGCCATCGGAATCATCGCAACCGGTAACGGTATAGCCTTCACTGCCGATTGGCATCAAACAGCCAACGACATCTTGAATTTCAGCAGCTTCTTCTTCGAGGTAGGTCAGACCAAAAATAATGACATCTTCGGTTTTTTCTACCAGCATTGTGTGATCACGCATTGTTGATCCTCCTCTAAGGTTATTCGATTAATCGTTGAACAATAGATTCTTGTTCAATTCCAGCAATGAGCATGATTATAGAAATATTTTTGCATATGTCAAGATTAATTTATATATTTTTGTGATTTTATAACGATATTTACTTTTATTAAATTACTTCTATTATTAAATGATTATATCCAAAAATAGCTTAATTGATTGATCATTGCTACTTATTGGTAGTGATAGAATTTAATTGTTCATTTAAGTAAAGTACTCTTAAGTTTACACACTATCAGGCTTTATTAGTGATAGCATGTTAAAATCTACACACTCCTTACTTGATGATATTCGACCGATAGCAATCCTAGCCATGTTCAACCTGCCTGCTACCTTCGACTCAAGGTAGCAGGCTTCGCAGTCTCTTTTTAGGCCGCGAGTTGGTTCAAATGGGTTTCGGGCATGGCAATTGGCTCAGGTGTTGGCTTAGTGATCTGGCCTTTGATCAAGTTGTAATAATGGCCAGCTTGGGCTACAAGTTGGTCATGGCTGCCCGATTCGATGATCTCGCCATTTTCCATCACCAAAATGCGGTCGGCCCGTAAAATGGTGCTCAGACGGTGGGCAATCACCACGGTGGTGCGACCGGCCCGATTATCTTCGAGGGCTTGTAAAAACCCTTGTTCGGTGGCGCTATCCAAGTTGCTGGTGGCTTCATCGAGAATTAAAATTGGTGCATTTTTGAGCAATGCGCGGGCAAGCGTTATGCGTTGGCCTTGACCAGATGAGAAATTATCGCCACCACGCGCTACTTGCGACTCATAGCCATACATTTGGCCTGAAATAAATTCGTCGGCTTGAGCAATTTTGGCCGCATTGCGAATTAATTCTAGATCGGTATCGCGCATCAGGGTGATGTTATCGCGAATTGATTGTTGCAGCAGCCGCGTATTTTGAAAGACGGCACTAATCGAGCGTCGTAATTCATCAGGGTCGATATTGCGCGTGCTAATACCATCAATTAATACATCGCCGTGGGTTGGGAGATAAAAACCTGCGATCAAGTTAGCTAATGAGGTCTTACCTGAGCCAGTTTCACCAACGATTGCTACAGTTTCGCCAGGCTTGATTTCAAAATTGAGCTTTTTCAGCACCATTTTGTTGCGCATATAGGCAAAATGCACATCATTGAACTTAATTTCGCCTTTGACTTCAGCCAATGCGATTGGTTCGCTGGTTCGTGAAGCTTCATCTGGTAAGGTTGTAATTTCATCCATCCGTTCAATGCCTAATAACGCTGTGCGTAGATTAAGAATTGTGGCGGGTAAACGCTGGATTGGTTGGAGATAAAATGCGACCATCCCAAACAAAACAACTAACTCGCCTGGAGTCATACGCCCAGCAAATACTTGGCTGCTGCCATACCATAAAATTGAGGCAGTAATTAATGAGGTTGCTAAGACGCTCCATGCACTGGGTAACGCGATATTAACGCGGCTATCCATACGAGATTTTGTGAAATTAGCTAATTTTTCGTTGAGTAAGGCTTTATATTCGGCCTCAGCTCCGAAAACCTTAATTGTTCGTACACAATCAAATACATCGACCATCTGCGAAGTGAATTCTTCCATTCGAATAATCGAGGCTAATTGAGCGTTATACACCCGATCATTCAACGCAAATAAAACAAACCAAACAAGTGGTAAAGCAGCAGCGGCAATTAATGCAGCAATTGGATTGTAGAATGCAATAATCCCTAATGCAGTCAGAAACATTGCTACATCGGCCAAAATTGTGATTAATCCTTCGGAAAGTGCTAATTGCACGCCATCGGCTTGGGTAACCCGCAACACCAGGCCAGGGATACAACGAACATCAAATACTTTCATTGGTAGGCGTAACAGACGATCAATATACTGAGCTGAATAGGCTTGATGGACATGCTGCCCAACCTTGGCACTAAGCCATAAGCGCCCAAATTGGAGCGCTGATTGAAAGACACTGACTAAAATTAACCCTAGGCCTAAAGCGAAAAGCAGCGCTTGATCCTGATTTGGGATAATCGAGTCGATCAAGATTTGCATAAAAAACGAGGTTACCCAGCCTAACGAGGTTGCTAGTAAGGCGAAGAAGAGCACAATTCCTAAAATGAGTTTGTGCTGGCGGGCGAGCTGCAACAGCGTTTTGAACGGTTTAACATCCATATCGCGAGGTTTGAGTGCTGCGGTGGGCTTAAATTCAACTAAATAGCCGCTCCACATGGCCTCAAATTCATCTTTGCTGAGGGTGCGCAAGCCACGACTGGGATCAAGCACAATCACTGAGGTTGGCGACCATTTGTGAATCACAACATAATGGCCTTCGCCACCCTTGAGGTGAGCAATCGCTGGCAATTGCACATGTTGCAAGGCGCTATAAATCGCTTGAGCAGGCCGTGATTCAAGCCCGATTGCTCGACCACCATCACGCAAGCCTGCCAAACTTGTACCATTGCGATCGGCTCCAACCAAAGCTCGTGCTTGCTCCAAGGTAATTCGATGCTTGTAGAAATGCGCTACTGAGGCAAAGACTGAAGGGCCGCAATCGCGTCCTTCTGAAGCACGAATCCATGGTAAGCGGCGGTAAATTAACGTCTTACTGAGCATTAACAGCCTCCTGAGCCAACGGAATTGGATAATCAATGCTGGCAGCTTGTAACATTGCTGCAAAATGTTCATAAATTGGCATGCCCGTCAGGCGATCAATCCAATCGAATTGGCCATTGGGATTGATTTCGAGGAAAATATGCTCGCCTTCGGGGGTGACAATCATATCGATGCTGCCAAACACCAGCTGGAGCCGATCCATATAGGTGCGAACTTTGGCGGCCAAATCGTCGGGTAATGCATAGATTTGATGTGGAGTGTTGGGAATATCGTAGCGTCGCCAGTCTTCGCGAGCACGTTCGCTGCTTTGTGAATGAATTGCACAACTAAAAATTTCGCGGCCAACGACGACAATTCGTAATTCAAAGGCTTTTTCAACGTAGGGTTGGAAAATACCAGGGGTCGGAATCGCATTTTGAGCATTAGTAAAGTGTTGCTTAGAAACCCGATTAGTCAATAATTTGGCAATTTTGCTTGGTTCTTCATCTTTTGGTGGAATCATCTTGAAGAATGGACGGAATGGCTTATAAATAATTGATTCAGCATGTTGCTCATAAAAATCTTGGGCATATGGCAGATGCGCTGTAAATAATGTATCTGGAATTTTAAAGCCAACATCAGCGGCTGTCCATAATTGGCCGCATTTTTCTTCGAATGCTTCATGAAACGGTGGTGGATTGACGCAGAAAATATTATGACATTTGAGGGCTAAAACAATACCTTTATATAATGCGCCCCATTCATTGGAAAAGAAATTCCATTCATCGGCTTGTTTAACTAGTTGCTGATAGCGCTCAAGCAGTGGCTCTGGCCGCCAGCTGCGCCAAATCCATGCGGCACTAACATCGGTAGCAAAGTTTATTTCGCGCTCAGCTAAGCGTAAAATTGCTTGAGCTTGACCATCGGCGCTCTGATTGATCCGTAATGAGGCATTTTGTTCCATAACCTCTTGGCTTAAGACCACAACCTCTTGACCTTGGGCTTCTAAAAGCTCACGGACACTAACCACAGTCGTATCGGTTAAAAGTTTGGTGATGATTAAGATCACTGATGACTCCTTCCTAAATTGTAGCGCCACATGAATTTTTTGAGAGAATGCAGTATTTTGGGTATAGCAAAGCTTCGTTAAGCTGGCTGCTGGAACTTAATTTAGCTTATGGCTAAATTTTGGCCAAACTTAACTACTCTGCATACCCATTGAGCATGCAGTTCAAGCTATTGCAATGAATAGCTACAAATAACGTTAATCAAGCTTTGATTAACGCCTTAAACGATCAGTAATGACTTGATTAAATGCATCTGAACGAATGCCAATTCAGATAATTTAACGAGACACCTAGCCGAACATCCATCCGATTTATTGATTAAGGGTTGTGTGATTTGGCAAGATTTGCCAAGGGTTTACTGCTCGATTTAGGAATGTGGATGAGGGAGCGCTGACTGATTCCTAAATATATCGATCAGGTGATTTTTCGCTTGTGACAACCAAATATCGCTTTTGGCAAAGCAAATGCAACTTATGGAAGTGCCCACAAGGTTACGATGGTTTATTTGCCACAATTGAGTTGGGATTACCGTGTAGGGGACTAGGAAGTAGGTAGGACTACGGTATGGGGGGCATCATAACAAGAACTTGTAATAATGTCAACTTTTTATCAAAAAAACGACATATCCTAATAGTAGAGCAGGTTTTTAATCTTTTTTTAGCTACTTTAAGGAACTTTGGTAAATAAAGCATTAAAAAATGGTTACTTAAACCGATCAATCATGAATATTAAGCTATTTATCATGAGGCTAGCTGGTTAAGCTACCAACGTTAATCTATTTTGGTCGCGCTGATGGTGGCTAAAAACCTGATCATGGCCGCCAAAGTTCGGTGCTATGCGAATTTTTACATATGCGGTAGACTAGGGTTACGCAATGTCGCGCCGATCATTGTTTTGCAAACGTAGGGTATCGCTATGCCGATGACCAATCAATCTCTTGCCGCCCGCCGTTCATCTGCCGCTGCCAAATCAACTGCTCAAAACCCCATGCGCCTTCTATTAACCTTATATCGTGAGGATTGGGGCAAATTAGCGCTGGCTAGCCTGATTTATATTGTCAAACATAGTCCAGTTTGGATTATGCCGCTGATTACTGCCGACATTATTAATATTATTGCCAGTCAAGGCCAGATCGGGCTTGGACGTTTATGGTTTGATGGATTTTTATTGTTAATTGTGTTATTGCAAAATGTTCCAACTCAGTATGTGTATATTCGCTTGCTGAGTCGCGCAATTCGGCGTATGGAAAGCAAATTGCGTTCGATGTTGGCTCAGCAGTTGCAATTAATTTCAATTGGTTTTTACAATCAACGTAGCAGCGGAGTGTTGCAGGCCAAGGTGCTGCGCGATGTGGAAATTATCGAGCAATTAACCCGCAATGTGTTTCAGAGTTTCCCTGCGGCAATTTTAAATTTGCTAGCAGCAATTATTGTGGTGGCTTTTCGTTCGCCATGGTTTTTAGTCTTTTTTGTAGCAACCGTGCCGCTCGCAGCAATTGTGTTGCGCACCACCCGTAATCCAATTCAATCGAGCAATAGCGCTTTTCGCCATCAAGTTGAGCGTTTGGCGGCACGCTTGAGCGAAATGATTCAGCTCATTCCAATCACTCGTGCTCATGCTGCCGAAGAAGAAGAAATGCGCAAACTTGATCGGCGCTTGGTGCAATTTCAACATGCTGGGTTACGTCTCGATGCGGTCAATTCGCTGTTTGGGGCGGCTTCATGGGTCAGCTTCAACTTGTTCAATGGCTTGTGTTTAGTTGTTGCTGCTTGGGCTTGCTACACCCAATTTTTGCCCTTGGCTGTGGGCGATGTGGTTTTGATGACCAGCTATTTCTCAATTTTGACTGGCGCAGTGATGGAATTAGCCAACCTTGCACCCCAAATTAGCAAAGGCTTGGAATCGGTCCAATCGGTCAGCGAAATTCTGGATAACGATGATATTGAGGATAACGAAGGCAAACAACGCCTCAATCAAGTCGCTGGGCATTTTCAATTTAACAATGTGCATTTCAGCTACCCTGATACCCAACGTTCATCGCTCTACGATCTGACGTTGGAAGTGCAGCCAGGCGAAACAATTGCCTTCGTTGGGCCGTCGGGTTCGGGTAAATCGACCTTGCTTAATTTGGTAATTGGCTTTTTGCAACCCAGCGCTGGCAGCATTTTGCTTGATGGCCATGATCTACAAACAATTGATTTGCGCAGCTATCGCCGCCATATCTCGGTCGTTTCGCAAGAAACCTTGCTCTTCGATGGTTCGGTGCGCGACAATATTTGTTATGGTTTGAATGATGTGAGTGAAGCGACGATTGAGCAAGCCTTGCGCGATGCCAATGCCTTGGAGTTTGTGCTCGACATGCCCGATGGCCTCGATACAATCATTGGCGAGCGTGGCACGCGGCTTTCGGGTGGGCAACGTCAGCGCTTGGCAATTGCACGGGCCTTGATTCGTAACCCACGGGTTTTGATTTTGGATGAAGCAACGTCGGCGCTCGATAGCATCTCGGAAGGCTTAATTCAAGAGGCCTTAGAACGCTTGATGCAAGGCCGCACTACCTTCGTGGTGGCTCACCGCCTTTCGACCGTGCGTAACGCTGATCGGATTGTCGTGATTGAGCATGGCCAAATTGTTGAGGTTGGCAGCCATCAAGCCTTAATTGCGCAACACGGAGCCTACGCCCAGTTGCAAGCCTTGCAAGCCTAAAAAATCGCCCTGCGCCCCGTAATTAAACCAATTGCGGGGCGCACATATTAAATGAGGGAAGGATTATGAGTGAACATTTTCCCCAGATTGAAGATTGGCCATTAGTTTTGGCAACGGCTCGCGATCAACAATGGACAGGTTTATCGCTAAATTTTTGTCCGTTAGGCTCAAGCCCTGAGCTTCAAGCAATGTTGGGCCAATGTCATAGCTTACGCATACTTAGCTTGATTGAGTGTGAGTTAACCGAAGTTCCTAGCGCATTGCGCCAGCTACCGCTCAATATTCTGACTCTCATGTACAATGATTTGCGCCAATTGCCCGATTGGTTGATTGAATTGCCGCTTGTTCAATTATCACTTGCTGGTTGCCCAAACGTCCAACTACCAGCCAATTTTGACCAAAGCTCAATTGAATTCCTTGATCTAAGTTCCAATGAACTGACTGAGTTGCCAGCGGTCGTTAGCCGCATGCCGAAACTCAAACAACTTTCGCTAGGCAGTAATCATTTTCAGAGTATTCCCCGCCTGATTGCCGATACTACCATCGAATACCTTGATCTGTCTGAAAGCCCAATTCGCGATTTTAGCCTGTTGCCTGCTACCCGCTTACGTGGTTTGAATCTTTGTGAGAGTGAACTTACAACATTCCCGATTGAGTTGTTGAATCATCCATTGGAATCGCTGGATTTCTCGCAACATAAGCAGTTGCATATCCCACCATGGTTCGCAGAACTAAGCAGTCTTCGTGATTTGAATTTGTTTTACAGCGATTGTGCTGGGCGTGAGTTATATTTGCCTCCCAATCTTGCGGCAGTTTCGCTGCGTCATTGCAACATAAGTTCTATTCCCCAGTCCATTCAAGCTAACCCACAAGTACGCTGGCTCGATCTTAGTGGAAACAACTTTGCCAATGCTGAATTGGTGGTCAATGGCCCATGCGAATTTATCAACTTATCAGAATCTCGCTTAGATGCGCTAACGTTAACTGATCAAGCGCTCTCAAGCCTCAAAAGCCTTGATCTGCAAATGGCAAACGTTAAGCAGGTTGGGAATTTAGAGAAGTGTCGAAATTTAGACTGGTTGCGTTGCAAGGATTTCCATTTACTGGCAATGCCCACTACGCCTGAATGGCTCAAGAGTTTACGCTATCTCTGGCTCGATGGTGACTTTTCTAACCAATATATTCCGACATGGTTTTGGCAGCTTGAGCAATTGCAAGGACTTGATTTGCAATCGCCGGATTGGACGTTGCTTGACGAGCGGATTGGTCAATTGCGCGAACTCCAAGATTTGTCAATTTACAATACACGGCTTGAGCATGTTCCGCGCAGTCTATTGCAATTAACCAAGTTGCATTCGCTGCATCTGCATCTTGAAGATCCAAGCCATCTTAGTTGGCTAGCAAGCTTACCAGCATTACGGGAGCTGAAATCGTATCCTTATGGTCAAAAACCACCATTGGCGATTCAAGCACGAGCTGCCGAAGCCAAATTTCGCTCTTGTCACCATATTATAGAGCGTGAAGATGATGAATTATATCCGCATGGCAATTTAGATTGGCTTGATCGCCATTTTCCACAAACTGATCGTTAAAAACCAACAGCGTAGCGACCCTAAACCCTTTAGGATGGCTACGCTATATGTTTCCACATCGGTGGAGTGTGTTCTTTCTGATTTCGTTGAAAGAACCCCTATTCATCGCTCAATTGTTAGTATAAAGCCCCCAAATGGATGTATATTGTACATTTGGGGGGATTAATTGCTGAGAAAAAGCCCGAACGCCACTAAAATATGCTCAATTGTTGCCTCAAGTTTGCGCCGACCAATCGCCTCTTGAGCCGCAATGCGCTCTTGCGAAACGCCTTGCAAAATCCGATTGAGAATTTTTAGCTCGAAAGTCGAGAGTTGTTGATTGGTGAGAAAATCACGGATTGAACGTTGAAGCTGCATCAAGCCACCCGCTCGCTCTAGAATCTGCTCACGTTGTTGTTGCAAATGGCGTGGGCAATAGATCGAATTGGTGAGGTGGCTCAACAGCACTCGTAGTTCATCCAATGACCAATCGGTGCTTGCGCTTGGTGCTGCTTGATTTTGATACGCCGCAATCACCGTGTGCATAATATCCAAATGTTGTTTTCGAATAATCTCACAGGCAATTTGATCAACGCCGTCGATTGCTGGCGGCGTTGGATTATTTAAACTTTGCTGTAAACGCTGAAAATGTTCAGGCCGCAAAGGCTTTTCAAACAATTGATAACAGCCAGCAATTTTTGCTTCCCACTCGCGATGCAAGGTTTTATCGGTCGTCATCCCAAAAATTGGCGCTTGCTGTAGGCGCTGTTCGTGCATGGCATGGCTTAGCCAGGTTGCTAAAACTGAGCCTTCTAAATTGCGATACGCTGGATCAGGCATTTTCATATCGAGCATAATTACGCAATTGAGCGGCGGTTGCTCACGATCGAGCATGCTGACACAATATTGCCACATTGCAAAGAGACTTTTGAGCCAAACAACCTGCCAGCCACAGCGTTGGGCAATTACCTGCACAATCGTGGCATCAGTCTGGGCATCCTCAGCCAGCAGCAGAATTGGCTCGGCATTATCCAACATAACGGTTAAATCTCCCAGACAGCTTCACCAGCCAAAATCCGCTGGATTTGTAATGGAAAACGTTTGGTATTAATTGGTTTACCGATCATACCATCAAAGCCAACTTGTTGGTATAAGACAACCCGCTGCGGCACAACATCGGCTGTCCAAGCAATAATTTTGGTTTTTGGCAATAATTCACGCAGCTCTTGATAGAGTTTGATGCCACTCTCCTTGGGCATGTGAATATCCAACAATAAAAGGTCGAAGCCAATTCTGGGTTGTTCGCTGTGCCATGTAAAGAAACTCTGGCCTGAACGCCAGCCACCTTGATAATGGGCATGCAGTTGATGAATTAGACAAACCCGTGCAATTTCTAGATTTTGCGGGTTATCTTCAATCACCCCTGCTGAGATTTGGGTTGTTGTGGTAAGCATGCTTTCTCCTAAAACGTGAGTTCTCCTATCGGCTAGGGCTGTGATGCGAGCTGTTGCTGCTGTTGGGCTTGCGTAAGGGTTTGGTCTAGCAACGAATCCAATGGTTGGGGCCATGGACGGCTGATATGCGGCCAACTTTCCAAGCCAAGGCTATAATCATTGGTGGGAGCCACGATCAAAATCGCCTGATCGGGATTGATCGCTAAGATTGCGTCGATCAAGCTATGAGCGCTGACAAAGGCCAACGTTGCATCCAACACCACGATCACTGGGTGTTCCTGTTGATAGATCGCTAGCGCCTCGCGACTATCCAAACAACTGACGATGCTCCACGTGGTCGCCTGGAGTTGCTGGCCAAATTCAGCAACCGTGTTGGGATTATCATCAACCACCAAGATGGCGTGATCGCTTGTTGATTTGACATACTTTTTATGACGTTGCTCCCACGCCGCTTTGGTGGGCAGACACACCTGAAATTGGGTTCCTTGGCCCAGCTCGCTTTCGACGGTAATGTCGCCGCCATGCAAATCGACGAGTTGTTTGGTGATACTCATGCCTAAGCCAGTTCCCTCGTATTCGCGGTCGTCGGCGCTTTGAATTTGGCGAAACGATTCCCAGATAAATTGCTGTTGTTCCAGCGCAATCCCAATCCCTGTATCGTGTACACTAATATTGACCGTTGTTGCTGAAAATTCCAGTGCCACGCGAATCTGACCAGTTTCGGTAAATTTGATTGCATTCGACAGCAAATTTAGGACGATTTGTTTAATCGCTTTACTATCAGCCCATGCCAAACCAGCGCCATCGGCATGATGATAGGCAACCTGTAAGCCCTTTGATTCGGCTAACGGTCGCACAGTTTCCAAAACTTCTTGGGCGATATCACCACAATCGACTTGGCCGAATTGCAATTCGACGCGGCCAGCCTCGATCTTCGAGAGATCTAAAATGTCGTTAATCAGGTGGAGGAGATGTTCGCCAGCACCACGCACTTGATCTTGGTAGCTTTTTTGTTGGCTGTTGAGTGGCCCGAACCAATCGATAAACTCGGTCATATTGATGATTGCATTGAGTGGCGTGCGCAATTCGTGGCTCATGGTGGCCAAAAATTGCGATTTACGTAGGTTGGCTTGCTCGGCGATGCGCTGAGCCGATTTGGCTTCTTGCACGCTGGTGGCTAATTGAGCGGTGCGCTCATCGACCAAATTTTGTAAATTGGCTTGGAGATGAAGCGATTGGCGCAGGGCATTTTCGAGCGCCCGCACGAGCAACCAGAGTAGGAAAATAGCAATTGCTAAAAATAAAATATTATAAACATTTTCATAAGATATTGAGGTTTGATAAATAAAGAATAATATAAATATAGATAGTATTTCGATAAATCCATTGATAATCATTGCAGATGATCCACTAATTAATCCAGTAGTAATTAATGGAAGTAAAAATATTATATTAAAATTTGAAATAACCTTATTTAATTCATATCCATTATCAGGAGCTATTATAATAAACAGGAATCCTGAGAATCCTAAAATAACTCCCTTGATAAAATATTTATCTGTATGCATATAAAACATATAGAAATAAATAAATGCGAGAACTATTGTTCTGTATTCCAAAACATAGTCAAAAATTAAAACATAAATTACAAGATGAAACATCAAAAGAAAAGCAATCCCGCAGCAATATTTAAACGCAGTTTTGCGCAGTTTACGTACTGATTCAAACTCATTTAAATCCATCAAAAAACTCCTTGTTCAGCAGCCACGATCAACCAAGTGCTGATTTGGAGCACTGGCAGCGGCAGGCAGATCATGGCTTAGTATGAGTATACGCCAGCCAAATGCACAGCAATTGTACAAAATAAGCCAGCTTTGGGGTTAAACGCAGTGCGTCATGGTCGGCGAGTCTATGGTATACTATGGCCAAAGCCACAGCGCCTGCTTGTGGCGAAAGAGCCACTCAGCAAACCAACGGAGGTTTCTTGAATGCACGCAGTAGTTTGTGTTAAGCAAGTTCCTGAACAAAATAGTGTGAAAATCACTGCCGATAAGCAGATTAACACCGACGGAATCAATCCAATTATCAATTTGTTTGATGAATATGCGATTGAAGAAGCCTTGCAGTGGGCCGAAAAGAACGATGGCCAAGTGACCGTGATCAGCCTTGGCAGCGATGATGCCACTGATTCACTCAAAAAAGCCTTGGCTATGGGTGCTAACGAAGCTGTGTTGATCAATGACCCAGCTTTGGAACATGTTGATTCACAAAGCGCTGCCAAAGTTGTTGCCGCCGCGATCAAGAAGCTCGATAACGTTAATATCGTGTTTTGTGGCAAGCAAAGCACCGATGACGAAACCGGCCAATTTGGCCCAGCCTTGGCTCGCTTTCTTGGTTGGTCACAACTTACCTATGTTTTCAAAGTGCACGAATTAACCGAAAGCAGCATTGTGGTTGATCGCGCTTTGGAAGATACCCTCGAAACGGTCGAAGCCTCGTTGCCGGTCGTCGTGACCGCCGTCAAGGATTTGAACGAGCCACGTTACCCATCATTGTTGAAGATTCGCAAAGTCAGCAAGCAACCAATTCCAACCTGGGGTTTAGGCGATCTTGGCCTTGGCAGCGGCGATGTTGCTGGCAATGTCCAAGTTGCTGATCGTGTGCCACCACCAGCCCGCCCATCTGGCGAGATGATGAGTGGCAACGTGCAAACCCAAGTTAGCAGCTTAGTGCAAAAATTGGTTGAAAATCAAATCCTGTAAGCTGACAAGGATGAATTATGAGGGATGAAGGATGAATAACCATCTTTCTCCTCAGGGTTCATCCAAAACATAGTCATTATCTATTGATGTCGAGATTGAAGGAGCCTATTCATCCCTTATCCTTCATCCTTCATCCTTCACAATGAGGTGTTTTCATGGCTAGTGGCGTTTGGGTCTTAATCGAACATAAAAATGGCGAAGTTGGGGCAATTTCCAAAGAATTATTGGGCAAAGGCAAAGAAATTGCCGATGCACTTGGTCAAGCAGTGGCTGCCTTGGTACTTGGCAGCAATACCGCGAGCTTGGTTGAGCAAGCATTTGCTGCTGGTGCAAGCAAAGCCTATGTGGTTGATGATGCCAATTTGGCACAATATACCACCGATGGCTACGTTGCTGCGGCCAAAGCTGCAATCGAAGCCCATCAACCAGAAGTCTTTTTGACTGGTTCATCGTTGCAAATGCGCGACTTTACGGGAGCCTTGGCTGCTGAATTGGGCGTTGGTCTTGCTCCTGATGTGACTAACGTTGGGGTTGAAGCTGGTCAATTGACCGCTGTGCGCCCATCACACGGCGCAAATGTGATCAACAGCCTGAGCTTTGGGGCTGCTCGCCCAGCGATTGCCTCGGTTCGTCGCCAAGTTGGCAAGCCAATTGCTGGCGCTGGCGCTGGTGAAGTGGTCAATGTGGCGATGCCTGCGGTTAACATTCGCACCAAAGTGCGCAACGTTGAGCAACGCACCGGCGCGGTTAACCTTGCCGATGCAACCGTGATCGTTTCGGGCGGTCGTGGGCTTGGCTCACCTGAAAACTACGAAAAACTCATCCCTGAGTTGGCTCGGGTGATGGGCGGAACCCACGGTGCTTCCCGTGCGGTGGTCGATGCTGGCTGGATCGCTTACGAGCGCCAGGTCGGCCAAACTGGCAAAACTGTTGCGCCAAAATTGTATGTTGCCTGTGGTATTTCCGGCGCAATTCAGCACCTCGCTGGCATGCGCTCTTCAAATACCATCGTGGCTATCAACAAAGATCCTGAGGCACCGATTTTCAAGGTAGCAACCTATGGGATTGTTGGCGATATCAATGAAGTGCTGCCCGCTTTGACGGCTGAAGTCAAAGCCAAAACAGGCCGCTAAATTAAGCTCAAAATTCAAAAACGCGGATCAAGCTTTGATCCGCGTTTTGTTGTGTTTAAATGGATCTACTATACAGGCCTGCAAAACCTAATTATTCGCATAGCTAGATTAAGCTCTGATTAATCTAGCTCACGCGCATGTATGCTATGCTAGCCAAGCATTTTTGAATGTGGCTGTTAACGATTACAATCACAATAATCCAACCCTCCCGGTAACTCGTTTAACAGGATGATCTTTTTACTGTTATTGGGAGGCAGAATGACTGCACCGATCGTTCAAGCTGAGTATGAGCAGCTTAAACAAATTGCTACAAAATTTGGCCAGTTAGCTGACCGAGTTGCCGCATTGCAACAACAATTAACCCAGCAGCATCAGCGCTTAGCCGATGGTGGTTGGGAAGGCGCTGCGTTTGCAGCCTTTGATCGTGAGTATACTGGCGAAGTTGTACCCACCCTGAAACGGCTTGAACATACTTTTAATGTGGCGCAAAGCCTGACAGGCGAAATTAGCAAGGTGTTTCGCCAGGCTGAGGAAGAAGCTGCCGCGTTATTCAAAGGCAATTTGCTGGCAGCAGCAGCTAAGAAAGATGAAGGCAGTTGGTGGAGTAAGGCGTGGAACAAAGCCAGCGAGTGGGTCCATGGTGGGCTAGATGTTCTAGGCTTTATCCCTGGGTTTGGCGAAATTGCCGATGGGGTTAATGCCTTGATTTATCTAGCAGAGGGCCGTTATATTGAGGCTGGCATCTCAGCGGCGGCGATGATTCCAATCGTTGGTGATTTAGGCAAACTTGGTAAGTGGGGTGTTAAGGCTGGCAAAGAAATTGTCGAAGAGGTTGTTGAAGAAGGGGCTGAACGGGTTGTCAAGGAAGTTGCTGAAGAAGTTGTCGAAGAGGGTGCTGAACGGGTCGTTAAAAATGTCGCCGAAGAAACCCTTGAGGAAACTGCTCAGCGAATTCCGAATATTGCTTCGAATTTGCCTAAAAACCCCGACGATTTACTTAATCAAGGATGGAAAGAAATTTCTAATCCAAATGCAGCGGCAAATGGCCATCGAACATTTCAGGACGAATCAGGGCTTATTTTAAGGTTTGATAAAGGTAAACCAGGTTCAAATGGCTTTAAAGCAGTTGATCATTATCATATTGAAAATCCTCATGCTTCAGGGAAGAAAGCCGGGATTTACTTTGATAAAAATGGTAATCTAGTCAATGATGGTTCGGCTGCATCACATATTGTTGTTAAATAATCAGGAGCACCTATGAATCTTGATCCAACTTTATATTCCTTGCATAATGGTTTGATTGAAGTCATCGATTTTAATCAAGAAAATCAGAAATTAATTCTTCATATTGAATTAAACCTGGCTTTAGAGGTTAATTTTGACGCTAATGCTATGGTTGATGATTTTCGGCAAACTCGGTTGATTTTTTATGGAGTTCAATCGATTACCCCATCATTGCCACAATTTGATAATCCTGTTAATAATCAGGATAGTCGCTATGGCGATATCCTTGAATTCAACTGGCGTAAACAACAAGGGATTTCTGAAGTCCAGTTGCTTATGAATCTATTTGACCCAATAACTGATACTGAAGATTTTATTGAAACGACGATTCAGTATCAAACAGTTGAATGGCAGATTGATGATCCGGCTCCGCTTGAGTTGGCTAAGCCTTTTCAGCCAACCGAGATCAATCAACAGGCTTGGCAGCAATTTGAGCAAACCCTCGATGCTAAGCGCCAAGCAGGCCATGAGGTCTCACTGAGCCTCCAGGTTATTAACTTGCCCAATGCTGATCAGCGACCGATCATTCTTGCTGCGCGTTATCAGGTTGATGGTTTGCCCTTCTATCATGCCTTTCATTATCACAATGGGGCTGTCTATGATCTCAGTGATGCCAGCACAGAGCAATTGTTGGCGGTTGTACGCAGCACGATTGAGCAACAATTAACCCAGCCTTGGGTTAGTGCGCGAGTAGTTGCCGAGATCGCCGAAGTTGATCATGGCTTGTTATATGGACGATTTAGCTCAGCTAACCAACTGCGCCATGAACAGGGCTTTGAGGTTGATTATCAACTCTTCTTTATCTTGCGTGAGCTACGCCAGCGCTATCCTTCAACTTGGAATATGCTTGAGGTGGTTGTAATGCCACAACAACCATTGCACTTAACCCTAACCTTCGCTGATGGTCGTGTTGAGCAAGCCACCTTCTAGGCTGGAATGCCAGGGTTAAGCAGCAATGCTTAACCCTAGCATTTTTTATGGATTGGCAATATGCTGCAGAAATTCATTCCATTACTGTATTATGATCGATTAAGTTCTGCTACAAACTACCTCTATCTACGCCATTATTGGTTTAATCAATTTCCTGATGAATTGCCACATGCTGAAGAGAAAACAGCTGTAGTATTTTTTGCCGAGTATCCGAATCAATGTTATCGACGTTTTGCTTGTGTGGATTATTGGCCATTGGCTAATTGGCAACAGTCAATCAACCATTCTGTTATTTTTGATGAAGCGCTAGATCAAGAAACATTTGCCCAAATTTGCCAAATACTGCGTCAACAGGCTATTTTTAAACTTGAAATGAGCACGCGAGCATTAACCACTGCCAGTGTTCATGATTTGGTTTTAGTGCGACTTGATGAGCAAGAACATCACTATAGTTGGTTTGCTGGCCGCCATCCTGATCCTCATAATCAAGCAATTGAGCAGATTTTTCATGGGCCATTAGGGTTAGAAGCCTATTATATACAGCAAGAACGGCGATTGCATGGTCGGCGTTTACCGCGAGCCATCCATCCGTTACGTCGAATTAGGCATATTGCACGAGCGATGCGCTTGCGCTAGGCTTACAGTCCTTAAATGGCCCAGGCTTAATCCATTGATAAAGTCGGGCGGTTAGAATTTGCGCTATTAGCGCACCAAATTATGGTTTTGGCTCGGCGTATACTCAGGAAATAGCTCATTGAGCTGTTGGCTGTGCAGGCGTTTTTGCAAAATTTCAGCCAATACATCGCGAAAATCGCTGGTAATTTGTAAATCGCCTGGCCCGTAGAGCTGTTCAGGTTGCAAGCCCGGCCACGCCCCATAGATGCCGCCAGTTATGTTGCCACCTATAACGAACATCACATTGCCATGGCCATGATCAGTGCCCCCGCCGCCATTTTCAGCCGCCCTGCGCCCAAATTCGCTCATGGTTACAATCGTCACTCGGCCTAAATTAGCGCTTAAATCGGTATACAATGCCCGTAGGCCAGCTGCAAATTCAGCCAAATTGGCTGCCATCTCGCCATCAGCACCACCTTGATTGACATGAGTATCCCAATCGCCGATGTCGGCACAGGCGACCTCTAGGCCCAAGTCAGCCTTGATCAATTGGGCAATTTGCTTCAAAGCCTTGCCATATGGACTATCAGGGTATACCGCGCCATCGCTCGGTTGATATTGGCTTGGATTGAGTTTTTGCATAATTTCAAGTGCAGCAAAGGTTTGCTGGGCGGCTCCAACCAACATGCCCGATCCACGATAGAGTTGGCCATGGGCGGCGCGAAGTTTGGGTAATTCTAAACGATTAGCTTGAAGATTAAAGGCCTCAAGGCTGGTGAGTGCTGTGGCCGAACCGCCGCGCAACGAGGCTTGGAGCAACGAGCCAAACCCCACCGCGCGAAAGGGTGAATCGTTGCTTTGTTGGGTTGCTGCCAAGTGTCGCCCAAGCCAGCCGCGCGGGTCACTTTTTTGGCCAGGTGTGCCACGCTCCATATAATCCATGGCATCAAAATGTGAATGGGTTGGGTCGGGTGAGCCGCACGCATGCACAATTGCCAGCTGTTTGGCATCCCAAATTTCTTTGAATGGCTCAAGGCTGGGGTGCAGTCCAAAAAATCCATCGAGATCGATTGCGCCAAATTGTTGGTTGGGCTGGGCGATCGCCAAATTTGGCCGAGCTTGGTAGTAGGCAGCTTCACCATGCGGCACAACCATGTTTAATCCATCGGCTCCGCCACGCTGAAATACACAAATCAAAACATCACGCTGGCTTGGGCTAACTGCGATAGGTTGGCGTTGAATAACCTGAATGTTTGGGGCTAGCCCTAGCAATTGGCGACGATTAAGCATGATAAAACTCCTTTGACTAGTCTTCAAAAGTACAAAAGGTCGAAACCGCGAAGGCTAGGCCGATTAACTGTCTGAATTGCTAGCCAATAATTTAGTACCTTTCAATCAGCATTCGTGTTCTTCGTGGCCTTCGTGTTTAAAAATCGTTCCCCTATGTTCTATGCTCTTTGTTCTATGTTCTTATTAGCACAATTGAAATTCAGGGCTGGCCAGCAATAGGCCAAGTAGGCCAGCGATTTTGGCTTGATCGACGGTTGGATTTGGTGCTTGGCTAGCATTTAAATAATCAATTAAACTGGCTCGTGACTCGGCGGCAAGACTTAAATTGAGATAATTGGCTAGTGTATCGACCAATTGGCTGGCTTGGTTTTGCTGTTTGGTAAACTTAGGGATATCGGTTTTTAGGCCGTCGATCCGACCTTCAGCTAGGGCAAATGCTAGATTCCAACGACTGAGCATCGCGCCAGTGTTGACCCAGGCGCTGCTGATTTGGGGATAGCCATCGGGTGGCGGCCAGTTGAAGAACATTTGGCCTAAGCTGGTCAATTGTTCAAGTAGGCTATTTTGGCCTTTGAAGGCTTGGTTGGTGATGCTGCTATTGGTAGCGCGAATGACTGAAATCAATAGATGCATGGGCTGCTTGATTTTTTGCTGAGCAGCAGCCAAAAATTCATCTGAGTTGAATAACACATTGAGCATGGCGCGAATATCAGTATCGTGCTGAAGATAGGTTTGGGCAACCCGTTCAACTAAATCAGCTGGTGGATCGTCGCTGACAAAGCGCAAACAGAGTTTATAGGCCAAGCGTTGAGCAGTTTTGGGATGTTCGGCTAGCAGCTTTAATAATAACTCGCCCTCTTCAATGCCACCATCAGCAGCCAAATCAAGTTGCAGAAAATCGATGCGCTTGGCCTCAAGATCGTGAAATTTGGCCAGAAATTGAAACAAGCCAGGCTGATCACTGTTAGGTCGGGTGATTGTCCAGCCCGTCAAGACACGGGCAACTGCTTGGACATCGGCTTGACTATAGCCTGCGTCGGCCCCAACCGTATGCAGTTCGAGCACTTCGCGGGCATAATTTTCGTTTAAGCCAAGCTTTTTCTTGCCAACTTTAACTCCAGGTCGCACATTTTCGGCGTTATCGAGATAGACCAACATAGCTGGGCTTTTGGCCGAAGCCAGCAATAAATCGCGGAATTTGCCGAGCGCATGCTGGCGAATAACTTCGCGGTCATCGGCGGTTTTGAGCCATTTAACCTGATTTTTGCCAATGTAGATATTGAAATGGTTGCTCCAAAAATCGACCATCAGCTCAAATAGTTGGCGTTTGCTGCTCGCTGCTCGCAACAAGCTAGCGGCTTGAAGCTCGCGGATAATCAGGCGTGAGCCGTTCGCACCTTTGGGATAGTGCTCGATCAAATGGGAGCTAGTGTGGTTGAGGGTTTCAAATTGAGCCAATTGTTGCTCAAGCGCTGAATCATCAAGCTGGCTTGGGTTGAGTTGCTGCTCAAGGTAGGCATCCCACCCCAAGGCTTGCACTTGCTCGATTTCACCAGGGAGCGGGCCGTAGCTGAGCCGATTGAGCAAATGGCGAATTGCTGCACGGCTACTGTGATCGCCGTTTGCCACAGGTTCGATCTCCCAAGTTGGCTGGGCGATTGTGCTAGGAGCCGCCCGAGCACAGGCGCTTAGCCAGAGTGGCAGCAAACTGTAGGCGGTCGCTAGCCCACTGATTTTCAAAAAATTACGTCGATTTAGCATCAGCAAACCTCCTGCTAGATAGGTCAGTTTAGCCAGTGCTGCTAGATTATGTGCAAACAATGAAGAAATAATGAAGAAATTTCGGCGATAATTGAACCCGATCAAGCTGAGCTTGCTGGCAACCTGCAATGATCTGGTTTTGTAGCGATGCTGGTAAACGGCTAAAATAGTGTGTTTTGATAAAGGAATGGCTATGGCTAAGCGTTTAAACCATCCAGTTTTGAGTCAACGCGCCTTGAATCGGGCTTTACTAGCCCGCCAATACTTGTTGCAGCGCGTCAATATTCCAGTTTTGGGCTTGATTGAGGCGCTAGTTGGTTTACAAGCCCAAGCGCCGAACCCACCTTATTTTGGGCTATGGTCGCGTTTAGAGCGTTTCGAACAGCAACAATTATCAGGTTTATTTGAAACTCGCCAAGTGGTACGGATCGCGCTGCTGCGCTCGACAATTCATCTGGTGAGTGCTGGCGATTGTTTAGGTTTACGACCATTGCTGCAACCTGTTTTGGAACGCGGCTTTCAATCAAATTTTGGCAAGCAACTACCCGAAATTGATCAAGCAGCCTTGATCGACTATGGACGTAGGCTGGTTGAAGCGCAACCACAAACCTTCCAAGCGCTTGGTTTGTTGCTGCAAGAACGCTGGCCAAGCTATCCAGCGGCAGCTTTAGCCCAAGCCTTACGCACGTGGTTAGCTTTAGTTCAAGTGCCGCCGCGTGGGTTATGGGCAACGAGTGGCGCGGCTGCTCACACCACCGCTGAACATTGGCTGGGCATGCCATTAGCAACCGAGCCAGATTTAGCCCAATTGGTGCGACGCTATTTGGCAGCCTTTGGCCCAGCAAGTGTCAATGATATGCAGGCGTGGTCGGGTTTAACGCGTTTATCAAGTGTTTTCAATCAATTACGCTCAGAATTAGTTTGCTTCTGCGATGAGCAAGGCCGTGAATTATTTGATTTGCCTGATGCCCCGCGACCGTCGGCTGAAACGCCTGCGCCACCACGGCTGCTGGCCGAATTTGATAATATTTTGCTTGGGCATGCTGATCGCAGTCGAATTTTGAGCGAAAGCTATCGCCAGCGGTTGTTTACGAGCAATGGCTTAATTCCTGGGTCAATCTTGGTTGATGGCTTTGTGGTTGGCATGTGGAAATTGCAGCAGCCCGAATCAAGCCTAAAATTACACTTGTTTGAGCCAGTTTCCGAGGCTGATCGCCAAGGTTTGGCGCAAGAAGCAGTGAACTTGCTCCACTTTGCGACCAATACCACTGATCCGATTATTCGGTTTGAATAACGTATGGGGGTTAGTTGTTGGGGGCTGGGGATCGGGGAATATTTAGCCCAGAGAAACTATGGCTCTAGGCTGAAGGCTATAGGCTATAGGAACATTGTTCGTGGAATTTGGGCAATTCGTGGCTAAAATCAAGCCTTCGTGCGCTTCGTGTTCTTCGTAGATCAAAAAAGGGATCAGGAACTGAACCCTGATCCCTAGCCCCTGACCACTCCTATTTAAACCGCACAATCCGAATAAAATCGGCGGCTTTGAGCGCGGCTCCGCCAACCAACGCGCCATCAATATCGGGTTGCGACATCAATTCATCGACGTTATCAGGCTTGACCGAGCCACCATACTGGATAATCACCGCGTCGGCGGTTGCTTGATCGCTGAGGGCGGCCAGTTCGGCGCGAATTCGCGCGTGCATGGCTTGAGCATCAGCTGGAGTAGCAGTATCGCCAGTGCCAATCGCCCAAACTGGTTCGTAGGCAATCACGACACCGCGTAATTGCTCGGCACTTAATCCAGCCAAACTGCCGCGTAATTGGCCAACAACGACGCTCTCTGCTTGGCCACTATCGCGTTCGGCTTTGACTTCGCCAACGCATACAATTGGCTTGAGGCCGTTGGCTAAGGCGGCATGGGCTTTGCGATTGATCAACTCGTCAGTTTCGCCAAAATACTGGCGGCGTTCGCTATGGCCTAAAATCACATAGCTACAACCCAATTCCTTGAGCATTTGGGGTGCAATTTCGCCAGTGTAGGCTCCCTTGGCTTCGTAGTGCATATTTTGTGCACCCAAGGCCACGGCAGTACCATCGAGTAGTGGCGCTAAACTGCCCAACAAGGTGAATGGTGGGCAAACCAACACATCACGATCGCTGAGATCGGTCAAATCGGCGCTGAGTGCTTCGACTAAGGCCACGCCCTCACTGACCCCGTAGTGCATCTTCCAATTACCAGCCAACAATGGTCGGCGCATACATCCTCCAAAAAAGCTTTAGAAGCCAAAGACAAATAAGTTTTTGGCAATCGGCAGGTATTGTACAACAAACAATAGCCCACCAACTGAGGCCATGGCAATAAATGCCCGCATGTCCCAGTCCATAATTTTAGCGCCATCCAACGGGCCATAAGGGATCATATTAAAAATCCCTAGTAGCGAATTGACCACATAGCTATAGACGGCAATCATAAACAGAAATTGAATATTGAGCGTATTGGCGATTGGAATGAGCAGCAACGAAATCAGCGCAATAACCATATTGCTGGCTGGCCCAGCCGCCGCCACCAACCCAAGCTGTTTCTTGGTCAGATAGCCACGATGATGGACTGCCCCAGGGGCTGCAAAGATAAATCCAGTTAATGCCAGCACCACCGAAAGCACCAACATTGCATCGTTGGCAAAAAAATGCGCCTCGCTGCCAAAGCGCCGAGCAACCACGCGATGGGCCAATTCGTGGATGACAATGCCAAGGCCAGCGGCAATTCCCATAATAATCACGGCCTCAAGTAGTCCCAAACCGCGATACACCAAGGCAAAAGCTAGGGTTGTGCCCAGCCAAGCCTTGGCAAATTCGAAGAGTTCATTGCGAGGTTTGTTATCTGAGTTAAATGGATAGCCTGCCTGTGGATTAAACATTGAGCCTACTCTCCTTCCGCCGTGGTTTCTGGTGTGTGCTCCCAGCCACCAGCGCCAATCAGCGGCACAAAGCGAACATTGCTAATCGTGGTTTTTTGCCAATTTTGGCCCTGCCGTTGCAGCCGAATCAATTGTTGATCCTGCGCGTCGCCAATCGGGGCAACCAAGCGTCCGCCATCGTGCAACTGGCTGAGCAGCGTTTGGTCCAGTTGAGGCGTGGCCGCCGGAATGCTGATGGCATCATAAGGCGCTGCTGCTGGATAGCCCAATGATCCATCGCCCCAGACTACTTCAATATTGACATAACCAAGGTTTTTGAGCCGAACTTGGGTTTGTTGGGCTAGTGCTTGATGACGCTCAATCGTCACGACCTTGCGCACCAATTCGGCGAATACTGCGGCAGCATAGCCTGAACCAGCACCAATTTCAAGTAGTTGTTCATGAGGATTTAGCAACAATTCCTGGGCCATCAAGGCCACAATATATGGCTGCGAGATAGTTTGACCCAAGATCAATGGCAGCGCTTGATCGTTATAAGCTTGATCTTGTAAGGCTTCTGGAACGAACAAATGGCGTGGCACGTTGGCCATTGCTGCCAAAACTCGCTGATCATGAATGCCTCGTGGGCGGAGTTGTTCGTCAACCATGCGCTGACGTTGCTGTTGCCAAACGTCGCTCATAAACCTAGCCCAATTAACGCTTGCGGTAGATCAATTGTTGCAAGCGCGTTACGTTGAAAATAGCCCAAAAATTCAATATTGCCCTCGGCTCCGGTAATTGGTGAGCGGGTCAATCCAGCCAAGCCTAAGCCCAAATCACTGGCCTGCTGCACGACCCGTTCGATCACCTGGCGATGCACCGCTGAGTCGCGCACGATTCCGCCTTTGCCAACATGCTCTGGGCCAGCCTCGAATTGCGGCTTGATCAAGCAGACAATCCAAACATCGGCGGCCAACAGTCGCAACATGGCTGGTAACACCAATCCCAGCGAGATAAACGAAACATCGACGACTCCACAAGTAGCGAGTGGCGCTGCTTGTTCCTCGGCATGCGGCAGGTGCTCTAAATAGCGAATATTGGTGCGTTCAAGCACGGTCACTCGTGGATCTTGGCGAATTTTCCAATCGAGCTGGCCGTAGCCAACATCAATTGCATAGACATGAGCGGCATCACGTTGCAACAGCACATCGCTAAACCCACCAGTACAAGCGCCAACATCAAGTGCCACGCAGCCTTGAGGAGCAATATTAAAACTATCGAGGGCATGGGCAAGTTTGAGACCACCCCGCCCAACATAGGGCAAGCTCGATTTCAGCGTGATTTGGGCAGCAGGATCAATCATTGTGCCAGCTTTGGTTTCGGCTTGACTATTGACGATCACCTCACCAGCCATAATTAATGCTTGGGCCTTAGCACGCGTTGGCGCAAGTTGTAATTCAACTAATAACACATCCAAACGTTGTTTTTTTACCTTGGTCATTCCTCAGTCCTTTGTGTAAACTGGCTTTCATTTTAACTGAAACACGCCAATTCAAAAAGGCCATCGAATAGAACATAGAGCAAAGAATATAGAACATAGAAACGACGATAAGGATGAGGGATGAATCTATAATTCGTGCAATTCGTGCAATTCGTGGCTAAAAATCTTCGTGATCCTTCGTGCCCTTCGTGGATCAAATTCAGTTGATTAGCAGCCAGATTTGGCCCCAGGTTGCGGGAATTGTCAGCTTCAATTGGCCATGCTGTACCTTAGTTTGCCCGCCATTCAAGCGATCTTCGAGCAACGAGCCTTCGCCAAATGGCACAACACATTGAATGGTTTGGGCGTTTGAAGCTGCATTCAACGCTACCACAATTGTTTGCTGCTTGGTCCAGCGCACAAACACAAGCTGTTCGGCCTGCACATACAATTGAGCATATTCGCCATAACGCAATGCTGCATATTCGTGGCGCAGCTGGCTCAATTGGCGAATCGCTGGCAATAAATCAGGTTGCTGAGCCTGAATTTGGTTGGGTTGGGGCAAGGCTGGTCGCAAGGCTTGGTCACTGGTGGCGGTTTTCTGACCGAGCAAGCCCCATTCACTGCCATAGTACAGCGCAGGCATTCCAGGCATAGTGTAAAGCAATAGATGTAAAGGGTAGAGATGGGCTGGATTGTGCAAGCTGCTAGCGATTCGATCGACATCATGATTATCAACAAAGTTATACAACGGTGTAGCCCGATAGATACCACCAGCACCGAATTGGCGATTCAGACTGTAAGCAATTTCAAAATAATTGCGATCATTCAGGCTAGAATACAGGCCTTTGTAGGCTTCATAGTTGGTTACGCTATCGAGCATTGTTGGGTTGGCCCATTGGCGATAATCGCCATGGACCACTTCGCCAATCAACAGAAAATCGTTGCGTAGG
This sequence comes from Chloroflexota bacterium, assembly GCA_020161265.1. Classification (NCBI taxonomy): domain Bacteria; kingdom Bacillati; phylum Chloroflexota; species Chloroflexota bacterium. Next base: position 836,596 of record JAIUOC010000001.1, on the reverse strand, counting down.
CTTTTGCAATGGCTCGCCAGCGCCGCCAAAAATCCATGATCGATCTGATCAGCGGCGTCAAGCCGTAAGCCATCGATGCCAAATTGCTCTATCCATTGGCTGACTGCTTGAAAAAGATGTTCGCGGACTGCCGAATTGTGTAAATTCAACTTGACTAAATCGTAGTGACCATGCCAACCTTGATAGCTAAACTGATCGCCGTATGGGCTGCGCTGATTGAAATTCAAGTCGGCAAACCAATCGATATAGGCCGATGCTTGTCCATGCATTTGTAGATCGCGGAAGGCCCAAAAATCGCGGCCAACATGATTAAACACGCCATCAAGCACCACACGAATGCCCGCCGCGTGCAAAGCTACGATCAATTGCTGTAAATCATTATTGTTGCCCAGCCGCCGATCAACCGTGAAATAATCGATCGTGTCGTAGCCATGAGCAGTCGATTCAAACACTGGCCCAAGGTAGAGCAAATTGATGCCTAAATCTTGTAAGTGCTCAATCCAAGCATACAATTGATTGAGCCGCGCAATCGATTCACTGGTTTGATCATTGCGGATTGGTGCGCCACAAAGCCCCAAGGGATAGATTTGGTAACATTGTGCGTCGTTAGCCCATGGATGCATAGTTTCTCCTTTATACCGATCGGTATAATGCGATGGCTAAAAAAATTTAGGAATAAATGCCATATGAAAATTGCTGAACTGCTTGGTGAATAATGTGCGGCGTGGCCTGAATTGCGCCACTTAGCCATAACCCAATGTAGGTGTTGATTGTGCCCAGTAAGGTAGCGGCATAGACCCGTTGACGACCGCGCATATTGCCATGAAAGCTGCTGGCTCGCACAAAAAAGCTTTCAAGCAAGGCTTGTTGTTGGGCGGCAGCGACCGCTACAATCTGAAAAGCCTCATTATCGGGCAGGCTAAACCACATTGCCAATTGCATCCGATAAAGTAACGGTTCTGCTTGCGCAAAATCAAAATACACTTGAAAAATCGCTGCTAGACTGGCTGGAACATCGTTGGCATGGATGGTGGCATTGGCAAGTTGATCGATTAATGGCTGAAGCCGCTCGTTGATTAATGCCTCTAATACACCACGTTTGCTGCCAAAGTAGTGGTAAAGCGTCGGCTTGGTAACGCCAACTTGCTCAACAATTTCTTGTACACCAATTGCGTCGTAGCCGCGTTGGGCAAATAATTGTAAGGCCTGTTCTAACAGCTTAGCCCGATTATCCATGACAACCTTTCTCTATACCGATTAGTATAGAGAAAGGTTGTGAATTTGTCAAACCTTACCATTCACTGGTGTAGTACACCTTGTTAATCAACCATTGCTGATTGGCATCCAAGGTTACTTCGCATGACCACAGCAATTCGAAGGTTCTGGATGTGGGGTTCGCAAAGCTAGCGGTAGCCGTTGACACGATCTCCCATGTATTTGAATTGATTGGCGTTACGCGCATCAAGTTGGGCGAAAATTCTACAATGTTGTATTGGGTTGCCTCAGCTCGTACTGCTTGCTGACACGCTTCGAGCGGTAGCTGATCTACCGATGGCACTGCTGCTGTGGCAGTTGCTAAATCAATGGTTGGTGGCACAACCGTTGGTGGTTCTAGGGTCGGCGGCTCAATTTGGGTTGCGGTGGCCAATGGGACTGCCGTTAGCACAATCGGCGAAGCAGTTTCCAAGGGTAACGGTTTGACCGATGGCTCAGGTGTAGCGGTTGGGAAGGGAATAACGCTTGGTTCGGACGTAGCAGTTGGCAACGGAATAACGCTTGGAGTAATGTTGCTAGCCTGAACATTACTACATCCTACAAGCACAATTGTAAACATACCGATTAACCATCGACACTGGCGCATAACATTCTCTCCAATTAAATAGTGGAACATTGATAGCCTAATCGTCGCAGAAATTAGGTTTTGAAGAATGATGCTTAGCTGATGTTTCAATCAAATTTTGATAAAACCAGCGTGCTATAATCGAAGCGATTATCCTGCCGGTTGATGCTTGCACCAGCTGGCTAATGGGGTTGATGTATATGAGTTATCAAGCCAAAGATAGCCGCTACACCAGCATGCGCTACAATCGCAGTGGCAAAAGTGGCCTGAAATTATCAGCGGTTTCATTGGGGCTATGGCACAATTTTGGTGGTGTTGATGTCTATGAAAATGGGCGGTCGATGGTGCTGCACGCCTTTGATCATGGCATTACCCACTTTGACCTCGCCAATAACTATGGCCCACCACCAGGTTCTGCCGAAGAAAATTTTGGCCGTATGCTCCAGCATGATCTTAAACCCTACCGTGATGAATTGGTGATTTCGACCAAGGCTGGCTACTATATGTGGGCTGGCCCGTATGGCGATTGGGGTTCGCGCAAGTATCTGGTTTCGAGCCTCGATCAAAGTCTGAAACGCATGGGCTTGGAGTATGTTGATATTTTTTATCATCATCGCCCCGACCTCGAAACGCCGCTCGAAGAAACCATGCAAGCGCTTGATCAGATTGTACGCAGTGGTAAGGCGCTCTATGTGGGGCTTTCCAATTATTCGGCTGAGCAAACCGCTGCTGCGAGTGCGATCTTGCGCCAACTTGGTACACCATGTTTAATCCATCAGCCATCCTACAATATGTTCAATCGCTGGGTTGAGGGTGGTTTGTTGGCAACCTTGGACGAGCAAGGCATTGGCTGTATTGCTTTTTCGCCACTGGCCCAAGGCCTATTGACCGATCGCTATTTGCAAGGCATCCCAGGCGATTCCCGCGCCGCCAAATCGCATGGTTTTCTCAAGCCCGCTCACATTACCGATAGCGCCTTGGCTAAAGTTGCTCAATTGAACGATTTGGCGCAAGCTCGCGACCAAACTTTAGCCCAAATGGCCTTGGCTTGGGTACTGCGCCACCCAACGATGACCTCAGTGCTAATCGGGGCTAGCCGTATTTCGCAGATCGACGATGCCATTACTGCCCTCAACAATTTGACATTTAGCGATGCTGAACTCAACTCAATTGAAACGATTCTAAGCGAGTAATTTACAGAAAGCCCCTGCTGACACAATCAGCAGGGGCTTTTTGAATTATTCAGCTTGCCACAAGGCTGGGACTTTGTGCCCTTCGTGTCCTTCGTGGATCAAAAACAACTATTCCTTTTTGAATTATTCAGCTTGCCATAAGGCAGGAACAGCCTCAGGAGTCCAAGTGGATAACGAGGTATGCGCTTGTAAACAGCGATAGACGCGCCCGTTGTAGCTGACCCGATCACCCACTTTATAAGCCCGCATATTGCCATCCCACGCTGCAACGCCGTTTGGAGTCGCAGTTGCTGGTTGTGGAGTCGCAGTTGCTGGTCGTGGCGTTGCCGTGGCCGGTTGCGGCGTTGTGGTCGCTGGACGTGGTGTTGCAGTCGCTGGACGCGGGGTAGCGGTGGCCGGTCGTGGAGTCGCAGTTGCTGGGCGTGGCGTTGTGGTCGCTGGACGCGGGGTTGCCGTGGCGGGACGCGGGGTTGCCGTTGGGCTGGTGTTGCTGCGGCTTGGTGACCAATAATTGCCTGACATCAATAGCAAACATTGCAAGGTTACGGTATCTTCGAAATAATCTTGGTGATTGCTCCGAACCGCATCATAGACCCGATTGAGCCATTGCTGGCTGGTTGGCACAGTCATGGCGGCAACCCCAAATGGTGCTGCAAAGAAGGTGCTGAAATAGCCACTATCGGGCAAAGCTGTGCCATTCAAAGTATAGCCAGCGCGAATATTGGTAGCCGTACCACCTGTGGCTTGCTCGATCCAGCGTGAAATTTTTTGAGCTTGACGTAATGAAGCAGCATCGCCAAAAATCACGGCATCGGCTCCCAAGCGCCATGGCACACGACCTGAATTGTAATAATAATTGCCATCGTTTTCGCTTTCCAAGAAGTTGGCAGGCGATGGTTTAGGCGTTGTGTTGGCTTGCACCACAAAATCGGGCATCAAGCCAGTATTGGGGCTATATTGCGCTTGAATGCTATCAACTACGCCTTGGGTTTTGCTCAGCACCGTATCCCAGGTTGTATTGCCAGTGAATGCTCGGTAATCGCGGAAGTGGCTGGACATAAAATCTGAGGGCCGTGGCGTATATTGGCTATGCGGGCTACCATTCGGCGAAACCCAATCGCCCAACATTGGCAGTCGGCTATTTGGGCCAATTGTTGATGCTAAAACCCCATCCAAAACCGTGTTTGCCGCGCTGGCATAATTGATTCGACCAGTGCTACCCCACTGGGCATCAGCCAAAATCAGGCCATAGGCGATATCAGCATCGCCATCAAAGGCACTATCATTGCCCGAGCCATCGCTGGGAATGCGCCATCCCATCAAGCGCGAATCGATATTGCTGGGATTGGTGCGCGAAAACTCCCATAAACCATCAAAAATTGCTTGGGCTTCGGGATCATAGCCCGCCATCAAGGCCATAATGACCATGCCATAGCCTTGGCCTTCGGAAACCGTTACGTTGGGCGCACTGCTGCCAAAACTAATCCGATAGTAAGGATTACCAGCGCTGCTCGTACCTGCTCGAACGACATAGCGGCTTTTCCAAACATCATAAAATGTCGTAACGTCGCTATCAAGTTGGGCTTGGGTACGATGATTGGGCTTGATCGTGCCGCTAGCATATTGGGTATGTTGGGGAAACGGGCGACGTGGCGTGGCGGCAGCATATGATGATTTGCTGGCGAATAGCGGAATAATCACTGCGCAGATCGCCAAAATCAAAATAACTCGTTGAATTAAACGCGAGCCAAAAAAAGAACGTGGTTGTTCAGTCATCTAAAAGTCCTCCAAGTTGCTGGAAAGTTATTCCAATGAACTTAGTAACGAATCTAGCATAGAGCAAGTGCTAAAGTCAAGAGATTTATTAAAATTTCTTTATGATTCTCATTTATGTATTAGTAAGGCTGATCGTTTAATCAACCTTCTGATGGATGAGTTGCTCAATAATCGGGCCTATACTAGCGCTAGATTCAGTTTGATAAGGAGCGATTAGCGTGTTAAAAGGCAAATTAGTTACTCTGCGATCGATCGAGCGTGAAGATAGCAAAACCTTGCATGAACTTGAAAAAAATGTTGAATTAGTGCTGCTTGGTGATGGTACTTGGTCGCCAACGTCGTTGGCCAGCATCGAAAAGCGCTTCGAGAAACACCTTGAGAATCCTGAAAAGTCGTGGTTTATCATCGAAGTTGAGGGCGTGGTGATTGGTACAATTGGTTTGCATCATCAAGATCGAGTGGCCCAATGTAGCGAATTTGGGATTGGCATTTATCATCCCGATTATGTGGGCAAGGGTTATGGCAGCGATGCAATTCAAGTGCTTTTAGGTTGGGCCTTCAGAATTCAAAATTATCGTCGAATTTGGCTCACTACAGGCAGCAATAATCCCCGCGCGGTTGCAGCCTATGAAAAATGTGGTTTTATCCATGAAGGGCGGTTGCGTCAACATTTTTATAATAATGGCGAATATGTCGATGTGATTCAGATGGGTATGCTGCGCTCAGAGTGGGAAGCAAAGCATGGAGGGGTCAGGGACTAGTTGGTCAGGGGCCAGAATTTAGCGCAGAGGCGCAGAGCCGAAATGAGGGATGAAGGATGCGGTGCGGTTTTGGGATTAATAAGGATAGTTGGTGTAATTTAGGGCAAAAAAGAATTTTCGTGTTCTTCGTGCTCTTCGTGGTTTCAATCGCTGCTTGCTCCTAGTGATTCTCGGCCTAACCAAACAATAGGACTAACTAGGCCCATGATCGTTAGGATGCTCGTAAGTTACTAATCGGATACTACAAACAAATCCTTCCTCCTCACACACACTCTTTCTCTTCTACAAGCGGCTCAATTGAGCCGCTTGTGGTTTTTAGGAGAGTCGATTTACGCGTAGGTATTCCATGCCTCGTTTGAAGGCTTGCTCTAAAGTAGCGGCACTTTCGATCATGCCTAAATTGATATGCAAGTTGACCAAGGTTTCGGCCATATCTGGGCGAATGCCTGCCAAAATGACTTGTGCCCCCAACAAACGTGCAGCCTGAGCCGCATCAAGAATCGCCCGCGCCACGATATTATCAACCACTGGAACCCCAGTAATATCCAAAATCACAATTTTGGCACGTTCTTGCTCAATTGTCAGTAGCAAGGTAGTGCTAATATCGTTGGCGCGATCAGCGCTAAATTCGCCGACCAACGGCATCACAACCATATGTTTGGTGATCGGAATGCTGGGCATGCTCAGGCGACGCACCGTATCAAGCAAGCGTTCTTGGGCTAAATTTTGAGCTTGAACTTCGGCCAAGGCGTTGTGTAATTCGCTGGTACGACCAACAACTTGGGCCTCAAGCTCTTCGTTGAGGTTGGCCAACCGCTTTTGTGAGGCATTCAGGCCGCTAGCCATGGTATTGAAAGCCCCGGCGAGGCTGGCCAGTTCATCGCGGGTATCAAGCAACACTGGCTCGAAATTGTTGGGGTTTTCGCTAAATCGGGTTACGCCTGCATACAAGGTTTGAATTGGGCCAGCGATCCGCCGCCCAACATACCAACCAACGCCAATCACAATTGGGGTTGCAATAAAAATAATCATCAGCAAACTGACGGCCAAGCGCCCAACATTGCCATAAATCACTTCTAGCGGTCGTTCAACCACTAAAATCCAATCGACAGGCTCGATTGAGGTACGCACGCCCAACACTTCTTCACCAAAGACGCTCTCGTAAGTTGCGACAGTTGCCTCAGAACCAAGCAACGGTATCCCGCGCATCTCAGGGTGTTCTAGCAACGATTCAATTTTGGCAGCGCTAATTAGATCGCCTTGCTCGGTCAGAATTAACACGCGCATTTCAGCGGCAGTTTCAATTCGGGTCGTGCTGGTCCAAATGCGTTGCATGCTGACATCAGCTACCAAAAAGAGTGCCTGGTTGTTTGAGCTAAGCAGTTGGGTGGCAACCCGAAAGCGCGGAATTTCCTGTGGTGCTAATTTGCGTGAAATGGTGCCAGTAAATGAGGGTGGGTCGGCGAATGAAACGCGGCGCGTGCTAAGATCTGCCAATAACTGGGCGCCAGTTAAGGACATTGGCAAGGTCGGATCACCAAAGCGCGAGCTAGCAACCTGACGCTGACCATCGGCGCTATAAATCGCTACCTCGGCGAAACTTGAACGAAATAGCCCTAAGGTTGATAGTTGTTGAGCCGTAATTGTTTGCGGATCGGTTTCGCGGGCAATATTCTCGGCAACATCTTGCAGTTCAATCGTGGTATTGAATAAAAATCGGCGAAAATCTTCGGCAGCCAAATCGGTTAAGGCTACCTGCTGGCGCTCAGCCGATTGCTCCTCGGCGCGATAACTGATATATAAAACTAATACCCAAACACTAAGCAATGGCAGCAATGCAGAGAGTGTGATGATCCACGTAACTCGACGACGAACACGTGCTCGCATAGTGTTTCCTATCCATCAGACCATGGACGACGTAGAATTCATGGCTGATTTACCAAACACCATGCGCTGCATTAGCCCAAGCAACCCAGTTTGCTCCGTGCAACGAGTGATGTTTTTTGAAGAATCCCCGAAGTGTAAACCTGCTAAAAGATTGTTCTAATATAGCAGCAAATAGGCTAGCTAGCAATATAGATATTTTAGCAATTTTAGGCTTGCTACCAACCAATATCGTTACAGTGTTTGCTCAAGTATGGCTGATTTTGGTTATTACTATGTGCATATATGTGCTGGTGGTCGCTAGCAAGCAACCAGCGACCACCAGTAAACTTAATCTTGTGGGCCAATTGGGCAATTACGGTAGCGTTCGGCTAGCGCTTGCACGTCAGCGGGCAAGCTTGGCAAGCCGTTATTTGCTACAATTTGCTGATACCAGCGGGCTGTCCGCTTGGGCGTGCGCTTTTGGGTGGCAAAATCGACTTCGATAATCCCAAAGCGTTCGTCGTAGCCTTCAGCCCATTCGTAGTTATCGAGCATCGACCAAGCATAGTAGCCTTTGACTGGCACACCAGCCGCAATCGCATCGGCCACTGCTTCCAAATGGGTGTGCAAATAGCTCATGCGATCGCCGTCGTTGACCGAGCCGTCTGCGGCGCGTTTGAGGTCAGCGAAAGCACTGCCATTTTCAGTAATGTAAATTGGCGTATTGCCATAATCGCGCTGAACCCGTTTCAATAAATCAGCAAACGCTGCTGGTACAACTTCCCAGCCACGAAAACTAGTTTCGCCAATTGCCGAACTATTAACCAGCGCCAAAAATTTGCTTTCATCAGCCGCCGAAATCCGATTCGGGAAATAATAATTAATACCCAAGAAATCAATTGGCTGTTGAATGACGGCCAAATCGCCAGTCTGCACATAATCCATTTCAATCTGATGGTGTTGATTGAACCACTCAACTGTATCAGCCGGATAGCTGCCACGAAAAATTGGGTCGAGAAACCAGCGATTGCCATAGCCGTCGTTACGCCAGGCCGCCGCATGATCGTCGGGCGTATCGTGGGTTGGGTAGGCTGGGGTTAAATTCAGCGTGATGCCAATTTGGCCCGCCAATTTGCTTTCGCGGAAGAGTTGGGTTGCCAATCCATGCGAATAGAGCAGATGGTGCGAGGCTTTGACTGCGCTTGGCAAATCTTTGATGCCTGGGGCATGGCGGCCTTGGAAATGACCAACAAAGGCTGCAACCCAAGGCTCGTTATGGGTGATCCAAAATGGCACGCTTGTACCTAATTGGCGATACATGGCCTCGGCATATTCAGCAAAACGCAAAGCCGTATCGCGATTCATCCAACCGCCCTTGTCTTGTAAGGCTTGGGGCAAATCCCAGTGATAAAGGGTGGCCATCGGCGTAAGATGACGCTGGTGCAAGCCTTCGATAATCCGTTTGTAAAAATCTAGCCCAGCTTGGTTGATTTTGCCCTTGCCTTCGGGGAAAAGCCGTGGCCATGCAATCGAAAAACGATAGCTGGCCAAGCCAAGCTCACGCATTAAATCTAAATCTTCAGGGTAACGATGATAGTGATCGCAGGCAATATCGCCAGTTTGGCCAAATTTGGTCTTGCCTGGCGTATGGCTAAATCTATCCCAAATTGATTCACCTCGGCCATCTTCATGCACCGCGCCTTCAATTTGGTACGATGAGGTGGCTGTGCCCCAAATAAAATCAGCAGGAAAATGCTGTTCTACAGTCGTCATGTGGTCTCCTTTGACATGAATTACTGCAATGTTTGAAATCGGTCTCATGGAAGCTGTTTGGCGCAATCACCAGACCGCCTGTATTATACGGCTGAATTGCTGATTGAAATGAGCAGGCTGATGAATCTGAATGTTATGCAGGTAGCGCTTGAGCAAGCTGCGCTCGCGCTTGGCCGTACTAGTCCGAATCCGGCGGTGGGCGCGGTGGTGGTTCAGGCTGGCCAAATTGTTGGGCGCGGCCATACTCAGCCAGCAGGCCAAGCTCATGCCGAGGTGATGGCTTTGCGTGAGGCTGGCGAACAAGCTCGTGGCGCAAGTTTATATGTCACGTTGGAGCCTTGTACAATTTGGGGACGCACCCCGCCTTGTACCGATGCGATTATCGCCGCTGAAATTGCCGAGGTGATCATTGCTTCGCGTGATCCCAACCCACGTTTCGAGCACGATGCGGCGACAGTTTTGCAAGCGGCAGGTATTCGGGTGGGCTTTGCGCCTGAATATGAAGCGGCAGCAATTGACCAAACTGAGGCTTTTCGCCATTGGATTACCACCAAACAGCCGTTTGTAACGGTCAAATATGCTATGAGCCTTGATGGCAAAATTGCTACGCGCACCGGCGATGCGCGTTGGATTAGCGGGCCAGCTTCGCGCCACAAAGTGCATGAATTGCGCGATCGAACTGATGCAATTTTGGTGGGCATCAACACCGTGCTGGCCGATGATCCACTATTGACTACACGGCTTGAGCAGCATTGGCGACCAGTGCAACACCCCGTGCGTGTGGTGCTTGATGCGCGTGGGCGCATGCCTTCCAGCGCGGCGATGTTGGCGCAAGCTGTGCCTAGCTCAACGATTATTGCGACAACTGCCGCTGCTAGTGCTGCATGGCGAGCAAGCCTCAACAATGCTGAAATTCTTGAGTTACCGAGCAATCTTGAGGGTCGGGTTTCAATTCCAGCGTTGTTGAGCGAGCTTGGTCAACGGGGAATAAGCTCGTTAATGGTTGAGGGTGGTGGCGAAACGATTGCAGCATTTTTGGCGGCGCAGGCAGTTCAAAAAGTCCAAGTAGTGATCGCACCCAAGATTATTGGTGGAGTTGCGCCAAGTCCGGTTGCTGGAGTTGGTATCGCCCGTATGAGCGAAGCCCAGCTTTGGCAAGTACGCAGTAGTGAGCAAATCGGGGCTGATATTTGGCTTACTGCCTATCCCAACCCACAGGTATAGTAATGTTCACCTTGCGGGGGCTGAAAAATCACCCTGAGAACGCTTACATTCCTGTTAGAATGGACAAGGCATCGCCCTGCACACGATAAAGGAACCGCCATCATGCGTCTGAGTCAACGTTTCGCCTTGTTAAGCCTGTTGCTATTTGAATCGGTTATGAGTATTTTGGGCTTACTCTTCTTAGCATTCAATGATGGTGCACCTGAAGTGTTAATCGGCCTTGGCATTTTGCCAATTTTAACGCTTGGTTTGGCCTTTGGGGCTTGGCGAAATTGGCCTTGGGTGCCTATTGCCAGCGTGGTGGTGGCCACTGCAATCACCGTGTTATTACTGATCGATCCCGCCAAAGATATTTACTTCTCGCCAGTCTTGTTGGCTCCGATGGCGGTGGCCTTTGTGGTCACCGATTCGCGCACGACGATCATCACCGCGCTGGTGGCAATTGTCGTGACATGGTTGCGAGCCGATAGCGATACGCCTTATCTTAAAGTGGATTATGCGATTTGCTATGCCTTTATTGCTGGTTGCTTGTGGTTAGGGCGTTTGATTTTGGAGCAAACCCAACAGGCCAATACCGAAGCGCTGGATTTGGCTCAAACTGAGCGTGGCATGGCTCAACGTTACGCCCAAGAGGCCGAAGATCGCGCCAGCAGCTTGCAGACGCAATCTGAGGAGCAACAACGCTTGTTGGCAACCGTTGCCGCCTTGGAAACGCCGATCGTTGAAGTTGCCGAGCAAGTTTTGCTAGCGCCAATCATTGGCTATGTCGATGATCAACGGGCGGCTCAATTGACTGATCGGATTTTAGCGGCAGTTAATCAGCGCCGCGCCAATGCGATTATTTTGGATATTACCAGCCTCAGTAATGTCAATGCCCAAACTGCCCAACAATTGCTGCGCCTCGCCAGCGCGATTCGTTTATTGGGCAGTTCGGTGATTTTGAGTGGCATCAGCCCTGATTTGGCCACAACCTTAGTGCGGCAACGGATCGATTTGGGCATGGTTCGCACCGCCCCAACGCCGTATGCGGCCTTACAACTTGCCGCTACCCTTTAAAGTTTGCCTAGCTGTAATAAATCGCGTAAACGTAAGCTTTGGCGATAGCGCAACAAGCCAATCCGCACAATTCGCCCGGCAAAACGGGTGATCAAGCCAGCGGCAAGCCACAACCAAACCACCGTGGCGATTTGCTGCCAGATTGGCACACTGCCGCTCATCACCCGTTGTAGCAACGTTACGGGAGCGGTATAAGGAAATAGATTAAAGCCAATCGCCAACGCGCCGTTGGGATTATTGCTCAACACGGCAATAAACCACAGTGGCATCGTACATAACAGGGTTACAATCCCCGTCAGTTGCTGGCCTTGTTGGGCGCTGGTTACGGCTGCACCGATGGCGCTGAGCGTAGCAGCAATAATAAAGTAACTGGGGAAAAACAACATAAACCCCAGCACAATCACCCCAATGCTGATGCCTTGCTCTCCGATTAAATCAAATTGAGCTGCGGCAAAGCCCAATAATACCAAGCCACCGCTGGCCCAGATGCTCAATTGGGTCAAGGCCAATGCGCCCAAGCCCAGAATTTTGCCAGTCATAATTTGGTAGGTCGAGAGCGAGCTAGCCAAAATCTCCATAATCCGCTGCTCTTTTTCTTCGATCAAGGCCATCATTAAGTACGAACCACTGCCGAAGGTCGAGCCAAGCAGCAAAATGCCAAAGAAAATTGGCACAGCGATCGATAAACCCGAACGGCGAGCCTCTTCGGGCGGCGCATCAAGCACAATGCTATCAAGCTTGCGAATTGGCTGAAACACCACATCTGGTTCATCGAGCAACTGCGCCGCCAAAACTGCCCGTAAAAAACCACCAAATTGGCTTTCGGCAAGCTGGGGCAAGGCTTCAAGGGCATAGCCTTCAATCGTCGCACTGCTAAGAAAATCGGCGGGCACAACAAACGCCGCATCAATTGTTTCAGCTTGTAAGGCAGCTTTCGCCGCATCTAAGCTGGCATATTGACGGATTTGAACCGTACCCAAATTACTATTCCAAGCAATGTCGGGCTGCAAGCCGCTGGTTAAGCCACTTTGGTCAACATAGCCAATCGCCTTGACTTGCGATGAAAGCAGCAACACGATTACCACAATCACAAAGAGTCCAACCAAGATCAGTGGCATGCCAAAGGTTGAAATCAAAAAGCCCCGACGGCGTAGATGGGTGAAATATTCATGGCGGGCAATAGTCCAGATTTTGCTCATGCCGATCCCTTACTCCTGAGCCAAGGCCGCTGCCGCTTCATCATCGATGCTGAGGCTGCGCTGCATTGGGGTGTAAAACGTCGTTTCGACATCGGGCCACAAATCCTGAGGCACAAGCCACGATTGCAGCATGATGCTGCCGCCTGTGGTTTGGCTCAGTTCAAAGCGCACATACATCGGCTGGGCATTCAAACTGGCCGTGCCTTCGAGGCGATAGGTTGCGCCTTCGCTAGCGCTATTCAATTGCACATCACGGGTCAGATAGGTAGCGAAGGTTTGCGATTTAACCATTTCGACGATTTCCGCCGCTTTGGTTGAATCAAGTTGTTCGGCCTGCCAACTAAACGAAATTGTCACTACGACGCTGGCATTATAGGCAAAACTGCTGATTCCAATGCCATTTTTGAGCGATTCGGTGCGCCAATTGCTCGGCACATCGATCGCAAATACTCCACGTGGATCGCGATAGGTGGTGAAGGTCAAGGAAACTGGCTCAGTTGCGCTGGGCGTACTGGTTGGCTCCAATGGTGCCACCGCAGCTTGAGGGCTTGGGCTAGCTTGGATCATAGTTGGTGCTGTCGTTACTTGGTTGCTCGCTGGCGCGACTGGTTGTTCCGTGCAGCCCACCAAGAGCACGATTAAACTGAAAATGCAGATTAACCTTCCCATACCGTTTGTCCCTCAATGATCGTTTGGGCAACTTGAACCTTGGCAACTTGATCGTTGGCTACTTGGGCTAAATCTTGATCAAGAATTACCAAATCGGCGAGCTTACCCACGCTCAAACTACCTTTAAACGCTTGCTCACCTGAGGTAATTGCTGGGCCGACCGTGTAGGCCCACAGTGCCTCGTTTAAACTCAAGCATTGTTCGGGATACCACCCGCCTGCTGGAGTGGCATCGGGGCGTTGACGGGTGACCGCTGCCTGCAAGCCAGCCCATGGATTCCACGATTCAACGGGCGCATCGGAGCCAAAGGCCAAAATTGCGCCGCTAGCCTGCAAACTACGCCAAGCATAGGCATATTGCGAACGCTGGCCCCACAAGCGATCAGCCAAGGTAATATCGCTGGTAGCATGAATCGGCTGCATTGAGGCAATCACTCCAAGTTGGCCGAAGCGCCGAATATCATCAGGGTGTAAAACTTGGGCATGCTCGATGCGATTGGGAATTCGCGCCGCTACGGGGCCAGTGCCAAGGCTTGGTTGCAAGGTTTCAGGATTGGCCTTGATTGCCGCCTCAATTGCATCGAGCACCGTGCGATTGGCAGCATCGCCGATAGCATGCACAATCACGCTAATATCATTGGCAAGCGCCCGATCAATCGTCGCAAACAGATCTTCGCGATCTAACATCGGAATGCCGTAGGGATGGGGGGCATTCGCTGGTAGATTATCAAATGGGGTGAGCATATGTGCAGTAGCCGAGCCAAGTGAGCCATCGCTAAATATTTTCAAATTGCCAAAACGTAGCCAAGCATCACCCAACCCCGATTTGAGGCCGATCGCCAGCGCATGATCAAGCAAATCCATGCGTAAATGGTGCAAAATGCGCATTTCGAGTGCGCCCCGCCCATAAAGTGCCTGCACCGCCGCAAAGCAATCTGGGCCTTCGGGCACATGCAAACTGGTGATGCCCCGTCGATGCATGCGTTTGATGAAGGTTTGAATGCTGGCCTCTTTTTGCGCATTGCTCGGCTCTGGAATGCAGGCTTTGACTGCTAATTGACCATTTTCAAACAGCATGCCGTTGGGTTCGCCTGCGCTATCACGGCCAATGCTGCCACCATCAGGATCGCTGCTAAATTTGCTGATATTGGCGCGTTGGAGGGCCGCATTATTGACCCAAGCTGAGTGCAAATCTTTGCGAGTGATGAAAGCTGGGCGGCCACCAGTTACTTGATCAAGCTCGCTGGCGGTGGGCCAATCGCGCTGCCACAAGCTATGATCCCAGCCTGAGCCAAGCACCCAAGCATCGGCGGGCAAGCGTTCAGCATGGCGGCGAATAATTTCTAATGCCTGCTCAAACGAAGCCACCTCTTGCAGATCAATCTGATCGGCCAGTAATGCGCTCCAAAGCAAGTGAATATGCGCATCGCAAATGCCAGGAATAACGCTACGCCCCGCTAAATCAATATAATCATAATCGGCGCTGATGGCTGCTCGAACCTCGGCATTGCTGCCAACTGCCAATACCTTGCCATCGCGCAAAGCGATTGCTTCAGCCACACCCACAGTTGGGTCGAGCGTCCAAATCGCGCCACCAGCTAACAAACGATCACGGGCCATGGTTGTTCTCCAGTAACAAAGACTGCTTACCATTGTAACAAAAACATGGCATATATCCTGCTTAGTTGCTGCTTAGGAATTACTAATTATAAGGAGAATTGCCATGGTTCGACATAAAAAGAGTGCATTGGCGGCGTTGGCATTGGCAGGCTTGGCCTATTTCTTCAAACGGCGTTCAGCCCGCTAAATCACGTAGGTATCAAACAGAATTTGAGCTTGCTTGCCGAAGATCGCTCAGTCTCATGATATGATGAAGCAAGCAAAATCGAATACTTGTTCAGTAGCGTTAAGCTTGCTGAACGCCAGATGCGGGCGGCCCTAGGTCAGCTCGCATCTTGATACCTGATGGAGGCATGAATGAGCCAGATTCGCAAAAGTCGTATTGCTTATTCAGCCGGTGGTGTTTGCTATCGCTGGATGGATGAAGTGCCTGAGGTAGTGCTGATTGCGACCCATAACAGTACACGCTGGGGTTTGCCAAAAGGCCATCGTGAAGGTCGCGAAACCTTTGCCCAAGCAGCCCGCCGTGAAATAAACGAAGAAACTGGCTTACGCGGCGAAATCGTTTGCTCGCTTTCGGCAATTCAATATTGGTTTCGGGTTGAGAGTCACTTTGTGCATAAATGGGTCGAGTTTTTTCTGTTTCGCTGTACTGGCGGATGTCTCAAGCCACAGCTTTCGGAAATCGACGATGCCCAATGGTTTTTGTTGCCCGATGCACTTGAGCAAATTAGCTTTCCGCGTGAGCGAAGCGTGCTAGAGGTGGTTAACACGATCTGGCGCTCGAATCGTTTAATCTAGTTTGGGCAGTGGCTTGAGCCACATCACGCTCGGCAACAAGCGGCCCATTTTTTGCGCTAAAGGCAAGCCAACAACGCTAACCGTGGCTAGCCAGATAACCTGCATCCAAAGCATGCTCAGATACCAGCCAACACAAATGCCATAGAGCAAACAGAGACCGCGTGGTAGCTCTTTGCGCAGGCTGGTCACGAGGCCATCGGTGTGGGGTAAGCTCAAAAATGTAATCGTTGGCAAATAATTGAGCATTGGTTGGGTGATATTCAAGCCGAGCAATGCGCAAACCCAGGTTGCAACCAACCACATTTGGCTGCTCCAAAAACCAATCACCAGAAAATAAATGACTTGCATCAAAAAGTTAGGATCTTTGATATTGGCGCGTAATTGCTCAATCACGGGCAATTGATAATTCATTTCGGGCTGACTGATGGGCTGCACCCGCGCTGCCGCGACGGTTAATGGCTGCGGTGCTGCTTGCATAAATAATGGCAAGGGTGGCAATTTATCGGCAGGCATGGTTGGTGGCGCTGCATACATAGCCTCAAGCGAGACCCCGCAATGTAAACAATAGCGTAAATTGGGATTAATTGTTTCACCACACTCAAAACATTCCATAGCCCGATCCTTTCGGCAATGCACATTCCGATTGATGTTGTAATAATGATAGCGGAGCCTTGATTGCTGACGTTGCTATGACGTATGGTACGGTAGCGATTGTTGCATTGCAAGATCATAATTAGCAGCGTTGTGTTAACTTTTGTGGCCCGAGCTAAACTTGGCTATAGGCGATTAGGAAGGGATTAGCTGTCAGGAGCTAGGAGCCAGTTTTATCACAAAGTGTCGATTTTAGCCACAGATTGGCACAGATTTGGATGATTATTCTTATATGCCTTGGGCAGCTAACAATACTTCACCCGCATTTTTTACAACCTCTGGGTTAACTACTGGCCCCTAGCCCCTGATTTCTGATCTGCGCCTCTGCGCTAAAAACTAGCCCCTGATGCCTGACCGCTAGGGTTATTCGTTGACTTCTAAGCCTTCGGCAATTTGGATGAGGGTTGTTTGATCGAGCACATAGCTTTCAACGATGATAATTTGGCCATTTTCTTCCCATAAGACCAAATTAACCGCGACTGTTTCAAGATCTTCTTGATACATCTTGCCTTCTTTCGCTTTGATGTATAACGGTGCTTGCTCGATATACAAGCCTTGGGTGTTGCGCACTGTGATCGGTGTGGTGCTGGCTGCCCCAACTCCGAGGGTACTGCCTTCTTCAATGCTCCGTACCGAGATATAGATCGAATCGGGTGTGCTATCGTTGGCATAGTAGCGACCGCTGTAGCTTGGGTTGGCAACGTAACCAGCTGGTAGATAGGTTGGATTGAACAGGCTAGCATCGCTGAGCACTGGTGGGGTTGCGGTTGGTTGGTCTGGGATTGGTGGTACCTCGGTTGCAGTGAGCAATTGTTCAGCTTTGGTTGGCTCGTTGGTCACACTCAACCAGCCAATTTGGCGCAAAATTTGGCTAGCATAGCTGCGCAATGGTGGTACAGCAACGGTTGCGACAACTAAGGCCATAACAACGGCTAAGGCCATGCGCATTTTTGATTTCAACATAAAACCTCCAGAATGATGTTTGCCAGTGCCAAATTGTTGAATCCGTTGGGCAGTAGCTGCCTGTTGGATGCTGCTCGGCTGCAAACGCAATTGTTCCAACTGTTGGGCCAGATGCAGTAAGGCTTGATGATTCGGATCGGCGGACGATGGTAGTTGACCAGTTTCAAGCAAGTGGTCAACATCAGCATTAAATTGCTGGATTTGTTGCTCGATCATTGTTCGTATCCTCTATTTGGTAGCCATTGACGAAGCCGTTGCAGGCTGCGGTAGAGCAGTACCCCAACATTGCTTTCGCTATGGCCAGTAATTTCGGCAATTTGGCGATTGTTCAAGCCTGCTCCAAATTTCAGGGCAATCACATCGCGCTCATGAGCTTTAAGTTTATGCAGTGCCTGATACAGCTGTTGATTGGTCTCGCTGCGTAGAGTGTCAGCAATTGGGTCGGCATTATCAGCAGCATGTTCACGCATAAAATCTAATGAGAGCCAGCGTTGCCGTCGTTGGCGTTGAAAATGGCTATCAACACAATGGCGGGCAATCCCAAAAATCCATGCTCCAAGGCTGCCACGGTCGGCGCGATAGGTTTCGCTGCGGCTCATGGCCCGCTCAAAGGTATGGGCCACCAAATCGTCGGCACAAGCAGGATCGCGCACGCGGTAGGCAATATAGCGATAGATTGATGCATACTGTTGGGCATAGAGTTCAGCAAAATCAATGTGCTGATTGCTTGTTTCACGGGTTGGTTGTTGAATTTGAATCATCGTTGGCCTCACTTATCTGACGCACTTAAACTACACCCAACCTGCTAAAGTATTACAAGCAATATTGAGCAACTAGGGTTCAGTGATCAGGGGCTAGGTTTAACCACGCAGAACGCGAAGGTTGTTTTGGGATTACAAATGGCACGAACGAGGATTTTAATCTCAAACTGGTTAAGTCAAATCATCCACTTTTGTATTAATTAAAGTAATAAAAAATGTATTAATAAAACATGATTTAGCCCTTGACAATGGGCTAAAACGCAGCTAGCATACATTAACTCTCTGATTGTAGGGAACCTATTTCGCTCCACAACTATGGGGTAAACGTATGCTGTCGCTGACGACTGCTCAACGTGATCTGTTGTATCTGTTGCTTACCACTGAGACTCCGATTGGGGCTGCGGCGCTCGGTCAGTCTCTCCATCTCACACCACGCCAAGTTTCCTATAGTTTACGGAGTATTAAGCTGTGGTTGGCTCGTCGCCATGCCAGTTTGCGCCAAGTGCCTGGGGTTGGCATTCAGCTAATCTGCTCGGCCCAGCAACGTGAACGCCTCTACGCTGAATTAGAATCCCATGCTAAATTTCAATTGATTCTCACGCCCGAACAACGTGGTCAGCTTTTGGCCTTCGTGTTGTTGATTACCCCCGAACCCTTGACCCTCAACCAACTCCAACAAGATTTAGCAGTTGCTCGCACGACCGTGCTTAAAGATCTCGATGTCATGGAGATTTGGTTGGCCAGTTTTGGTTTGCAAGTGGTGCGGCGGCAGCATCGCGGCTGCTGGATCGAAGGCGCTGAGTTGGCCAAACGCCAAGCTTTAGCCGCGTTGTTATGGGGCGATGTACCATTTAGTTTGCCAATTATCAGCGTGCAAGCGGGCCTTGGTTTTGATTTTGTGTTACAACAAGATGCAGCCCTCTTGCCGATTATTCAACGGGTCAATAGCTTTTTGCAGGAGCTTGATCTGCCTAAAGCCCAACAGCAGGTGATTTGGGCTGAAGCTGCGTTAAATGCGCGGTTTAGCGATCAGGCAATTAGTTTATTAGCTTTGGCCTTGGCTTTGCAACAGCAACGCATCAACACCCAACAGTATCTGCATTGGCATCCCGAAACGTTATACTGGCTTGAGCAACAGCAGGTTTGGCCAGTTGCTAAACAATTTGAGCAACATTATGGTTTGCAAGCCAGTGCCACGAGCAATCTTGCTGAAATTGCTGGTGTTGCTTTGCAATTGGTATGTGCTGCCCGCGAACGGCCTTGGCCTAATCAACATGAGACCGATCACGTAACCGTTCGTTTGATCAATGGGCTAATTGATTTGATTGCCACCAGCTACGATCTAGCCGAGCTAGCCAACGATCAGCTTTTGCATGATGGTTTGGCCGCCTTAATTCCGCCAGCCTGCAATCGCCAGCGCTTTGGTCTATGGATTCCGACTCATCAATCCAGCGAAACGCAGAGCGAACGTTATGCAACTGAGCGGCGTGTGGCCGATTTAATTGATCGTAAGTTGCTGGCAACGATTGGGGTGGCTTTGCCGATTGATGCCCGTGATGAATTGATTTTGTTGTTGCGGGCGGCGGTGGTGCGGGCGCGGCCTGTGCAAACCCGCAATATTTTGGTGGTTTGTCCGAGCGGCATGGCCACGACCCAACTTTTGGTGGCGCGGCTCAAAGCACGGTTTCCCAAACTAGGTATTTTTGAAGTGCTCTCGATGCGTGAGCTTTCGGCAGAACGTTTAGCCAATGCCGACTTGGTGATTACGACCGCGCCGTTAGCATTGGCTAGTGTGCCAATTGATGTCATCCAAGTGCATCCAATGTTGCACCCAGAAGATATTGCAGCGCTGACCCAGTGGATGGTTTAGTTTGCTAAATCATCGCATTTTGTCGTAATAGCGCAACCAAAAGACAGATTAATAAAATGGGTTTTATGGCTTGACAATGGCCTAAAACGCCTGTACCGTTAATAGTACACAAACACATCGAAACCTCTGTCCATCCGGAGCTATCTCCCTCGATTGACAACCTACGACAGGATCGTCGGGCTGGTGTAGGGCACTGCCAGAACACCACGGCGAACCTCTTCTTAGCGGTGTGTGCGATACCGTGGGTGACTGTTGCGCAGATAACAACCCGGGCGTTAGCTGACGAACCACCATTCTGAATCCACGGGGCAATCAACGACGATTAACAATGACTTCAAAGGAGAAACGCCCATCATGCGACAGCATATTCAGCGCTTCGGCAGCTTCTTGGCTGCAATGGTTGTTCCCAATATCGGTGCGTTCATCGCTTGGGGCTTAATCACCGCTCTGTTCATCCCAACTGGTTGGATTCCAAACGAAACCTTTGCCAAGCTCGTTGGCCCAATGATTACCTACCTGTTGCCAACCTTGATTGGTTATACTGGCGGTAAGATGATTCACGATACCCGTGGCGGGGTGGTTGGGGCCGCCGCAACCATGGGTGTAATCGTCGGGGCCGATATTCCAATGTTTATCGGGGCCATGGTCATGGGGCCACTTGGCGGCTACCTGATGAAGAAAATCGACGAGTTTCTCGAAGATCGCGTGCCAACTGGCTTTGAAATGTTGGTCAATAACTTCTCAGCGGGCTTCTTGGTAATGGGTTTGGTGTTGTTGGCGAATATGACAATCGGCCCAATTGTCGAAGGCTTGAGCAAAGGTCTAGGTTCTGGGGTTCAATTTCTGATTGACTGGCGTTTGTTGCCTTTGGCCGATATTATTATTGAACCAGCCAAAGTGCTCTTCCTCAATAACGCCATCAACCACGGGATTCTTGGCCCCTTAGGCGTGGCTGAAGTTGGCGAAAGTGGCAAAGCGATTCACTTTTTGCTCGAAAGTAACCCCGGCCCAGGCTTAGGCTTGCTCTTGGCCTTCTGGTTTGCTGGCAAAGGCAACCTCAAAGAATCAGCACCTGGTGCTGCTGTGATTCACTTCCTCGGTGGGATTCACGAAATCTATTTCCCCTACATTTTGGCTCGCCCCGTGATGATTGTGGCAATGTGGGCTGGCGGGATCTTAGCCGACCTGTGGTTTGTGATTTTTGATGCAGGTTTGGTTGCTACGCCATCACCTGGCTCGATCTTTGCCTACTTGGCAGTTATTCCACGTGGTGGCCACTTTGCGGTCTTGGGTGGGGTTTTCGTCGGGATTGTTGGCTCGTTTGTGGCTGGCTCGATGTTGCTCAAACTCTTCCCTGGCGAAGAAACCGTAGCAGATGCGCAAACCAGTTCAGAAATGACTGGCACCGCTGCAACCGCCCACTAATTGCGCTTGAATCTCAACTGAAGGAGGTATGTCATGGCTCAATCAATTGCCGCTGCCGATGTTACAACGATTGTTTTTGCCTGTGAAGCAGGGATTGGCTCAAGTTTTATGGGTGTTACCGCACTCAAAAAGAAACTCAAACAAGCCAATTTGAGCATCACGGTGGTCCATAAATCGGTGCGCTCGTTGCCAACCGATGCCAAGCTGGTGTTGGTGCACAAAGGTTTGGCCGATTTTGCGCGGAAGCAAGCGCCTAATGCCGTTGTGATTGCCTTTACCCAATTCCTCAATGACCCTGTGTTTGATCAAGTTGTTCAAAGCTTGCAGGATGGCACTGATCTTGTGGAGGCCTAAAATGGCAATCTTATCGAGCGAAACGATTCGGCTAGGAGCCAGCGCTGCTAGCAAACAAGAGGCGATTCAGCAGGCCGGAGCGTTGTTAGTTGCCAGTGGTTGTGTCGCTGCCAACTATGTCGATGGTATGTTGAAGCGCGAACAAGTTATCTCAACCTATCTGGGCAATGGGGTTGCGATTCCCCATGGTCAGCACGAAAATATGGCCGATGTGATTCGCACTGGCATTGCCGTGGTGCAGTTTCCCGCCGGCGTTGAGTGGGAGCCAGGCGAATTGGCCTATTTGGTGATTGGGATTGCTGCCAACGCCGATGAGCATGTGGGTGTGTTAGCAAACTTAGCCGAAGTGATCGAGGATGAAACGATTGTGCAGCAATTGGCTCAAACCAGCGATCCATCGCAGATTCTTGAGCAATTAGGGCGAGCGCGTGAGGAAGAAGCCTACGACGAGGAAAGGCATCATGCAGGAGCTTGATCTGGTGATTCATAACTCGGCAGGCCTGCATGCGCGGCCTGCTCGAGTCTTAGTTGACCTTGCAAAACAATTCAAATCGACGATTTCGATTCGTGCTGGCAGCAAGCGGGTCAACGCCAAAAGTATGATCGCGCTGTTGACCCTCGGCGTAGTCTGTGGTCAGGCGATCCAAATCGAGATTAACGGCGAAGATGAAGCTGCCGCTGCTGAAGCCATCGCAACTGCCGTGCACGAAGGTTTGGGCGAAGGGCATGGCACACCAGCCGCCAATAGCGTTAATGATGCTTTGGCTGCGGCTCGTAATGGCCATGCCAAGCTCAATGGCCATGCCAAACTTGAAACCACCGTTGCTGTGGCCGAACCGCCGCCTGCGCCAGCCCCAACCCGGGCTGAGCCACTCAAAGCTGGCGCGACCGTCCAAGGGATTGCTGGCGCACCTGGCATTGCAGTTGGCCCAATTTTGCGCTACGAACGTGCACAAATCGAAATTAACCACCGATTTAGCGGAGTGGATAACGAACTCCAGCGGTTGCAAGCGGCCTTAACCACCGCCCAACAGCAATTGGTGGCGCTGCGCGAACAAGTATTGCTACGGGCTGATGCCAGTGAAGCCGCCATTTTCGATGTTCACCGCGATATTTTGGCCGATCCAGCCTTGCTTGAGGCCGTGCATGGCTCAATTGGCGCTGGGCAAGGAGCCGAAGTCGCTTGGCAGAATGTAATCAATCAACAGGCCAACGCGATTGCCCAACTTGACGATGCCCTACTTGCCGAGCGTTCTAGCGATATTCGTGATGTGGGCGATCGGGTGCTGCGGCTTTTGGTAGGAGCTGAAGCCTCGACGCTTGACGCCCACTGGGCCAAGGCCAATCAGCCGATGATTGTGGTGGCCTATGATCTGACACCTTCAGAAACCGCTGCTTTTGATCCCGCCAAAGTGTTAGGTTTTTGCACAGCCGTGGGTGGCCCGAATGCCCACACCGCAATTTTGGCTCGTGCCTTGGGCTTGCCAGCGGTGATTAGTGCTGGCCCAAGCGTCCTCGAACTTGCCACCGGAACCGAAGTAATTCTCGATGGCACGGCTGGCACGTTGTTGATCAGTCCAGCGCCTGAAGCCATTGCCGCAGCCAAAACTGCCCAGCAGCGTGAGCGTGAGCATCAAGCATTGGCCATGCGCAGCGCTAACGAGCCAGCTACAACCGTTGATGGTCAGCATATCGAAGTGGTTGCTAACATTGGGGGCCTGAGCGAAGCCCAACAAGCAACAACCTTGGGCGCTGATGGCGTGGGTTTGTTGCGTACCGAATTTCTATTTTTGGAGCGCACCCAAGCCCCAACCGAAGATGAGCAGTTCGCAACCTACCGCGAGATTGCCCAGGCCATGGGCGATGCCCCAGTGATTGTGCGCACTTTGGATATTGGCGGCGACAAGCCACTGCCCTATCTGGCCTTGCCGGCGGAAGAAAACCCATTTTTGGGTGAGCGTGGCATTCGCTTGTGCCTAGCACACCCTGAATTGCTACAAACCCAATTACGAGCAATTTTACGCGCTGCCAGCTTTGGTTGCTTGCGCATTATGTTCCCGATGATTGCTGATGCTGGTGAGTTACGCGCAGCCAAAGCCGAAATTGAGCGGATTCGCAACGAATTGCAAGTAGCGCCAATCGAAATCGGGATTATGATCGAAGTACCTTCAGCGGCCTTGATGACCGATATTTTGGCGGCTGAAGTTGATTTCTTCTCAATTGGCACCAACGACCTGACCCAATATACCTTAGCCATGGATCGGACGCACCCAACGCTGGCGGCTCAAGCCGATGGTTTGCATCCAGCGGTATTGCGCCTGATTGCGCGAACGGTTGAGGCGGCCCATGCGGCTGGCAAATGGGTCGGAGTTTGCGGTGAGTTGGGCGCTGATCCGCAAGCTGTGCCAATTTTGGTGGGCCTTGGGGTTGATGAACTCAGCGTCAGCGTGCCCGCCATTCCAACTGTCAAAGCCCAAATCCGGGCATTGAACTTTGCTCAGTGCCAAACATCTGCTCGGCGGGCGTTGGCCTGTGCCACTGCCGCCGAAGTACGCCAAGGAGCGTTCGACCAATGACCACGTTTGATGACTATCAATCCCCCAATGCCCCAATTGCGGCAACTACGGTTGCTTGGAATATGTATGGGGCTGGGGTCGAACATATCGGGCGCAATGCCCAACCAGAAACCTTTGCCGTTACTGAACCTGCCGCCGATCAACTATTGGTGCGGGTCGATGCAGTCGGCATGTGTTTCTCCGATGTAAAGCTAATTCAGCAGGGTGGTCGCCATCCCAAGCTGTATAACCGTGATTTGGCGACTGAACCAACACGGTTGGGCCATGAGGCGGCTTTGACTGTGCTCAAAGTTGGCAAGGACTTACAAAACCAGTATCAACCGGGCCAGCGTTTGGCGATTCAGCCCGATATCTATCAAGATGGCATGAGCACCGCCTATGGCTATACTATTCCTGGTGGTTTGACTCAGTTTCACTTGATTGGCGCTGAAGTGCTGAATGCCGATGATGGAGCCTATGTTTTGCCAGTTGGCGAGGGCATGGGCTATGCTGAAACCGCTTTGACCGAGCCATGGGCCTGTGTCGAAGGTGCGTATACTCAGCGTCGGCGGCTTAACCCCAAAGAGGGTGGTACATTGTGGATTATCGGGCAAGCTGGCGATCAACGCAGCTACAGTTTCAGCAGCGGCTTCGATGCTCCAGCCCGCATTATTTTGACCGACGTACCGCAACAATTGCAGCAACAATTACAGCAAACCAGCAAAGCCCAAATTATTGTGCGCGATGGTTTGAACGTTGACGATTATCTTGAGTTACGCAATGATCTGACCAGCAACCAAGGTTTTGATGACGTGGTTATGCTTGATCCACGCTCGGCGAGCCAAGTTAGTGCTGCGGCGCGTTTGGTGGCTCGCCGTGGCACGTTTAATCTGGTTGGCCAAACTGCGCTCGATGGGTTGCCTGAGATTGATGTTGGCCGAATTCACTACGATTATATTGCCTATGTTGGCACAAACAGCACAGATATTAGTGCAGCCTATGGTGAAGCTCGCAATCGCTGCGATTTACTGCCAAATGGTGTCGCTGTGTTTGTGGGTGCTGGTGGCCCGATGGGTCAAATGCACGTTCAACGGGCAATTGAATTGCCGAATGGCCCACGCACGATTATCGCTACCGACGTGAACGATGATCGTTTACGCGCCTTAGATCGTTTATTCCGTGGTTTGGCCGAATCACGCGGCAAACGCTTGCTGTTGATCAACCCAACCGTTGAAAACTCATTGCATGCCACGGTCATGCTCGAAACCGACGATCTTGGTGCTGATGATGTAATTGTGAGCGTGCCTAGCGGCCCCTTGATGGGCGATGCCGCAACTTTGATGGCTCCCAACGGGATGTTGGTGTTGTTTGCAGGCGTGCCCAATGGCACTTTTGCGCCATTGAATTTGAGCAATGTCTACTTGGCCAATGCCCAATTTACGGGCACATCTGGCTCACGAATTATCGACCAAGCGACTGTGATTCAAAAAACTGTGGCAGGTGAACTCTCGCCTAATCGCTCGGTCGCGGCGGTTGGTGGTATCGAAGCCGCGCTTGATGGGGTCAAAGCTATGATGGCCGGAACCTATGCTGGCAAAGTCGTGATCTTCCCACAACTCAGCGGCTTGCCACTGACCGGGATTGATGAATTGCACAAAAACTTCCCCGAAGTTGCCGCCAAACTTGGCGAGGGCAATGTTTGGAATCCTGAGGCCGAACAAGCGTTGATCGAAACCTTCTGGCAACGCTAATTGCTACGTTTCCCAAAGATTGTGCCGCTCACTTCATGACAAGTGGGCGGTTTTTTTGATCTTTTAGTATTTAGTCTGATGGTCACGATCGCTTGCTAGCGTTGACTCCATGCGGGCATCGGGTACAACAGTGGTTTTTCGGCCACGGCTTGGGGAAACACCGTATATTTTTGACCATCAGGATACAACTGCTCAACCGCCATGGGTTTGTCGCTGTTCACGCCCTGCGCGTCAAACTGAATTGGACCAAAGAAAGTATTAAGTTTTAAGCCTTTAATCGTATCGCGCACCGCTAAACGATCAATCGTTCCTGCCCGCTCAAAGGCCCGTTGAAACACAATCAATGAGGCCGCCGACTCGGCCACTTGATAGGGTACCGATTTATATTGCGGATATTGTTGACGAAAGGCTTGGGCGAAGGCCGCTGGGGTTTGCCAGCTATCATCACCATGATAGTCGAGGGCCGGAGTCCATTGGGTTGGGCCAAGAATATAATCGGCATCATGTTGTAAATTGGCGCG
This sequence comes from Chloroflexota bacterium, assembly GCA_020161265.1. Classification (NCBI taxonomy): domain Bacteria; kingdom Bacillati; phylum Chloroflexota; species Chloroflexota bacterium. Next base: position 809,968 of record JAIUOC010000001.1, on the reverse strand, counting down.
AAATTGCGGCAATAATGGCCCAACGCTCAATCCAATTGCCTTGGGGCTAAGATCGAGGCTTTTGGCCTGCTTGACGATTAATAAAGCCTCTTGCAGATGACCTGCACCGAGCAACATATCGGGCTGAAGTTGCTTAATGATATTTAAGTGATGACTCACATCACGCGCATCGCTGGGATAATCGCCATGATAAACCACATTTAATCCGCGCTGTTGGGCATAATCGCGCACGCCTTGGGCAACATCCTGCGAAAACGAATCGGTTTCGCTCAACAGAGCTAGCGTTTTGAGGCTTGGATCAGCCGCCAATACTGCATCAATCACTCCGTTTAAGTAGTGACGGGCGGGCGTTTGCACACTGAAAATATAGTGATAGTTATTGGCATAAATGCTGCTGGCCGAGCCATGACCCGAAACCAATGGAATATGATATTTTTCGGCGATCGCTACCGCAACGCTGGTGGCATCCGAGCCATATGGCCCCAATAAAAAATCAACTTGATCGTGATTGATTAATTTTTCATACAGCTCAGCTGTGCGTTCGAGGTTCGATTCATCATCGTAATAGCGTAAACGCAATTGATAGCGTTGGCCGCCGACCAGAATTCCACCTTGAGCATTCAGGGTATCAACAAAAAATTGATACCCATCACGCACATATTCGCCTTCTTTAGCGGTTTTGCCGGTAATCGAGATCGATGCGCCAAAGGTGATCACCAGCGGTTGTTGGTTGGCACTGGTGCTGATACAACCGCCTAACAAACCGATGATCATCAAATAAGCTAAGCTTCGAAGCCAACAGCGTTGTTGCCACATAACCGACCTCGTATTTTAAGCCGCTTTCAAGACCATCAACGCTTCAGGCGGCAAATAAATTCGCACATTGCCACTGGTGTAATCCAAGGTCTCGACCATCAAGGCTCCAATTGTGGTTTCCACTTGATGATGCCATTTTGCGCCCAAATAATCGGAGCTGCGAATTGCCCCAGCAATCACGTTGGTCTGATGATCACTCGTCGCTACTTGAACCCGTTCGGAGCGGATGCCCAAGTCAATAGTTTGGTGTTGTTGGAGCTTGAGTGCGGTGCGCACTTCAAGGCATGTGCCATCGCTCAGGCTGACTTGGCTCATCGCTGGTGCATGCTGTACCACGGTTGCTGGTAAAAAGGTGGTTGCCCCAATAAACTCGGCCACAAAACGGGTTGCTGGTTGTTCATAAATTGTTTGCGGCGTATCAAATTGCTCGAGTTTACCTGCCGACATGACGGCAATTTTATCAGACATCGCTAAGGCTTCAGCTTGATCATGGGTTACATAGACGGTAGTAATGCCAAGGCGTTTTTGAATATCACGCAGCCATGTGCGAGCTTGCTCCCTCACTTTGGCATCAAGGTTGGATAATGGCTCGTCGAGTAAGAGCAAGCGTGGCTCAGTTACCACCGCACGCGCTAACGCTACCCGTTGCTGCTGCCCGCCTGATAGTTGGAAGGGATAGCGCTCAGCAACATGGCCTAATCCAACCAACTCTAAAATTGTTGCTACTCGCTGTTTGATCTCGCTGCTGGCGATTTTAGCGACCCGTAAACCAAACCCAACATTATCGGCAACCGTCATATGCGGCCAAAGTGCATACGATTGAAACACCATGCCTAGTTGGCGATCTTCAGGTTGCAAAAAGAGCTTTTTGGCGCTATCGGTCAGTACAAAATCGCCAACCCGAATCGTGCCAGTGTCAGGATGTTCTAGCCCTGCAATACAGTTGAGCGTGGTAGTTTTGCCACAGCCAGATGGCCCCAAAAAACTGACCAATTCGCCAGCTTGAATCGACAAACTAAGATCATCAAGCGCCTTGGCACTGCGATTATACATTTTACTGAGATGTTCGATGGTTAATCCGGCTGAATCGTGGTGAATGTTGCTCATCGGTTGCTCCTTACCAATTATTCGCGAACTTTGACCGTCGGAATAAAGCTACTTAGCCAGCGCACAACCCCAATAATTAATAATTGAATTACGGCCAAGGCGGCGGCTGGGCCAGGCCCACCTTGCGCCCAAACTTCGAGCATGGTTGTACCAATCACTTGCGAGCCACGGGTGAACAAAAACAGCGCTACCGAGTATTCTTTTAAAAAGGTGATAAATAAAAGGGTGAAGGTTGTGAGCAAGGCTGGCCGTAACAATGGCAGCATAATATGGCGCATTACACCTAACCACGTTGTGCCACTGACTCGCGCCGCTCGATCAAGCTCATCGGAGATTTGTAAAATCGAGGGACTCATCGCACTAAATCCTAATGGTAAATAGCGCATGGTGTAGGCAATGATCAAAATCCAAATTGTATTGCGCAGGCCACCCAAGGCCGGAAACGAGAGCAAGGCCCATAAAAACCCTAAGCCGATAATTGTGCCCGGAAAAGCCCGTGGATATTGGGCGATATATTTGACTGCGCCGCGCATGGGGAATTTCGAGCGATAGGTCAATAAGGCGACTGCTGCCATAAATAGGGTTGCTACGACTCCACCAACGCCTGCAATCAACAAACTATTGATAATCGCAACCCGATAGGTTTCAAATTCAAAGGCTTGTTTGAAATTATCCATAGTCAAAATTGAAAATGGATTGATCAGGGCGCTGAGAAATGGCGTGAAGGCTTGCAGAATAATCCCGCCAAGCGGCACCAAAATCGTCAAGCCGGCAAACAGATAGACGACGAAGCCCAAGGGCCAACGCAACCAGCCCAAATGCAAGACCCGCGCTCGCGAGATTTTGCCACTGACCGACACAAAGCGGCGTTCTTGCTTCATCAGGTGGTTTTGCAGCATAACCAAGACTGAAATAAACAGTACCACCATAATTGCCACCACTGCCAAGGTGCCATAATCGGTCGTCCCGCTCACCAGCGCTGTGCGATAGAGAAAGGTTGAAAGCACATCAATTTGGGCGCTTTCGCCGAGCACCAAGGGAATTGACAGCAATTCGATACTGGAAACCATGGTCAATACAAGCGCATACAGCATTGCAGGCCGAATCAAGGGGATGGTAATTCGTAGCAAAATGCGCAATGGTTTTGCGCCAGCAATCCGCGCGGCTGATTCTAGTTGGGGGTCGGCCATGCTCAGCGATGAACTACAATACATAAAGGTCAACGGCATAAAATAGAGCGCACTGACCACAATCAAGCCTGGCATCGTATACAAGTTCCAGGTTGGTAAGCCCCATTCGCGCACCATCACCGTCATAAAACCTTGGGGGCCATACATCACCGCCCAGCCAAAGGCCAAAATTAGCGCTGAAACATAGTAGGGAATTGTGATCAATTTTTGCAGCCATTGCGCCCCAGGCAGATCGGTGCGAATCAGGAGCACCGCAAAGCCAATTCCAATCAAGGTTCCAACGATCGTACTGCCAAGCATAAAAACTGCTGTATTGCCGATCACCTGCCAAATTTTGGGATTGCCCAAAACCCGTGGGAAATTTTGCAAACTCAGGGTGTTACTGGCTTCGTACAAGGGTTTTTCTAAGAGGCTTTGATAGAGAATTGGCCAAGTTGGAAATAAGACTAAACCAACGACTGCCAGCGCAATCAACCATTGAATAACCCGATCGAGCCGCCATTTGGGTGCTTTTGCAATCGCCTTAATTGGGCGAGTCTGAGCTGTTGCTGCCATCTGCAAACTCCTTGGATGGTGCTGGGTAGAGCGTTGTAAGCCGGCTCACTGGCCTACAGCGCTCTACCCAGCACCATTTAAGTTAAGTGGGGCTTATTGGTTGCGACCGAGGGCTTGTTTCCATTGATTGAGGAACTGGCTGCGTTGTTGAGGGTCAGCAAGGGCTTTATCGGGCCGCGAGAAGATGATATTTTGCTCGCCCCCAACGGCTTGGCTCACTTGCGAAAGATGCAGTGGCGCAGAGGCGGCAATGTCGGGGCGATAGGCGGTTAAGCCACCTTGTGAGAAGGCCATTTGCCCTTCGGCTGAGAGAATATAATCGAGTAGCAATTTGGCCGAATTAGGGCTAGCGGCATGTTTGGTGACTGCCATGCCCCGCACCGCAACAACTTGAGCATCGGGCACAAAACTATAGCCAAGCAATTGTTGAGCAGCTTCCAAACGTGGCTGAACCGTGATATTCGAGACAAAGTAGCCGATGCTGGATTCGCCCGAAAGCACTGAATCGATCATTTTGCCGCCAGAGGTCAAAATTTTGGGCTGGCTTGAACCAATTGCTTCTAAAGTTTTCCAGCCATCAGCACCTTTGGCTTTGGTATAAAACCAGTTGAGGCCATAGCCAAAGCCTTCGCCATCGGCATCGTAGCTCACCAATTTGCCTTGCATGGCGCTGGGGTCTTTTTCGATCATGCCAACGAGTTCAGCCATAGTTTGCGGCGGATCGGCGACCAATTGCTTGTTCCAAATAAAGACCATTGGATCGGTCGAGGCGGCATAGACCCCTTGAGCAATTTTGCCAAGCTCAGGAATTTGAGCATCTTCGCTGGAAACATATGGCTGAACTTCGCCTTTATCGATAAAGTTGATCCAGCCATCAGGGGCGGTGGTGGAGATAAAATCGGCAGTGCGAGCATTTCCAGCGGCCTCAGTGTAGTAGCGCTCGAATACCTCGTAAGCTCCTAAATCAGCAGTTGTTACTTTGATCCAAGGATATTTGGCGTTAAAGCCTTGAATCACTGGCTGCCAATTTTTTTCACTCATAATCGAATAAATCAAAATACCATCGGCTTCTTTTTTTGAGGCTTCAACTAAAGCGGGATCGGTATTTGAGGCTGGAACTGATTGGGCACTTTGGCTGGCGGTCGGCGTTACTTGCGTGCTCCCACAACTGATCAACGAGGCCATGAGTCCGACAGTGAACACGTGCGCCACAATGCGCGTGAAATGGCTTTTCATTGGGTTTACTCCGTCGCTTGTTTGAGAGGAGGGTTGTTCAGTGCGTCGCTGGATTGAGTAGTAGCTTAGTTGATCAATGTAAAAACGACGTAAAAATTAATTGGCTCGGCGTAAACAAAATATAAATATTTGCAAAATTGAGCCAAATTTCAGGTATATCTAGGATTGAAATTGGGTTAGCACCTATGAGGTATCTATGTTGCCATTAACTGGAATTACGGTTGTTGCCCTTGAACAAGCCGTTGCTGCGCCGTTCGCTACCCGTCAATTGGCCGATTTGGGGGCGCGGGTGATTAAAATCGAACGGCCTGAAGCTGGCGATTTTGCGCGTCACTACGATCAGGCTGTCAATGGTTTATCGTCGCATTTTGTCTGGCTTAATCGCGGTAAAGAAAGCCTTACGCTGGATTTGAAGCAGCCGCAAGCGCAAACCATCATGCACCAATTACTGGCAACGGCTGATGTTTTCATTCAAAATTTAGCGCCGCAAGCGAGCCAACGCTTAGGTTTTGGCGCAGAAACGCTGCGTCGCGCAAATCCCAAATTGATTGTCTGCGATATTTCGGGCTATGGGAGTAGCGGCCCGTATCAACATAAAAAAGCCTACGATCTGTTGATTCAATGCGAGGCTGGTGCGGTTGCGATTACTGGCAATGCCGATCAACCAGCCAAAGTTGGTATTCCAATTGCCGATATTGCTGGCGGAATGTATGCCTACACTGGCATTTTGACCGCTTTGTATCAGCGTCAAGCAACTGGCGAAGGCTGCCAGATCGAGGTTGCCCTATTTGAGGCCTTAGCCGAATGGATGGGCTTTCCTGCTTATTACAGTGGCTATAGCGGCCAGAATTTACCACGCACTGGCGTGCAACATGCGGCGATTGCCCCTTATGGTGCATTCGATTGTGCTGATGGGCAGGTCTTTTTGGCGGTGCAGAACCAGCGTGAGTGGCAGCAATTTTGTAGTGGTTTTTTGCGCCAACCAACGCTGATCGAGCAACCAGAATTTGCGACGGTCAGTCAGCGGGTGGCGAATCGTCAAGCCTTAGAGAACCTAATCAATCAACATACCCGCGAGTTGAAGCTTGATCAAACGCTGGCTCAGCTTGATGCTTTGGGGATTGCCAACGCCCGCTTGAATAGCGTTTTGGATTTTTGGCAGCATCCGCAATTGGCGGCGCGAGGGCGTTGGCGCAGCGTGATGAGCGAGGTTGGGCCAATTCAGGCGCTGTTGCCACCAGTCAATTGGTCAAACGTTACCCCAGCAATGCAGGGTATTCCAGCTTTGGGTGCTGCCACTCAGGCCATTTTGCATGAGCTTGGCTACACCCAAGCCGAGATTGATGGCTTCAAAGCCCAAGCCGTGATCTAACCAACGAAGCGATAGCCAATGCCCGCCTCGGTCAGCAAATGGCGTGGATTACTAGGATCAGCTTCAAGTTTGCGGCGTAAGCGCCCAATATAGACCCGTAAATATTCAGCTTCATCGCGATATTGATCGCCCCACACCTGCTGCAAGAGCATGCGATGGGTCAGCACTTTATTGGGATGGGTGATCAGATAGGCCAAAAGAGCAAATTCGGTTGGAGTTAATCGTACATCGAGGCCTGCCCGCCGAACGCTATGTGCTTCAAGATCAATCTCCAACTCGCCATAGCGTTTGGTGCCTGAAGCTTGGGGCTGAACACTCCATTGGCTACGGCGCAAGACTGCCCTAATTCGCGCCAGCAACTCATCGACTCCAAAAGGTTTACATAAATAATCGTCAGCACCTAAATCAAACGCCATAACTTTATCGCGCTCGGCATCTAAGGCGGTTAGCACAATAATTGGCACAATTGATTGTTCGCGAATGCGCTGACAGACCTCAAAGCCAGTTAAACGCGGCATCATTAGATCCAAAATAATTAATTGTGGTTGTTCTGTATGCCAAAGTGCCAAGGCCTCAAGCCCATTGGTTGCTTCCAACACCTCAAACCCACGCACCTGGAGATTCCGCCGAATAAAATCCCGCAAAACATCTTCGTCCTCGGCAAGTAATACCCGAACTGGCTGCGTTGCCATGCAGAGTGCTCCTTCATCAAGCGATCATCGAATTAGCATTATTTGGCGTTGCCCGCGATTGGAATTTGAAAGACTATCGTTGTTCCGGTCTGATCGTTTTCACCCCAGATTTTACCGCCATGAGCCTCAATAAATGCCTTGCAGATCGCGAGGCCTAGGCCAGTGCCACCAGAACGACGTTGAATGCCATGGTGTGCGCGATAAAAGCGCTGGAAAACATAGGGCAGATCATGGTTGGCGATGCCTGGGCCATCATCACGCACCTGAACAATTAAGTGTTGTTGCTCACAACGAGCTTGAATCTGAATAAAACCTTCGCCATAGGCTAAACCATTGGCGACCAAATTGCGAATCACGACCTCAAAGCGAGCGGCATCGACATAAATCGCTGAAGCTGGGGTAGGTAAATCAAGCTCCAGGCGTGGAATTGGGCGGGCCACGCGCTGAATTCCCGCAGCGATCAGCTGATCGAGTGCATACCATTCGCGTTGCAGCGGCAATAATCCAGCTTCAAAGCGTGAGATATCCAGCAAATTGGTCACCATGCTGGCCAAGCGATCGGCTTCGCTGCTAATGGTGCTTAAAAAGTGGCGCTGCTCAGCTAGCGGCCAAACAATATCATCTTGCAACAAGGTCGAGGCATTGCCTTTAATTGCGGCTAACGGGGTGCGTAACTCATGGCCAACGGCTGCTAGCAGGGTTGTTTTAAATTGCTCAACTTCATGTTCATGGGTAATATCGCGCAAGACCAAGCCATAGCCAATCAACTGTTGCTGATCGCCAACATGAAAATAGTGAATTTCAAAGACAGTGGTATTGGTATCGTTGACCGTTTCGAGCAGCCAAACCTGTGGCTGGCGGCTTTGGGCTTGGGCAAAACCGCGATCATACTGCGTTTGATCGACCGCCTGCTGCCGTAGGCGTTGATAGATTTCAGTTAAACTTAGTTGGTCAATTGCGCCATCGCCAAGTGCTAGCAGTGTTCGTGCGCGAGGATTGGCCACCAGCAAACGATCATCAACACCTGCCAAAATCAGCCCATCGCGCATACTATCAATAATTGCCGCCAAAGTTTGTTTTTCATGGGTGGCCGCTAAATAAAGTTGCTCATTTTCGTGGGCAACCGCCTGTAAGCGCACATCACTGCGTTCATACAATACTGCATGTTCCCAGGCAAGGGTCGCATAATTGGCAAACATCAAGAGCAATTTTAGATCATTGGCATCGAAGGCTTGGGCGTTGGTGCGATAGACCATCACCACTACATTGCCAACATGATGGCTAATAATCGGAATCGCTAGTAAGGCCCGAAAGCCTTGTTTGGCAATCGAAGCTGGGAAATACTCGCCGCTATCGGCCAACATTTGGACTGGTTGGCCTTGGCGCAAGGCGGTAGCCGAAGGCGATAAGGGGTCATTTGGTTGAACTGAAACAGTGTGATCATAGGCTTTACTGCGGCCTGTGCTGGCTAAAACGCGCAAGGCTCCATGATCATCGGGAACTAAAACGACAACCGCTTGACTATCGACTAAACGTTGCACTTCATGGGTAATCGTATCAATCACGGTTTGCGGATCAAGCGTGCCGACCACTGCATTCGAGGTTTCCAATAAAATTTGAAGTTCACTCAGGCGTTTGCTAATATCCTGATCAAGCCGTTGCAATGAGCGGGCAAGCGTCCCAACTTCATCGTGGCGAATGCTGAGCTGGCTAGTTTTCGGGCGATTGACCGTAGGCTCGACCAGCTGATAACTCGTAGCCAAATGATGCAAAGGATGAATCATATGGCGCACCAAAAAAAGCCAGAATAACCAACCACCACCAGCAAACAGCAAAGCCACCACCAACAGCCAAGTACTAAAGCGATTGACAACTTGAAAAACCGCACTTGCAGGGCGTTGCACAATCACTACCCAACCAACGCTGGGAACTGGAACCGAGCTATATAACCACTGCTGTTGTTGCAGATCAAGCCCAAGTTGACTGGTTGGCTGGCCTAGCAGTGCCGCCTCAACGCCTGGTATTTCGCTGCCAATTGGCTGGAGTAAGCGCTCACGCTCTTGGCTGGCGATTAACATCCCACGATCATCAAGCATACTCAGGCGTAGGCCTTGGGCTTGCTGGCTTGGTTGATTCACAATTAGATTCAAGGGTTGGCTAAAATCGGCCAAAAGCACATTGGTTGCCAAAATTCCGACAAACTGATTTTGCTGATCGCGAATGGGAATCGCAATAATCGCCACGGCATTAAAGGTGGTTAGATCAACCGAGCCACCATTGATAAAAGGTGTATCGGCTTGGCTCGCCCGCAGAAAAATTCGTTCCTCACTAAAATCAGTGCCAAGCGTGCGAATATCGTAGGGAACTGAAACTTGCATATGGCCACGTCGATCGATCCAATACACCCGATCGATATCGGGGCGGGCTGCCTTGAAGGCCTTAAATGCATTCTCCATAGCGGGAAAGGCGCTTGCAGTAAAGATTGCGGGATCTAAGGCGGCCAGCGCGACTAATGAATCGCGGGCATTTTGCAGCCGACTATCGGTTTGCACGGCAATGGCTTGGCCTAAGGCTTGATCGCTGGCCTGAAACTCGCGCATCAGTTGCTGGCGCACAATGCCATTCATCACTAAACCAACTCCAATAATCACACTCCCAAATAATAAATAGCCACTGAATACTTGACGGAGAAGTGATTGTCGCAACCATTGGATCATTGTAATCCCTCGATATGGTGCAGTCGATTATCGGCTAAATCCCTATTCGCTGCATCATACACCCATTCCTTGATCAAACATACGCAGACCATTTATTTAGCTAGCGTCGTTAAAGAGCAACCTTCTGGCTGGCCTAGCGTATTTGTGATGATTTTGCTCTAGAACGAGAGAACGATAATGCAAACTGCCCACTTCCGCGTTCGCGAATATTGGCTAAAATGGATTACCTTGATCGCGGCAATTGTTGCTGCGGCATGGTCAGTGTTGCGTATGAATGATCCAGAATTGGGTATGCTGCGTTGGTGGGGGATGCTGATGTGGTTGCTGCTCGCCAGCCGCATGGCGATTGATCTGATTTCGTCGCTTGATTTTACCCCAAGCGGCTTGGTGATGCGGCGTGGTTGGCAGTATTTTGAAATTCCATGGGATCAAATTGAATCGGTTGGCATCAGCAGGTATACGCGGCGCTATCTGCCGTATATTGTGTTGCGTGCGCCCATCCGTGGCCTGCCGCACGTGAATATTCCTGAATTGATCCCTGAAGAACAACAGCGCACGCTGACCTTGGAAGGTTGGGATGATCCTGAATCGGTGGCAGCTGCGTTATGTGCTGGACTAAAAACTACCGCTCAGGATTGGCAGGTGATCCCTGATTTTGCCCTGAGTCATCGCTATTTTGCCTATTATCAACGCCTTTACCTGTGGGTATTGACTGCTGGGGTTGCGCTGTTTGCTTATTTAATTATGAGCTAATAAAGTATCGAACAAAACCACGAAGGACACGAAGGATACGAAGGGAGTAGACTAAAGGCGCTAGGCTATTGGAACAATCATTGGTATTTCCAGCCAATCCCCGATAGCCCAAAGCCATCCTCTGCTCTGCGCCTCTGCGTTAAACGCTTACTCTTTTGATTTTTGCCTTTTGCCTTTTGCCTTTACCCGTTTCCCCATGCAAGCCGATTTTGCGCTATAATTCGCCCGTTGTTGAGTTCAGGGTGATAACTATGCCACGTTTCGCTGCGCTGCGTGCCTTGGGGCGACGCTTCCCCGATTTGATCAGTTTGCTCTGCTTGTTGGGTATTCTCTGGATGGCTTGGGGCGTTCGCTCGATTCATCGAGCCGATTGGGATGGCTATGCCCCGTTGATCCACCCCGATGAGTATTATTTAAAGGATGCGATCACGCCCAACTTGCGCGTGCCCGATTCGTTTTGGAGTTATCTCAATACTGAATGTGAAATTGTGCTCAACGATCAGGGTGTCGCTCAACTCAAAAATGCTCGCAACCCCGAAGAACCTGATGTTAGCAAACAACGCCCTAGCGCAACCAGCGGCTGTAACTCACTCAACCCGCGTACTGTTGATCGTGGCTATGTCTATGGCTCATTGCCTGTGGCAACGGTGCGCTACTTAACCGAAAAATTCTACCCTGAAATTGAACCCGACCAACTGACCAGTCGCACAATTGCGGTAGTTGGCCGTAGCGTTTCCTCAATTGCCGATTTGATTTCAATTGTCATCTTGTTTTTGCTGGGCCGCACGCTCAATAGCCGCCGCATTGGCTTGTTGGCAGGTTTTTGTTTTGCTTGGTCACCAGCGCTAATTCAACATGCTCACTTTTTTGTGGTCGATGGTCAAGCGGCCATGTATGGCCTGTTGACCTTATATGCTAGCACCCGCTTAGCTCAATCGCGGCGTGTATTAAGTGCGGTGCTCAACACGATTTTTGCTGGCGCAGCGTTGGCCTTGGCGGTCTCCTGCAAAATCACGCTCGCTCCACTTGGCGGGATTATTGCAATTGCTGCGATGGTAGCCTATTGGCACAATCCAGCCTATTTACGTGGTGACCATTCGCCATTTGCCCTATTCCAACGGTTGTTGTGGAGTGGGATTTATGCCTTGCCGTTTGCTGTCCTCGCCTTTTTAGTAATGTGGTTTACCCTGCGATTTAGCATGCCCGATGCCTTCAATGGTTTTTGGTTTGAAGAACGCTTTGTTGATGCAATTGCCAATGCCAGCGCAACTTCGTCGGGCGAGGTTGATGCCCCATCATCACATCAATGGGCGGGTCGCAGCAACTACACCTACGAATTAACCAACATGATTCGTTGGGGCATGGGTGTACCCTTGGGTATTGCGGCGTGGCTTGGCTGGCTAGCCTTTGGAATTGGCTTGGCGCGTTCAAGTTCGCGACAACGCTTGCTAGGGCTTTTGCCAATTTGGCTCTGGACAGGGATTTACTTCTTCTGGCAGGGCGGCTTGATGATCAAGCCAATGCGCTATTTGCTGCCGATTTATGGCCCATTAATTTTGTTTGCGGCATGGGGCTTGATTAGCTTGGTCGATTGGGCGCGGCGCGAAGGCACACCCTTGCTCTTCCGTAAAGTGCCGTTGCATGGCTTAGCAGTTGGCCTAACCAGCATGGTGGCGATTGTAACCCTGCTTTGGGGCTGGGGTTTTAGCCGCATTTATGATCGCCCACATACTCGCACCCAAGCTTCGGCTTGGGCCCACGCCAACATTCCCCCAGGCAGCACTCACACCTCAGATTCGTGGGATATTGGCATTCCAGGTATGGAAAATTGGATCTGGACTGATCTTCAGTTGCCAATTGTCAATGAAAATGATGCTGGCTCGATTGAGCAAATATTGCAAGTTGCCAACCAAGCCAACTATTTAGCTTTTACCTCAAATCGCGCCTACGATTCGCTTGATCAATTGCCAATGCGTTTTCCGGCCACGCTCAATTTCTTCAAAGGCATTTTTGATGGCACGCTGGGCTATGAAAAAGTTGCCGATTTTACTTCTTATCCCTCATTTTTGGGCATTCGGATCGCCGATGATCACGCCACCGAAGATTGGAGCGTCTACGATCATCCACGGGTGACAATTTGGAAGCGCACTGAACGCTGGAATATTGACGCAGCACGGCAGCAAATTTTGGCCGATGTGAATGTTGATGAAATTTATAAACTGCGGCCCAAAGTTGCCACGCCCATGCCAACCATGCTTCAGCAAACTGTGGCCGAATGGCGCGAACAGTTGACTTCTGGTTCGTGGGCTTGGGTTTTTGAAGGGGTTGCTAATAGTGCCCCGTTGATCTTTTGGGTGCTGGCGCTTGAACTATTGGGCTTGGCAGCGTTTGGTTTGCTGTGGCGTTTGAAATTGCCGTTGCCTGATCGCGGTTTGGGCATGGCACGACTGGTCGGCTTATTTGCCCTCGCTTTGATTGCATGGCTACCAGCGGCTTGGCATTGGTGGTCGTTCAATCGCTTCTGGATTGCCGGAGTATATCTGGTTTTGGTGGCGTTGGGCAGCCTCAGTTTGCTGCGTTCGCGCCATGAATTACGCTTGTGGTGGCAAACGCGCCGCGCGGCAATTCTCACCTCGCAAGCGATTTATGTGGCTGGTTTTGCAATTCTGCTAACAATTCGCTATCTCAACCCCGATTTGTGGCATCCAGGCATGGGTGGCGAAAAGCCCATGAATTTGGCCTATCTGACGGCCACGCTCAAATCGGTGCAATTCCCGCCGTATGACCCATGGTTTGCGGGCGGCTATATGAATTACTATTATTGGGGCTATGTGCTGATGGGCACGCCAATGAAATTGTTGGCGATTCGGCCTGAGATTGGCTTCAATCTGGCATTAATTAGCTTATTTGCGATCACCGCCCAATTAAGTGGTAGTTTTGGCTATAACCTGCTCTCAACTCTTGGGCGGGCGGCCAAGAAAATCGAACGTCGCGCTTGTTTCACGGCGGTTGGCGCTGCGGTAGCCTTGATGCTTTTGGGCAATTTGGTTCAGCCAGTTTTCTATTTCAACAGTGCGCGGGTTTTGGGCAACAGCGAATTGAGTTGGTCGAATCCTGAACAATCGAGCCAAGGCATTTGGCTTGAGGGTGGTTCGCCCGTGGCTGATGCCGCCGCAGGCTTTGCCAAACGGCTCGATGGCGAATCGTTCAATTTGCGCCCAGAATGGCCGTATTGGAACGCCACACGCGTGATTCCGCCCAGCACAATCAGCGAATTTCCCTTCTTCTCGTTTTTATATGGCGATCTGCATGCCCACATTATTGGGCTTTCGCTGCTCGTTTTGCTATTGCTCGGCTTAGTTGGCTTGTACAAAGCACCAACGATTTCAGGTCGAGCCTTGGCTGGTTGGAGCGTGGCGCTAGGCATTTTGGTTGGCGCACTCAAAGCGACCAATGTTTGGGATTACCCGCTGAGCCTCGCACTATCTGCCGTTGCCTTGCTGGTGGTCGGCTGGCAGCAAAGCCGCACTGTGGCTTGGCCCAAGCGTTGGCTGTGGATTGTGCTCCCGCCAATCGCCCTGTTTGTGGTGATGACCCTGGTTTGGTCGCCATTCAACCGCTATTTGGCAACCGGCGATTATGGCAAACCCCAATTGCTGACTAACGATCAACGCATGAGCATTCGCGAATTTACGGTGCTCTATGGTCTGTGGTTCTGGATTTTGATTCCATGGATGTTGCTGCTGTCGCGACGAGTTTGGTCGTATCGGCAAATTCTTGTGCGTTTAATCGTTGCTGCCACATGGCTTGTTGGCGCTACAGTTTGGTTTATTTCTCGGCGCGGATTTCGTCGCGTCATGGCTGATGGAATTGAACTTGGGAATCCGCCAACGTTATTTAATAATTTGATTATGGAGCCAATTAATCAACATGCGGCTTCGATTTTCATTTTGTTACCGTTAGCGATCTTTAGTATTGCGCTGTTGTGGAGCGCCTTGGCTGGCCGCACCCGACGGCGCGAAGTTGTACCATTGGCCTTGACCAGTGCTGGCATTTTGCTCTTGCTCTTGACCGAAACGATTGTGCTGCCTGGTGCTGGCCGCATGAATGTGGTCTTTAAATTTGGCTACGAGGCGTGGGCACTGTTGGCTTTGGCGGCTGCCAGCGTTGTGCCATTGACCTTGAGCGGCTTTCGTAGCGTTGTGCGTTCGACCTTGGCAGCTCCGTTGCGCATTTCGTGGGCAACTGTTACTAGTTTGTTGGTGCTGGGTGCTTTGGTCTATCCAATCACCGCCACCCAAGCCAAAGTGGCCGATCGCTATGTGGCCGACGCGCCGCGTGGGCTTGATGGCATGGCTTGGATGGAAGGCGCGACGTGGGTCGAAAATCGCGAAATTGCGATTAAAGATGATGCGGCGGCAATTCGTTGGATGCGAGCGAACATTGAGGGCACTCCAACCGTGCTCGAAGCTAGCACCTCAGCCTATCGCTGGAACAGCCGAATTGCGACCTGGACTGGCCTGCCAACCTTGATTGGTTGGGATGGGCATCAGAACCAGCAACGTGCGCCCGCCGAAGCAGCAGGCATTATCGCCAACCGCAAAAATATCATTCAGCAAATTTATACCGCGTTTGATGCTAATACTGCCCAAAATTACCTTGATCGCTATGGCGTGAGCGTGATTTACCTTGGCGGTTTGGAACGCGCAGTGTATGGCGATTTGTTGCCAGTTTTCGAGCAACTTAAAGCTTCGGGGCGCTGGCGCGTTGGTTATGATAGCGGCACAACCCAAATCTACCTGCGCACTGATGCGAAAGTTGCTGCGCCAACTGCCTTGCCACCAGTCGAATTGCCTGGTATTCCGCCCGATAATCCAGTTGCCGCGATTAGCATGGCCGAAAAGCCCTTGCCCCAAGCAACCGTTGACAATAAAGTCGAAACTCCACGAGTCGATGGCTTCGCCGATTGGGCTTGGATCAATCAAAATCAAGCGGCGGCAGTGATTTTGTGGTTGCTGTTTTTTGAAGTTGTTGGCTTGTTGGCCTTCCCGATTGTGGCGCAAGCCTTGCGTTCATCGTTAGCGGCGGCTTGGAGTGCCAGCAAAATTGCAGGTATTTTGCTACTTGGTTGGCTGATTTGGTTGCCAACCAGCTTGGGCTTTTGGCAATGGACGCGGCTCAGCGTGATTGTTGGTTTGGCAATGTTGGCGGCCTTGGCGCTGGCGGCTTGGTATTTTGGCGCAGCCCAACGGATTCGCACCACATGGCGACAACAACGGCGAGCAATTATCATCAGCGAAGTGCTATTTATCAGCTTGTTTGCGGTTTGGACCTTGGTTCGGGCTGCCAACCCTGATTTGTGGCATCCCTACTGGGGCGGCGAAAAGCCCTTTGAATTTGGCTTCTTGAATGCGGTGCTGCGTTCGCCCAACATGCCACCGCTTGATCCCTTCTATTCGCAAGGCACGATCAACTACTACTACTATGGCCTGTATCTGATGGCCTTGCCCATGAAACTCTTTGGCCTCAACTCGGCGATTGGCTTCAACTTGGCGGTTGCCACGGTTGGCGCATTGATCGGGCTTGGCGCTTGGGTAGTGGGCTTGGTGGTTACGCGGCGGCTCAAAGTCGCGGCGATGGCCTTGGTTGCGGTGGCCTTGCTCGGCAATTTAGCCGGCGTATTGCCAATTGGCACCTCAACCGGAATTGGCGGGGTAGTGCGAGCTTGGCAGGCCTGCGAGTTGGGCGGCGAAGGTCGCGAAATCGCCTGTGCTCCGCTCGATGGTGACAGCAACTTAGCTATGATGATCAGCGATGCGTTGTCCAATGGCACAAGCGAAAACTTCACGCGACGCTTAGCTGGCGGCGTGCCATGGTTCTGGGGGCCAAGTCGGGTCACGGTTAGCGATGGCCTGAATACGATTAATGAATTTCCGCTGTGGAGCGTCATTTTTGCCGATTTGCACCCGCACCTGATTGCTTTGCCAATTACCTTGCTGGTGGTGGCCTTGGCGTGGGAAGTGAGCCGACGACGACGTTTGCGCCGACAATTGCCAGCCTTTGGTTTGGCGGCCTTGGCAGTTGGTTCGCTGGCGGCAGCCAATGCCTGGGATGTGCCAACCTATGGCTTGGTGCTGATTGTTGGCTTGATGGCGCGTGGTTGGCAAGCACCGCAACGCCGTTGGTGGGCGACGCTGGGCTATAGTTTGCTGGGCGTGGCGACGGTTGCGCTTGGGTTGCTGCTGTATGCGCCATTCTTGGGCAGCTACAAAGCTCCGGTTGGTGGGGTTTGGCCAATTCGAGTGGGCACGGCGTTAGTGCCATGGTTGGCGATTTATGGGCTGTTTTTGCTGGTCATCACAACCTGGTTGTTGTTACCACTCAAACGGGCTGAGCCAACTCCATTCTGGAATTGGGTTAAGGCGACACGCGGGCGTTGGCTGATTGGCTATGGTTTGGCCGCCGCCGCCGTGATCGTCTATTTCTTGACCCGCAGCGATGCCGCCAAGAGCGCGATTACTGAACCTTCAGCATTGCCTGATCTGGCGACGATTTACAAGCCAATTTTCAGTGCTGGTATTCCGGTGCGTTTGGTGATTGGCCTAGTGTTGGCGGGCTTAATTCGGCGCTTTATCAATCGCGTGGCCTCGCCCTCAGCGCGTTGGGCGATTGTATTGGGCTTGGTTGGCGGCTTAGTAGCCTTGGGTGTTGAGCTGATTTTCATCCGCGATCACCTTGCGCCAGGCTCGTGGGAAGGTGGCCCGGGCGATTCCGAGCGCATGAACACAGTCTTCAAGTTTGGCTATCAAGTTTGGGTCTTGTGGGCGTTGAGTGCGGCCTTACTCTTGCCGCATATTGCCTCAGCTTTACGTACCTCGCGGGTTGCCAAATATAGCTGGCAAACGGCGGTTAGTGCAGGGGTAGTGCTGGCGCTGTTCTTCCCAATTTTTGGCACACTCAGCCGCGTTGGCATGCGCTTCGACAAGCCCTTGCAAGGCTTGACGCTCGATGGTTTGGCCTATATGCAAACTGCCGAATATAGCGTTAACAATGGTGTAGTCAATTTGGCCGATGATTTAACTGCGATTCGCTGGATCACCGAAAATATCACTGGCACCGAAATTTTGCTGCAATCGGAGCAAGAATTTTATCGCGCCTTTGGGGTACGAATCACCGCCAATACTGGCTTGCCAACCGTGATCAGCGCTCTGCACGCTGGTGAGCAACGGCCTGGCCCATTGGTTGATCAACGCATCCGCGATGTGATGGAGATTTACAGTAGCCTTGATGTGTTGCGCACTCAATGGTTGCTCAATAAATATGGCGTAGATTATGTGTATGTTGGCCAAATTGAGCGCCTGCGCGACCCGATGGGCGTTGATAAATTTGTAACGATGGCTGGGGTGCAGCAAGTTTATCAAAATAATAGTGTTACGATTTATAAAACTACACCGCAACTACGCGAATTGGCGATGCAATGGCGTGATGGAGTTGTGCCAGCGCCAGTTGTGCCAAATACGCCGATTGATCAGGCGGGCAACCAAGTTGAAGCAGCGGTAGCCTTGTATGAGAGCGACCCCAATAATGCTGGCTATGCTTTCGAGGCGGGCAAGCAATTGTGGCAAGCGGGGCAGGCTGATCGCGCGGCGGCGATTTTGGGTCGCGCTGCCGATGTGCACCCCAACGACATTGGCTTGCACCATCTTTTGGGCGATGTATTGCTCTCGTTGAAACGCTACGATCAAGTGGTATTGGCCTATGAACAAGCCTATAATGCTGGGCCAACCCCGCAAAACCAAACCAAACTTGGTCAAGGCTATTTTGCTTGGGCCGAGCTTGACCGTACCAAACTTGATGCAGCGGCGGCACAATTTAGTGCAGCGATTATTGCCGATAGCCAATTTGCCGACCCGCACTACCATCTGGCCGAAGTCTATCGTTTGCAAGGCAATAACGCCGAAGCTCGCCGCGAATACGAAACCTATTTGAGTATTGCCCCGCCCGAGGGCTTGTGGGTAGGTTCGGCGCAGGAGCGCTTGAAGAATCTGCCATAGTGAGTTGTTATGATTGCTTGGTGGATAAGCATCGTTTTAATTGGAACTCTGGCGCTACCGTTGAGTATGCGCCTATTTGGGCATTTGCCAGGGCGGGGCTTGGCATGGAGCAAAGCGCTGGGCTTGTTGGTTGTTGCATGGATCGCTTGGATGGGCGCTATGCTCAATCTTTCGGGCTTCGATGGGGTGACGGTTGGCTTGGGCTTAATTGGCCTGGGCACGCTCGGTTGGTTTGTGCAACAACCGTTCGATAAAGCCCGTTTGCTGGCAGCAATTCGCCAATATTGGCCGCAATGGCTGGCCTATGAGTTGCTGTTTGCTTTGGTTTTTTGGCTGGGCATTCAGTTGCGTTTGCATGGAATGTATGGCTCAGGGATTCATGGCACCGAAAAACCGATGGAAGCGATGCTGTTTAGCGCTGTGCTGAATAGCCCTAGCTATCCGCCAAGCGATTTATGGCTAGCCGGATTTAGCGTTAATTATTATTATTTTGGCTATGTGCTGATCAGTGTGTTGAGCGTGCTCAGCGGGGCAACCATTGGCGAAACGTTTAATCTTGGTTTGGCCACCATTATTGGCTTAGCCAGCCTTGGGATTGCTGGTTTGGTTGCGACCATGGCGGGTTTGTGGTGGCGTGAGTATCTACTATCACGGTTGCGCTTAGTGGCGATTGGTGCATTAGGCTTGTTTGCCTGTGTGTTGGTGCTGTTTGCGGGCAACCAAATTGGCGCTTTACAGAAGATCGTCAATTCTCCAGAAGTCAATAAGCTAACCGATAGCCAACGAGTTTCAGTCTTGTGGCAGGCACTACAAGGCATTCAGCCTGCAACCGTCGATTCGAATACGCTAAAATCTGAAAATACTGGCATCTCCAAAAGCTCGACCCTGCCATCAATGGGCGAGAAATTTGAGGCTTGGCCGCCATCACGCGCAATCTTCGATGATAATCAAGAAACCATGATCATTATCGATAATCAGCAACGGCTTGGCATGCATCAGCGCGAGATTATTACCGAATTTCCCTTCTTCAGCTTTTACCTTGCCGATATGCACCCGCACGTTTTGTCGATTCCGCTGACCCTGCTAGCGATTGCTTTGGCCTTGGCGATTTTTGTCCGGCCAGCGATGGTGCGTTTCCCCAAGCAGGATTGGCTGGAATTGGCCATGGCTGGCTTGGTGATTGGCGGTTTATATGCAGCTAATTCGTGGGATGCTCCGACCTTTGGTGTGTTGTATGCCTTGGGTTTGCTTGGCTTGTGGCGGAGTCATACGCCGCAACCAACCCGCCGCGATTGGCTACAGCTTGCAGGCCAAGTTGGTTTAGTGGTCTTGGCGGCAGCCTTGTTGTATATGCCATTCCTGTTGACATTTAGCTCGTTTGCGGGCCGTGATAACGTGCCCGAACCATTTGCCAGTATTCCAATTATTGGGAGCTTGGGCAAAATTATGGCTCCCGCCCGTGATCATTCTGGCTGGACTGATTTAGTGGCGATTTTTGGCTTGTTCTTAGTGCCAATTATTGCTTGGCTCAGCCGCACAATCAAAGTTTGGCAATTATGGGCCGTGACTGGTGCAGTGCTACTGCTGGGTTTGATTGTTGGAATTCCCGCAATTGTCTTTTTGCCGATTGCCGTGATCTGTTGGCAAACGGCGTGGCAACGCAATCAGCGCGATGCCGAAAGCTTTAGCTTGGTATTGGTTGGTTTGGCGGCATTAATTATTGTCGTCGTCGATTTTATCTATCTGCGCGACATTTTTGATAATCGCATGAACACGATTTTCAAGGTCTATTATCAAGCTTGGGTGCTGTTGGGAATCGCGGCTGCTAGCAGTATTTGGGGTTTGTTGAGCAATGCCCAATGGCGACGCTGGACGAATGCGCTGTGGTTGCCGCTGTTTGGTTTGCTGTTTGCTGGGGCGTTGGTCTACCCAATTTCAGTGCTTAACCCTACAACCTCGCCCTCGTGGGATGCGAGTGGTGCGAAACTTGATGCAGTGGAAAGTTCAGCGTATTTCTCCGAGGCGATTCGCAAGGCAGCGCTTTGGCTCCAAACCAATACTTCGATCGATAGCGTTTTGGCAACTGCTCCAGGCAACAGTTATCAAGATGGTGGTGAGTTAGCAACCTTGAGTGGTCGGCCAACCTTATTAGCTTGGCCAGGCTCGCATGAAGGTTTATGGCGCAGCAAACAGCCCGATGCAAACCAGCAAGTTAGTCAGCGTCAAGGCGATATTAGTGCCATTTACAATGCCACCGATATCAATCAACTGCGCGAAGTTTTGGCTCGCCAGCGGGTCGATTATGTGGTGTGGGGGCCAAACGAGCAAAAAGCCTATCCACAGGCCAATATTGGCTTGCTTGAACAGGTTGCCAGCAAAGTTTATGAAGCCGATGGCTGGATCATCTACCAAGTACAACCATAGGAGACACGATGCGCTTGACTGAACAATTACGCCAAGTTGGGCGTTGGCTGAGTATTGCTGGTGGTGTTTTGATCGCACTTGGCTTGCTGTTTCTTGGCTCAGAAATTAGCCAATTTGGCTTTAAGCTGAATGATTTGCTGGGTATGCTGGCAATTAGCGTGGTCATTCCCGTTGGGATTTATTTTTACCAAACCAAAATTAATTGGCGTAAACTGCGCGAACGTTTGCTGAAGGCTGAAACCGCCCGCGATTTTCAGCCCTTGCCTGATATGAAGCCCTTGCCAATTTGGGTCTGGGTGATTTGGGCAGTGCTGGCTTTTGCCAGTGGCTATAGCTTTGGTGGCGCATTTACGATCTTTTTTGGGGCATTTTTGCTGGGCTTTGGCTTAGCTAACCCGACCTTGGCCAAGCAGGTTGAACAGTTAGAGGCTGGTCGGGCCTTATTCTATGGCCAACGCGATTTGCGAGGCCGCCCGATAGTGGTACGAGTTTTGCCTGAAATGCTCTTGGCACGCGATTGACGCAGCGAGTATAATAAAGCTCAATTCATGCCAATGAGGTCTCCATGCGATCTGATTCCGCTTCATACCGTTATGGCGAACATCGCATTTATTTGAGCTTAGCGCCAGGCATTGGCTGCACCCGACGCTTGATGGCCGATGCCCAGTTGTTAGCGGCACAAGGCTATGATGTTGGGATTGCCTTTAATGCTTCGAGCGACTATTTATGCGATTTTGCCCGTGGTTTGCGGCCTTTACCGTTAATTTATGAGCGCCAGAACAATCAACGAATTGAGGCGCTTGATCTAGCAACAATCCTCAACGACCCGCCCCAAATTATTGTGCTAGGTAATTTAGCCCATCAACATGGCCTGCCCAATCAGCCGATTGAGCCATTGCAGTTGGTTGAGCAATTGCGTATGGCTGGAATTGCGGTGTGGTCAACGATTTATGCCTATAACCTGACCACAATTGCGCCAATTTTTACCCGCCTAACCAACGTCACGCCTAGTCCGGTTATCCCTGAAAGTGCCTTGGAGCAGGCCAGCGAGCTAGTGTTGATTGACCCTGAGCCAACCGACATTATTCGTCAGTTGGATGAGGGCATTTTGCTTGCGCCACCCGATGCTGAGCAGGCCCGTCAGACTGCGCTGCGGCTTGATGTGCTCAATCAACTCCGTGCTGCAACTCATGCCTTGCTGGAAATTCGCCGCCCTTTGAGCGATAGCGCCGAACGCCCGCGTTGGCTGGTGGGCATTGGCTTTAATCCCAGTGCGATGTATTTACTGCAACGCGCCGCCGACCTGGCCTATGGGATGGGTGCATTGCTGATTGGGGTACATATTCGCCCGCCTGGTGGTGGCTCAAGTGGCTATCGTTTGGCAGCGCGTGAACATCTCGATTATGCCGAAGAGTTGTGCCATGAAGTGGTGATTATCGAGGAAAAAGATGTAGCGGCAGCGATGTTGCAAGTGGCCCATGAGCAGCATGCAACTGGTATCTTTATTGGACGGCCTGTGCGCTCACGTTGGGACGAGCTGCGGGGCGGCTCGTTGCTAACCAAATTGATCAATAGCGATCGCGATTTAGATATTTTTGTGCTCGCCGATGCACCACAGTAATATTTGATCCACGAAGGGCACGAAGCGCACGAAGGGCGAAACCGCGAAGGCCACGAAGAACACGAAATAAGGCTATAGGCTATGGGCTATCGGAATTCTTGAGATCCTAAAAATGTTTCGAGAGCTAGCGCCATCAGCCTATAGCTATTCCACTGCTGCATTAATTGATATTTTATCGAGTTTGGGAGTTGTCGATGAGTTTGCACATTGGCTTGTATGGCGCTTATGACCCTCAATTAATCGAAGCTGTGCAAAGCGTGTGCCCGATCTTAGGTGGCGAGTTAGTGCTGCTCGATGCGATTCCTGCTGATTCTGAGCCTAAATCTGTGCAAGTGCTTATTTGGTATATGGGCGATACTCCACTAAAACTTCCAGCTGACCAACATCAAGGTTTGAATATCTATATGCTGCTAGAGCGGGGCTGGAAAAAAGAAGCAGTGTTTGATTCTTACATTGATCCTTCAGTATTTTATATCCACTATTTGGTTATCCCGTTCGATCCTGAAGAATTTGCAATGCGAATTATTAATGGCTCAATTCGGCGTGGTTATCGGCTTGACTATCGGCTTGATGCACGCTTGCAGGCGTTTGCTGATGCGTGTGAGGCGAGGGCGAGGCACTCAAACTAAGCACCCCATGCTTCATCTGGGTGAATGTTTGATTTGCGAAGAACGCGAAGGGATTTCATTTCACGTTATTTGGTGAGGCAGCACTTTCGATCAGCAGCGGGCGGGAGTGATAATCCTACCCGCTGTTGCTGGGTTTTAACCTACTCTTCGAGCATCTGTTTGAGGCGACTGAGCCGTTCATCCCACACGATGCTCAACGTCGCAACCCACTGTTCAATTGAGCCAAATGCTGCCGGAACGAGACGATAGCGCTTTTCCTTGCCAGCCTGTTCAACGACCACCAGCCCGGCGTTGCTCAAGATAATTAAGTGCTTGAGCACGCCTTGGCGGCTGATGGGAAACTGGGTTGCCAGCTGGGTGGCGGTTTGTGGCCCATGTGCTGCGATATATTCAATCACCATGCGCCGAATGGGATCACCTAATGCGGCAAAAATGGCGTGGACTTCACGGGTGGTTGAATTGCTCAGCATGCCTGCCTCCAGTTTCGGTTGTTATGGATGCAGGCTCGTTGCGGCGATTCCTGCGGTGCGGTCTAGAAACCCCATGGGTAGGGAAGTGGCTGTTCTTCGAGATAGGCTTGGATATTCTCAAGCATCATACCAAAGCCAATCGAATTTTGTTCCATGCTCGTAGCGCGTTCGGTCTCACCAAGTACGGTATAGCCGGTATTGATAATCGTCAAGCGCGTGCCATTTTCTTCGGTGTGTAAGCGATAATCGGTGCGTTCTGCTGCGCCCAGGGTGGCGGCATCGGTGCGTAAAACGAAGCGCTGGATGGGATCAAGCACCTCGATAATTTGTGTATAGAGTTCCCCGCCCGTTTCCGGATCACGGACAAAAAGCTTGCCCCCTTCTTCGAGGCTCGTCAACTCCCAAGTAGAATTTGGCGAAAACCAGATTGCATAGGCTTGTGGGTCGGTAACGGCATTCCAGACCTTCTGCTGTGTAGCGGCAATCCAAATGCTCCGCTCAAGGGTAAAGGTCACGGCTTCATGGCGAAAGCCCAGTAATTTGGCGATAAAGCCATCAGGGAAAGGGAGTGATTCGCCTGCAATTGCCGCTTGCAGATTGCTTAACCCCTGCTCCCACGCATCAGCCTGCGGATGATTGATTTGGGCGGTGGAAGGTTGCATGGTCACAACGACTTCGGTTCCATCGGCATGGTCAGCTAGGCTAAAATGGATTGGGTAGAGGCGATCAGGGAGACCCAGCCATATAAGCTGCCGATTGGGTTCAATCACGTCGAGCTGAAGAAACGGGATCGTCATTCCCCCAAGCGCACTGCCAATCCGCTGATCGTCAAGCAAGATCAGTTGTGCACCAAGAGCTGGTGGTAACAGCCATGAGCCGATCGTGGCAGGCTCGGTGAGGGCATTCCAAACGACCGCGCGAGGGGCGTTGAGCCAGCGGGTGCGGCTATTGATTGGATGATTCATTCACTACTCCTATCATGTGCAACCATTTAGTTGCACATGATAGCAACTGGCACGAGGATGTCAAGCTGAGATTGCAGGCCTGCAAACGCCCTAATCTGCGCGGGATTTGGATTATTTGGGCGAGGAGCGTTTTTGGACGAACATGGTTACTGCATCAGATCGAGTGAGGAGCAGGATACAATAAAAATCACCCCAACTGCGCTCTAAATGACGCTTGTCGGGGTGATCGATGTTAATTTTAGGATGGTTACACTACGGTTATATTCTATTTTGGGCTATGGCAAGCTAATTTTACCCATAGCACTTAGTGTTAATCCCCCAAAGAGGATTGAGGTCTTTCGAATCTTACGCGCCAATTACCATGGTGACGTTCCTGACAGCTATTGGGGTGTTAATCCCCCAAAGAGGATTGAGGTCTTTCGAATCGTCGCTAGTTCCAGCGTGGGTCGAATTTTGGTTTTTCAGTTTTAATCCCCCAAAGAGGATTGAGGTCTTTCGAATTCAGATGCAGGCCACGGTAGAATGGCGGCAATGAGCGTTTTAATCCCCCAAAGAGGATTGAGGTCTTTCGAATGCGCTGTTTCGGCAGTCGGTCGGTGCGCCGCACTGGATTGTTTTAATCCCCCAAAGAGGATTGAGGTCTTTCGAATGGCTTAATACATCATTGAAAACCGATCGCTATGTCGTAATGGTTTTAATCCCCCAAAGAGGATTGAGGTCTTTCGAATGGCCAAGACCATGAGATCGTGCGAGTGGAGCGCATCGACGTTTTAATCCCCCAAAGAGGATTGAGGTCTTTCGAATCCGAGTTGTGCTAATTGAGACCGTAGGTTTTACAAAGCCGTTTTAATCCCCCAAAGAGGATTGAGGTCTTTCGAATATAGAATCTAATTTATTTCGCAAATCTAACGATAATGATCGTTTTAATCCCCCAAAGAGGATTGAGGTCTTTCGAATAAACTATACCATCGGCGGGTGTTATGGTTTTGATGAGTTTTAATCCCCCAAAGAGGATTGAGGTCTTTCGAATGGTTTGGAAGCTCGCACAATGGGAACGGGTTAGTGAAGTGTTTTAATCCCCCAAAGAGGATTGAGGTCTTTCGAATCCTCAGAGGCAATGAAGATGTTTGGGCGGTCTTTGTGGCGTTTTAATCCCCCAAAGAGGATTGAGGTCTTTCGAATTATCCAACAGCCACAGTTTCAAGATGCTATCTTCTTGGCCGTTTTAATCCCCCAAAGAGGATTGAGGTCTTTCGAATCTATAAAGAAAGCTGAAGCATTCATGGGTAATACATTGTTTTAATCCCCCAAAGAGGATTGAGGTCTTTCGAATAGCCACTGGCCATTGCCGATGCGAAGCCTATCCAGGGTTTTAATCCCCCAAAGAGGATTGAGGTCTTTCGAATGCAACAACGTAGTCAATATTGATTGAGCTCCGGTAAGAGAGTTTTAATCCCCCAAAGAGGATTGAGGTCTTTCGAATTTGGAAAAACACTGCCTGCCTGCAAGGCGATTTCGTTTTGTTTTAATCCCCCAAAGAGGATTGAGGTCTTTCGAATGCAACAAAGTTAGCTTCGTGGCGATTTGATGGAGTTGCCGTTTTAATCCCCCAAAGAGGATTGAGGTCTTTCGAATTTGCCGCGCAGGGGACAGCCAATTCGGGTTGTCCGGCATAGTTTTAATCCCCCAAAGAGGATTGAGGTCTTTCGAATCGTTGTTGCAGATGGGTTTGACCCAAACCCGCTGAAACAGGTTTTAATCCCCCAAAGAGGATTGAGGTCTTTCGAATTCCGCCTATCCTGATGATTATGAGGTTTTCGGCGGTTTTAATCCCCCAAAGAGGATTGAGGTCTTTCGAATCTCAAGCGCTATGGTCAGTATTTTCTTAGATGGGAATGGGTTTTAATCCCCCAAAGAGGATTGAGGTCTTTCGAATGGGTCAGGTGGACTTGGCGGGATGGCGGGCATGCTTCCGGTTTTAATCCCCCAAAGAGGATTGAGGTCTTTCGAATGAAGTGCGAGTACTTGAATCCCTCAGAGGCATAGAACGCGTTTTAATCCCCCAAAGAGGATTGAGGTCTTTCGAATCCCGCGCCGAGTTTGAAGCCCTCGAAGGCAAACGAGTTTTAATCCCCCAAAGAGGATTGAGGTCTTTCGAATTTTGGGGTTTGCCTGTTGTGGCAACGACCGCGCAGGCTGTTTTAATCCCCCAAAGAGGATTGAGGTCTTTCGAATATACCTTATTTTTTAGGGCTTTGCAAGGCGCTAAAATGAACGGTTTGCGCGGTCCCCTTGAATCTGCCCCATTAACGGCCATTCTGCCTTACAAACATCGGTGAAAAAACGTAGTTTATCCCTTTGGAAAGGGATCGCGCGGCATGTGCCATTTTTTGACTAGCTATCACCGAAATATGGCTAGCGTTGCAAGTTTGATTCTGTGCTATTAGGCTGAGATTGAATTCTTCTGCTGATCGAAAGACTAAGCATGTCTGTTGTCCCATTTACCGCCTCTGGTTTCCCAAGTATTGATTGAAATGGATTGCGGTGACGGTTACTACAATCATAATACATATTGAGTAATGTTTCGCTACGATTATTTTCAATAAAATTCGCATATAACACAATACCCTGATTGTTTTGACCACTTAAGATCGTAACAATCAGGGTATTGTGTGAATGGGGTGGCTGAAGGGGCTCGAACCCTCAACATCCTCAGCCACAGTGAGGCGCTCTGCCATTGAGCTACAGCCACCACATTTATTTTTGCCTTGTTTACTAAGGCGCTAGGATTATAGCACGATCTAGTAGGCATGTCAAATTGGAACCGCCTGTGGTAGTAGTTAGATTGCTTTGAATTAATTTGACAGAAGCAGGTGGATAATACAAACCCACCTGCTTTCGATAGTTAATCAAGCCTAGCCTGCAATTAATTGCAAATTGTAGCCTTGGGCCAATTGTAGCGTTCGATCCAGCTCTTTGCTCAAGCCCAATTGTTGGTATACATCGCAGGCTTGTTTGATGGCCAGTTTCGCTTCGCCATGACGTTGAGTTTGATGCAAGAGCTTGGTAAGATCGCGCCAAACCCGCGCTTCGATAAACCGATCTTGGATGGCTTGGCTTAGTTGGATCGCTTGTTGTAGATAGCGTTCGGCTAGCTCAAATTCGTGTTTGAGGGTTGCAACTCGACCTAAGATATACACGCCAAAAGGAACATGGCCGGTTTCTTCGTAGTGAAGCACTTCTTGGGCATATTGCTCGGCAGTTGGGTATTGATCAAGGCTTAAGTGAGCATCGGCTAGAGTCATGGCGTTTAACGAAACCCAAAAACGTGAATTAATCTGTTTGAAAAAACTATAGGCTTGCTCGGCGAGCGTAATCGCCTCATTCGGTTGGTTGATTGCCACCAAAAAGTAGGCCAAGTTGCTTTGATTGCGGGCAACTCGCACATCGTTGCCAATCGAACGGTAGTAGCGAATCGCAACATTGAAATGTTCAATTGCCTCAGAATGTTCATGACGAGCATGGACAATTGCTAAACTCGCATGCGCCCGTGCTTGTAAGGCCTGATCGTTGAGGGTGCAAGCATGATCGAGCGCCGTTTGGTAGCCTTGCAATGCTAAGTCATAATTGCCCTCTTCATCGGCAATTTCAGCACTGAGTAACGCCGCAATAAAGTGGGTTTTGGTAGCGGCTAAGTGCGCAGCTGCAAAATCACGCTCATGGTTCAGGTGCATCAAGCCGCGTTTAACATGTAAAATTGCTTCTTGATGTTGCTGGTTAGTATCTAAAATCGTGATCGCCCGCTCGTAACTGCTCATTGCTTGCTCGATGTAGCCTTGAGCCTCCCATAAATCGCCTTCTAATTGGCGAATATAGGCACGAATTGAATCGCTGCCCGTGTAGGATACCGCCGTTAAACCAGCCCGCGCCTGATCGTAGTTTCCAGTAAATCGGGCTAACTCGGCTTGGCCAATCGCTAAAGTTTGGGCCTCGCGGGCTGGTACTTGATCAAGTGGAATTAATTGCAGCATATGCAGCATACGGCCAAAGTAGCCAGCGCGAATTTCATTATGCCGTTGGGGAAACCACCAAATAATGGCTTGGCTATATGCCCCAGCGGCAATCGCATGTTCGGCGGCCAGCGTCCATTGGCCGAGCATTGCATGCACTTGGGCGGCGTGTTCATGCAATGGCTGGCGTTGCTCATTGCTCAATTGTTGCCAAAAGTGTTTGCGCAGCAATGGCCAAAGCTCAAGTGTATCGTGATAGCCAGTTTGTAGCAATTCAAAATGCTCAAGCTGTTGTAGATCTTTGGTTGGCCATAAACTGCGTGGCACTGGTTGCTGAAAGCTGGCCAACACCGTTAATAGTTGCTGGGCGTTGGGGCTGAGCATGGTGATAATTCGCTCAATTAAATAGCCAACGCTTGGATGGGCCGCCAGCATCGCGCAAATCGCTGCCAAGCTCGGTTCTTGCTGAATTAAGACCATCACGATCCGCATGAGATGAGCATTGCCTGCAATTAGCGCAAGAAATTGCTCCCATGGGTAATCGGGCTGAATGGCGGTGCTCGCATTGAACCATGCCTGCAAGCCTGCGCTATCCAATGGCTCCAACGTAAGCGTTGGCAGATCATTGCTGAAAACCTGGTTACCAATAATTAGCAGATGCAAATTGGGAATTGCCGCTAAGGCCCGCCAAAATGAGTGTAAGGCGCTATGCTGAGGTTGACTTAACATAACCTCGCCTTGGTCAAGGCAAAATAAGGGGGCTGCTGGTAAACTGGCACAATCGCGCCGAATCAGGCCTAACGCCACGTTGCTATTTAACTTACCACCTTCGATTGCCAAATGTTGGGCCAAGTTGTAGGCTCCATGATGTTGGAGAAATGCCCCAATCAAGGGCAAACAACTTTCGATCTGATCATTCAAATCGGGGAGTAAGGTGAGCCAAAAGACTGGGCCTTGCCAAGCAGCAGCGAGGGTTGCGGCGCTAGCACTTTTGCCCGCGCCAGGTGCCCCAATAATACAAAGATGGCGTTGATGGTTGAGCAACGCTTGCGCTTCGGCCAACCATTGGCTGCGACCATACAAGTGGTTTGGTACTGGTGGGCGTTCTAGTTGCAGCGCAGGTTGTAAAATGCTTAATAAACAATCAGCAGCTTGATCCAAAATTAATGGCAAACGATCTTTCATATCGCGATGAAAGGTAGCCTTGGCTAAACCCAGTTGGTCAATTAGCACATGGACTGGGAGTTTATGTTCATGCAAAAAGCGCCAGTAAATCAAGCGTTGATCGCGATTGCCCGCGCGAAGTTGTTGTAATAGTTCAGCTAAATCGTGCGGGTCTTCGGGGCGAATGTGGGTATCACCCAACAAGGCATAAACCACCACCAGCTGAATAATCTGGCCGCGTTGACGTTCGCTTGGATGTGCCCCAAATAAATCGTACCATTGCCCAAGTAAGGCTGGTGTTGCCAAGGGTTGAATGCTGCCAAGTTGGGCTGGCTGATCAAATTGATTGAGTACTGTGCGTAAGATTGGGTTAAGTACATGCGCCATTCTACACTCCTCGATAACCTAAAGCAGCCGCTGGTTGGCTCGTTTTACCCTACGTGAGACTTTTTGGGTGCAATCTGAGACTTTTTTGAGCCACAAGCCCGCTATACTGAAACCCTAGTGATTCAAATGCGATTAGGGAGGCTATAGATGCGGCTTGTATTGATAGTAACAGTGCTGGTTTGTGGGTTAGGTTCATTCTGGTTCAATCAACCTAACCAAGCTAAGGCTGATACGCCAGCCCCACCGCCAGGTTGCGGTTTGGCCGGAGTTGACCTTTCAACCCCAAATACCTGGATGGCAGTCTGGGATTTTGAGACGGCTGATGGTTGTTTGGTTCGGCTTGGTACACCCGATATTCCGAGCCAAGATCCACCAATTTTGTTGATGAGCACGATTGAATGTAGCGTGATTGGCAATGTGGATTTCAGCCCAGCCGATTACGCCCGTTTTCAAGGCGCTGGCTACCTTTCGTGCGAACTTGATCTGCCAAACGATTTGTTGCAGAGCTACCCTGATTTTTGGAGTTACGCCCAGGTGCAATTTAGCACGAACGGGAATCATCCGCTCTTATACCATCCTGATGCGCGGATGAATGTTAGCGTCAATGGCTTATATGGCAATTTGCAATGGCAATATCGCCATACTACCGATTTGTTTGAAACCAACACAATTCGCCGCTTTCGCTTGACCAGCGATACTCGCTTGGCGGTTGGTCAATGTTCTGGCTCGGTTCAAAATTGTCCAGTTACTCAATCAGCACCTTATGCTGGCTATGCGACGATTCACGGCGATACAACCTATGCCAATTCAAGCCAAACGATGATCAAATTCCGAACTACTGCTACTACCTTGTTGATTGGCTACAACCCAGATACGAGTGAATATTTGAATGGCAAATTGGGCATGTTGATTATCGATCCCTATGGCAAAGATCCTGAGCCAACGATTATCAATCCTGATCCAACCCCAACCCCAACCCCTGAGCCAATTCCTCAATAGGCGATTAAATAGCCTAACTGGCAGCTAGTAATGCAACTAGCTGCCAGTCTTTTTTATTTAACCAAGTTTAGCGCAATACTTACTTTGGTTGGCCTAGCCCTGCCATGGTTTGCATAAGGGTACGATGGATATAATTCAACTCTAGCGATTGGGTATCCCATGTTTCACCCTCATCAGTAGTTGCTTCCCACGAATCCATTCCAATATATTGATACACCCACCAAAGATTGTGCCATGGATCGACGAAACGCGAGAAAAGTTCGCCATACATCGGGGTTGGCTCGGTCACAATCGTTGCACCATGAGCTATAGCAGTTTGCAAGGTTTGGGCCAGATCGACAACATAGACTTGTAAAAAACTGGGTGTCCAAGGCCAATCGGGCTTGCGATCAACCACCATCAACGTCGAATCGCCAAGTTTAAGCTCTGAATGCAACACCAAACCATCAGTATCGATGGTGTGCGCTGCCTCAACTGGCTGTGCTCCAAACACTGCTTGTAAAAATGCACTAAGCTGGGTGGCTTGGTTGCTGATAATAAATGGGTTAACCGTGCAATAACCGACTGGTACATATCCCATGAGCTTGCTCCTTGAATCAGTTGCTGATAGATTGAGCATAATTTAAAATTAGGACATTATTGGCCCTAATTTGGAGCAATCGTATGTATTCGCCAACCAGCCGACTGTTAGGTGTGCTTGAACTCTTGCAATCGCGCCAGCAAATGAGTGGAAGTGAGCTAGCTCAGCGGCTCGAAATTCACCCGCGCACGGTTCGCCGTTATATTCAACAACTGCAAGATATGGGGATTCCGGTCGAGGCTGAACGAGGTATCTACGGCGCTTATCGTTTAAAGCCAGGCCAGCGAGTTCCACCACTATTATTCACCGAACAAGAAACCCTTGCCTTGAGTTTAGGTTTATTAACAATTCGCGAATTGCAGTTTCCGGTTGAGCGAGCAATCGCTGAAACCACCTTGGCCAAGATCGAACGGGTATTGCCTGCTGGTTTGGTGCAGCATGCCCGTGCCCTGCAAGCAGCCATCAGTATTCAACTTGATATCCGTTCGCAGCGAATTGAGCCAGCTTGGTTGATGCAATTGAGTTTGGCGGTGCAACGCTGTCAATCAATCCAACTTGAATATTTGTCTGCCCAACAGAATATGACTGAACGCATGATCGCGCCATATGGAATTGTTTTTAACGAAGGCGCTTGGTATCTGGTGGGCTATTGCGATTTACGCAGGGCTATGCGGGTGTTTCGCTTGGATCGCATTCAGGCGATGCGATTGTTGGATTCAAGCTTCGAGCGGCCAGCCTCAATTGATATTGTCGCGATTGTAGAGTCAGCCCTGAACGCCGCCAATCAGCCTGACGAGGTTGAGGTGCTGCTCAAAACAACTATCGAACATGCCCGCCAAATTATTCCGCCAGCCATGGGTCGGCTTGAAGCAACGCCGCAGGGAGTTCTGTTGCGCCGCGCCGCTGTGCATTTGGAATGGGTCGCCTTTACATTGCTGGAGCTTGATATTCCAGTGGTGGTGCTACAACCTGCTGCATTACGTGAGCTGCTTCAAGCGATCGCAACCAAAGCTTTGGGCATGATTAATGATCCTGCTGCACTAACCGATTAATCAGCAATTTGCTTAGCCATCTGTACCAAAAGCCACTGATGGATTGCCTCGGCCAATACTATATTTTGCTCTAAATAGCGTTGCAGCAAATCGCCATAGGCTTGTTGCGCAGGCTCAATCTGCGGAGCAATGAGTTGCCAGAGCTTGAGTGCGGCGTGGGCACGATGGTGTAACTCGTGATCAATCTCAGCGATCAATTCACGTTCTGAACATGCTTGCCAATCCATTCGAAACTCCTGTTTGGGCTAAAATTGGCGATTTTATGGCCTGATTATAAGAGATCAAGCTAGCTATGTATGATTAAGCACCAATCGGTTAAAGGATTGTGACGTGTTCTCCTGTGGTAGTCGTCTCTTAACTTAATTGTGGTGCTGCTGGGCATATACTGCATACATCGATAACAAACAACGTTCGAACAGCGAATCGATACAGATACACACCATTCACGCAGCGGATCGATATTCAACAACATTCAAAAACAGGGGGATGTTATGAAAGCCTTACGTGTATTTCCTAAACTGGTCGTTGCCGTCGGTATCATCTTTGCGTTAGGCGGTGCTGGCACAATCGGCGCTGGGATCTATATTAATGATTTTGTTGGCGACAAACTTGCTGCTCAACAAATTACCACACCCGAAGATGCATCGATTCCGAATACGCCAGTGACCGATATTGCAACTGCTTTGAGTATGGCCGACATCATTCAACACCATGCTGCTGAAAGTGGCCAAGGCCTATCGTATGCTCAAATGGGTCGCTTTGCTCTTCCCGATGGCGCACCAGTCGGCACGAACAATGCTGATGAAGCCTTGAAAGATGCCAATGGCAAACCAGTTGCCAACTCGGCTCGCAACACCCAATTGACGGCTGCTGGGCTTGTCACTTCATTGAGCCTTTCAGCAATGGCCTTTGGTGCTTCATACGGCGCAATGGCCCTTGGACTTGGCTTCTTGGTTCTAGGGATCATCATTACTGGGCTTGGTTATGCCTTGCTAGGCTTGATCACTCCCGAAGTTGCCAAACGCTTTGGCCTCCAACCAGTAACCGAATAACCCTGCATTATCGGGTACTTGGAGCGGCAGTCTTTGTAAAGACTGCCGCTTTTGTGTATTTAACGCGAATAATTACGCTTAACGCTACTTTAGCTTCGTCGTATTTTACGAACAAATGATCTATAATTTAACTAAGATTGCGACTGTTGAATAGATTAGGAGTGTGTCATGCTTGAGTTGAATGTCCAACAAAACCCGCATTCTAAAACAGGGATGCTGATTCGCCGACCAATTGAGCAGGTATTTGAGGCACTGATTGATCCGAACATCACCAGCAAATTTTGGTTTACCACGGGTAGTGGTCGGCTGGAGCAAGGCAAGTCGGTGATATGGCACTGGGCAATGTATGATGTTGAGGCTGAGGTAACGCCAATTGTGGTGCAGCCACCAACCAAGTTAGTGATTAAATGGCCTAGTTACAATGGTCAAACCGAGGTTGCATGGTCGCTGCAAGTGCAGCCTGCTGAGGCAACTTATCTTGAGGTAAGCGAAAGCGGGTTTACTGGGACGCTGGAGTCGATCAGTAAACACATAGTTGATTCAACTGAAGGTTTTTGTTTGGTTCTGGCTGGGCTTAAAGCATGGCTTGAGCATGGGATTGCTCTCAATCTGGTGGCTGATCGCTTTCCTACAGGCTATCACGATCAGGTATCAGCCGAAGATGCTTAGCGCCAGCGTTGTAATGCGCCATGAAAACAAAAATGCATTAGGTACTCCTTTAATTACAAGGCTTGAAAGTAGCGGGCGATTGGCATCAAACGAAAGCCTTGTTTGGCATAGGTTTGACGAGCTGGCTCATGACCTGGATCGCCGCCAGTTTCGACCATGGCTACCTGCATACCAACATTGCGAAAATGCTCGATCGCAAACTGGGTTAGCGTCGCGCCAATCCCTTGTTGCTGAGTATCGGGATCAACTGCCAGCATGACGATTTCGCCCATGCTACTGGTTTGATGCAAGGTTGTCGCCACAAAGCCGACAATTTGTGCCTCAACCAAGGCAACCCACGTTTGGTTGGTTTCAGCGGCACAAACCGTTTCGACGGCTTGCTGCTGGTTGGTCGGCCAATCGGGGTAGAAATGCTTGAACACCGCAGCATCCATGGCAGCTTCCATCGAGGCAAATACTGGTGTCCAAGCGCGAATCGAAAGATCGACGACTGCGGCACGGTCTTGGTCGGCATATTGCCGAATAACGAGATTCATTGCACCTCCTAGAATTCTGTGGCACAGGCCAATCCTGCACTGAGTTGATGCTAGCATGGCTGTGTCATTTGCCATTCGGTCGCTGGGCTGAATTTGGTTGAAATATGACGATGTTGCGCGAGATTCGCAACATCGTCATGATCTTCCTAAAGCATTTCGATAGAGCCAGCCGTGCCATCGACCCGAATCCGTTGCCCATCTTGGATGAGCTTGGTTGCATGCTCTACCCCAACCACGGCTGCTAGCCCATATTCACGGGCAATGACCGACCCATGGGTCATTAATCCACCAACTTCCGTGACTAGGCCTTTGATCGCGACGAATAATGGTGTCCAACTTGGGTCGGTAAACGTAGTGACCAGAATATCTCCGGCTTCAAGCTCGGCTGCTTCAATGGTTAAGATAACGCGGGCACGACCTTCAATGACTCCTGCTGAGACTGGCAAGCCCACCAGTGCCCCCGTTGGAAGCTGATCACGTTGATAGCTGCCAGTTATAATCTCACCATCAGAGGTCATTACTCGTGGTGGTGTTAGTTGTTGATAGTGGCGATACTCAGACTTTCGTTGATTGATAAGGTCATAATCAAGGCGCTTGCTGTTGATGGCGGTGCAAAGTTCGTCAAAGGTTAGATAATCCAAATCTGTTGGCTCATGCAGCACGTTGGTCTGAACTAGCTGATCAGCTACTTTTTGTAAGGCTTGTTTGTAGACAAAATAGCGACTGATAATATGGTATTTGGGGTATTCACGATAGCCAATCAAATTGCGCAGCAGATCGATTACCCGTTTGGTTGCCGCAGCTTTTTGAGCGCCATCGGGTAATTGCTGCAAACGTTCTAATAACTCCTGCTCTTTATCCAAGGCTGTCTGTCGTCCGTGCTCAAATTTTTGTTGGCTCGCGCCATACTCAAAGCTTTTGAGGTTATTGAGCAACATCGGAATCAAGGTTGCTGGCTTCTCGCTCCAACGTGGTCGGGTAATATCAATTTCTCCGGTGCAGCGCATGCCATAGGTTTTGAGATAGTTCATAATTGCTTTGCGAACTGCTTCGCCGCCTTCAAATTGAGGCAACTCATCCAAAAAGGCCTGATTATTGGTAGCTGTTAGGTAGGTAATTATGGCTGGATAGGGTCGAATTACATCAGCAACGTCCAGTAGCGCCAGCCCCATTGCTGAAGTGATATTGTTGGGAACTGATTGCGAGAGTGTATCAGCAACATTAACTTCGTCCAGCCATTGCTGCATTCGCTGGTTAATCCATGTTGCCGCATTCATTGCGGTCATAATCACCCCAAAGCTTTGGGGATTGATAAGATACTGCTTAAGCTGTTGGATGTCTTGCAACATGAATTCACAGAGCGTTGCTGCCGATTGCGTTACGATGTTCTGTTTTAACATAGCGAGCGCTAGCTCACTCTGTTTGATCAAATTGGCAACAATTGTCGGATCGTTTTCAATTTGGGACTGAAACTCCAGCGAAGCCTCACCAGAGTTTGGGTTGCTGGGGGTTGGGCTATGCGAATCATCAGGCAAGACAGGGATAAAATCGCCGCGATCAATGAGCTTGATCAGCGCATCTTTAAGCAGCGGATCTGCCGTACCCAAGGCATTGATCATGTTGATTCTTCGGGCTGGCGAGGCTAAATCTGCAAAGATATCCACAAATAAGCGTCCGCCAGCATGAACCATCGGTCGAACCGCTGTTAACTGCCATAGCGATAATCCTAAAGGTTTCATCGTATCGGTCATCATCTGTTGATGCCCAACCGAGATATACACATGCTTGTTTTGATCGTGAGCCTCAGGAATCGGATAGAGGGTGGTGATTGGACGGCTCTGAACAATATAAAATGCATTATCAACGAGACACCATTCGATATCTTGCGGTTGGCCAAAATGTCGCTCGATGGTTCTGCCAATTTGCTCAAGCTGTGCGATTTGAGCATCGTTCAGCGCTGGTTGATGTTGTTGTTCGGTCTCAATAGGCTGTTCTCGTGTGCCGCCAGTCGCTACTGGATAGCTTGCCAGTTGCTTGGTGGCAATGGTTGTTGCAAGCTGTTTGCCATTTTGGATGCGATAGCTATCAGCATTTACCCGCCCGCTAACCAAAGCCTCGCCCAACCCAAAACTCGCTTCGATTGATACAATCGTCCGATTGGCTGTGATTGGATCAGCGGTAAACATAATTCCCGCAACCTGAGCCAAGATCATGGTTTGAATAATGACGGCCAAGGATGGGTTGCGCTGATCAAGCCCCTGCTGGATTCGGTAAATCATCGCGCGTTCAGTAAAGAGCGATGCCCAACAGAGCTTGATATGCTTGATGATCGCTGCCTCGCCAATAATATTGAGGTAGGTATCGTGCTGGCCCGCAAACGATGCGGTTGGGGAATCCTCGGCGGTTGCGCTTGAGCGGATTGCAAAAGCCGTGGTTGGGCCAAATTTACTTAGCATGTGGCTGATCGCTGTATGCAGCTCTGGTGGAATCGTGATTGATGCGATGAACTGGCGAATGGTTGTGCTTAGCTCTCGAATTTGATGGTGATCGTTGAGCGTGAGCAAGTTTGCTTGATCAAGCAATTCACTCAAGGTTGGGGTTGTTCGAATTAAGTTGTTGAAGGCTTCAGTCGAAATACAAAAACCATCAGGAACATCAATGCCTGCGATGCGAGTAAGCGCAGCTAAGTTTGCGGCCTTTGCGCCAACCAACATGGGTGTGCTTGAATCGATCGCCTGAAACGTAATTACGTGGGAATCCATCGCTTGCCCCCTTTGATGCCAATAAAATAGCTGTTTTGTGATGGCATGAATGGGGAGATTGTAGCGAATTGGCGGAGCAGAAAAAATCGCCGTTTGGCCGTTTTATCACCTAGACAGCCGTGGTATACTCAAGCTAGATAAGCAGATGGGCGACCAATACGGTCGCCCATCTGCTTTAAATGGTTGCCAAAGTTAACCCTGCCAACCATTGCACCGCTACGAGGGTGATTGATCAAGCTCAGAATTAGCAGAGGTTTGCGCTCTTCGCCACTGATCCACAAAAGCGGCATAGGCTGCTAATTTCCGGTCATACGAGTTGAGTAAGCTGAATAACATCTCTTGATCTGGTGATAATAGATCGTTGGGCAATGAACTATAGAGGGCATAATGAATGCCCTGTGATGCAGTGGCAACATCACGGAGCACATGAAAAAGTTCATCAATTAAATCAGCGGCACTTGATTGGACTGAAACTTCTTCCATGCGACACTCCAATATTGTTGAGCAAGCGAGGCCACAGCTTGTGATTATTGTTTGAGCATCCAGCAGGAATCGCGAATAACGAGGCGGGTTGGCACGGTGTGCAATAATTGAGTCGATTCACGATTTTGCAACATATCAATTAATAGTTGAACGCCCAACGACCCCATTTCACGAATCGATTGATCGATTGTAGTTAGGCGGGGCGTGGTTTGCATCGTTTCGGGAATATTATCGAAGCCAATCACCGAGAGATCTTGGGGCACATTGAGGCTGAGTTCTTTGGCTGCCTCAAGCACGCCAATGGCTGTGCGATCGTTGGCGGCAAAAATTGCGGTTGGTGGATTGGGCTGGTTCATCAGGCGATAGGTGGCGTTTTTGCCACAAGCTGAGGTGAAATCACCCTCACACACCAAGGCGGCTTCAAATTCAATCCCGGCTTTTGTCAATCCATCCTTATAGCCTTCGAAGCGTTGGAGTGCGCTCCATGCTGAAGGATGGCCTTGCACGAAGCCAATTCGGCGATGGCCAAGACTTACCAAATAATCGACAGCCTGAATTGCCCCTTCATGATTGGTTGCCACGACGGAAGGCACTTCGGCTCCTGCTCCATGCGGGTCGATCACCACGATTTTGGCGTTTTCTTGGAAGGTTGGGGCTGAGGGCGAGACGATAATACAGCCATCGGTTAAGCCGCTGCTCAATAACGCCACATGTTCGCGCTCCCACGAGGCTCGTTTGTTGCGGGTCGGGCTGCCACTGGTATAAATCAATAAATCGTAGCCCGAATTTTCAATTGCTGCGCCCACGCCTTTGATCACTTCATGATAATATACTTCGATCAACTCTGGAACCAACAAGCCAATCACGTTGGTGGTACGGCTGCGCATACTTTTGGCGGCCAGACTGGCAGTGTAATTCAAGTCGTCGATCACCTGGCGAACTTTTTTATAGGTTTCAGGTGATACATCATCTTTATTATTAAGCACTCGCGAGGCTGTGCTTACCGAAACGCCCGCTGCCTTGGCTACATCGTGGATGGTGACTGTCGATTGTTTTGAACGCACAGCAATACCTCAATATTTAGATGAAAATCTCTGGAAACGATACCGGAAACGATATCATGATAACAGGTTGGTCTTAAATGTCAATTAATTGGCCATG
This sequence comes from Chloroflexota bacterium, assembly GCA_020161265.1. NCBI lineage: Bacteria > Bacillati > Chloroflexota > Chloroflexota bacterium. The sequence goes on along the minus strand of JAIUOC010000001.1, from coordinate 770,512 downwards.
TATGCCCGACGGGTCTAGGGTTTTGTGCTCTGGTTGGGCTACCAACATGTGCTTAGATCGGGTAGTTTTGGATTGGCCAACACAGGCGTAGCCAATCGACTATGCGATAGTTGATCGCAAAACTCTCAATATTTTGGAGTTTTTGGTCAGATCCGAAGATGATTTAAGCGCAAGTATATCATTCATCATAGCTTACCTAGCTGTATCCAACAAGCTGGGTTATGCGTAGATTAAGCTTGTATACTAGATAATGATAGTTACTGATCTGATTGGAGCTAGACGATGAGCATGGTTAATCATAGTACACACAAGCGCTGGAGTTTGCTGATTGCACGGGTGTTGAATGCGCTAAGCTTTGGGTTGAGCCTGATGCTGTTTTACCCCAGCCTGCGCATTAATCAGCTATATGGGGTGTTGGGCTTGGTGGTGGCAATTGGCATGCTTTGGCTGACCAACCGCTTGACCAATAATCCAAGCGAGTATCAAACTCGTGGAATCTATCTGCATGGGGCGATTGTGCTGAGTTTGCTGGTCATTGGCTTTGGCTTAGGTTTTTCGAGTTTGCAATTGCTTGGTAGTGCGTTGATTTGGGCTGTAGTTGGTTTGGTTGATGGCGCGATTCGCTTGCGCAAACCAGCCTAAATCCAAATAGCTCAAGCGTATTTATTTGTAATCACCACCCTTATGACGGCTGGAATGCCCCTCGCCCGCCATCATGAGCGAGGGGTTGGGTCGAGGCAACGGATTGTACTCTGTGGTAAACAGCCCTCTGGCTAGACTTAACCTTAATGTTCCAACTCGCGATAGAAAAAGATTGTGGCATGCGTTGAGCCATCGGCGCTTTGGGAAAAATTGGGAATTGCCCCCGCTGCTTGATAGCCCAATTTGCGATAGAGCGGTTCTGCTTTATCGCCTTGACGTGTATCGAGTACTAACAGCCAACGGCCTTGGGCTTGGGCTTGCTGCTCAAGCTGGTGCATTAATTGTTGGGCAATGCCACGGCGTTGAAATTGTGAATGCACCAATAATTTTTGCACTTCGGCGCGATGGCTGGCGTTGGCTTTGCTGGGCAAATCAAGTTGGACACTACCGACGATCTGATCATCGTGCAAGGCTACCAATAATATTCGTTGTTCAGTTTTCAGATCGCCGATAATCGCTTGCCAATAGGCGCTGGCTTCGGCTTGGCTCAGCGGTGGCAGAAAGCCGATCGACGCGCCTTGGGCAACGCTATCAATTAATAATTGGCCTAATTGGTCGATTTTAGCTTGCGCTTGATTGAAATTGTAGAGTTGAATGCTGATCATGCTGGGTTCCTGTGACGACAGATTGTAACCAATTATGAATCAATTCGGCGGTTTCGCGATACGATGCCTCGAACATCAAATCATGGTTGGCCTTGGGAATGACCCAATATTCGGCATTGTAATGAGCAGCTGAAGGCCGCGAGTATTGTTCGGGAATGCAACGATCCTGCTCGGCGGCGAGCCATAACAACGGTGTTTTGATTTGTTTGGCTGGTCGCCACAAGGGCCAGCGATATTGCAACAACACCAATGCTGATTCGGGCGCAAGCTGGCTATGCAATTGCTTGGGCTTGATGATGGAATCGTCGCTGAGAAACCAAAAGGCTGCGCGTTTGGGTGTGCGAACCGTGGGCGTTGCTGAGAGCGAAAGCCAGCACAAAAGCGTGCCCCAAGGGTCGAGTTTCTGCGCGTGGGCAAAAACTGGGCGCATGCTATGGCTCAGCCAAGGGGCTACCAACACCATTGCGGGTAAATCATCGCCGCCTTTGGCAAGATGCCACTGGCCCAAAGCGCCACCCATACTATGGCCCATGTAGATTGGCTTGGTGGGCAAACGCTCGATTTCGGCTTTGAGCGTGCGATAATAATAACCCAATGTATTCCAGCGATTGGCGTGCTGAGCCGGTGACTGACCATGACCTGGTTGGCTGAAGGCGATGCTTTGCCAACCCCATTCGGCCAGCAATGCTTGCCATGGTTGCCAACACCATGCCCCATGCCACATACCATGGCCCATTAAAATTGGAGTTTGGAAACGCTGTTCTTGCGGAGTATAGATAATCCGTTCGATGCCATTATCCAGCTGATGTTCAATCGTATATTCAATCACACAAGCCTCTTTCTCCACAAATTGAGCTACATGCTGGTAATCCCACCATCAATAATATACTCAGCTCCAGTGATAAAGCTAGCCGCTGGTGAGGCCAGAAAGACGATTAATTCGGCGATTTCGTGGGGCGTGCCCATTCGCTTGAGTGGAATCGAGCGAATCAGCCGTTCTTGAATACTTGGCTCGAAGCCATCCAAAATGGCAGTTTCCGTCCAGCCTGGGCAAACTGCATTGATCCGAATACCAGCAGGAGCCAATTCAATGGCACCAGTTTTGCTCATTTGGATTACGCCTGCTTTGGCCACGCCATATGGCCCAAGGTTGGGCGAGCCAGCCACCCCAGCGATCGAGGCAACATTGACAATCGCGCCGCCTTTGCCACCTGCCAGCATGGCTTGGCTAGCATATTTTTGACCCCAAAATACACCCGTTAAGTCGATTTCTAACACACGTTGCCAATTGTGATTCTCGGTTAAGTGCAAAGGCGCAGGCTGTCCGCCAATGCCAGCATTGTTGATCATAATATCTAAGCCGCCATGGTCGAGGGCAAATTGCACCAAGGCTTGGATATCAGTTTCATGGCTAACATCACAATGGCGAAAATAAGCTTGGCCTGCATTGCTGTGAATCTGTTCAACCGTTGCTAATCCAGCTTGCTCATTAATATCGCCGATGATCACCGTTGCGCCTTGTTTGGCTAACAAATGAGCCGTCGCCGCCCCAATTCCAATCGCCCCGCCGGTAACAATCGCAACTTTCCCGTGCAGCATCCTGTCCTCCTTGACATGCTAGGTGTAGTGCTATTATCAAAAATCAGCAGGCAAAAGTCAAAGGGATGAAGTAAGAACATAGAACATAGAACATAAGAACAGGGGATCGGTTATTGGGGTTGGGGATCAGAACATAGAGCATAGAGCATAGAACATAAGATGACATTAAATCATTCGGGCAATTCGTGCAATTCGTGGCTAAAAACCTAATCTTCGTGCTCTTTGTTGATCAATAGTTAACTTGGAACCAGAATGCTACCTGCTTGGAACGACTCTTGGAACTGCTGCTTGCTATATTAAGCCTACACACTCTCATTGCGGCGCTCCTGTGGTTTGGAAGCATCAGGGCAGTTGGCAGGTTGGTAAACGTGGGACTTTACCAACCTGCCAGCACCGCATTTAAACAACCCAATTAACGCCAAAACCCCGCAGTTGCGGGGCTCTAGCGAGAGAAGAGAGGAGAAGGAGATGCCAACGAGTATAGGCCATTACTCCTAGATTGACATTCCCTATCATGGGTGATTTCGTGGGTGACTTAAGTCATGCCAAAGCGGCGACAAAGGCATCCCACGCTTGGTGGGGGGTGATAGTTGGTGAGTAAAAAGCCGAGCCTGCAATTAGGTTAGTCGCGCCTGCCTGTACGATGCTGGCGATATTGCTAGGTTTAACCCCCCCATCAACCTGAATTACCGCTTCATGGTGACGCTGATCAAGCAAACTTCGCACGGCGGCGATTTTGGCCAAGCTGCGTTCGATAAAGCTCTGACCGCCAAACCCAGGGTTGACCGACATAATCAGCACTAAATCCAGATCGTGAATGATATCTTCGAGACTGCTGACAGGTGTTGCTGGATTAAGCGCCACGCCAGCAGTACAACCAAGCTCATGGATACGCTGAATTGTGCGATGCAGATGTACACTCGCCTCTTGATGCACCGTGATATGGTTAGCTCCAGCTTTGGCATATGCTTCAAGCAGGGTATCGGGATTGCTGACCATCAAGTGAACATCCAATGTGCCTTTGAAATAAGGCCGAATTGCCTGAATCACGGGTGGACCAAACGTTAGGTTGGGCACAAAATGACCATCCATCACATCGACCTGAATCCAGCTACAACCTACTTGATCGGCAGCTTGAACATCGGCTCCAAGCTTGGCAAAATTAGCCGATAAAATTGATGGAGTCAGCTCGATAGCGCGTCCAGCATGGTATCCGATTGGCATAAAACTCCTCGTTGTGTTTAATTATGCACCTCCTATTAAAGCATAGATTGTCCTTTTAGATTTTAGCTACCGAAGCAAATTGAGCGGTTATTTCTTGTAAAATGTTAATTCCTCGAAGCCTGTTTGGCCTTCGATTGCGAGCCGCAGAGTTCCCTCTGGCCTGAGGCTAAAGACCCAAGTTTCATCAGCTTTGATCAGCCTTATTTCATTCTCAGCAGAAATAACTGCATCTTGCTCATCAGTAATTGCACTATCGGCGCAATTGGTTTTGAACCCAATTTTAATGCCACTACTACTCTCGCGAATATTGATATTTGTGATATCGCGTGGTTTTTTGTCGTTGTTCCAACAGCCGATTAATAATGATGCTGTAGCTCCTTCTACTGTTGGTGGTTCTGTGGGCGCTGCTGCCGCCGCTGTGGTCGCGGTAGCCTGAGGGAGATTTGATTGATTTGAGGTAAGCTTGATTTGCTTTGGCAAGCGATCCGCTTGAATATCGACATTAAACATTGCTGAATCATAGCCAGCCTTTTCAATACTCAGCCGCCCTGCTTGCTGGTTATACTCATCGCTGATTGAGATACGTGCAAAACCATTATTATCGCTAAAAGCTTCGAGTGGCGCGAGGTTTGGCAAGGTTATGCTAACTTTGGCTTGGCTCATTGGCTTATTGGTTGTATTGTCGAGCACTTCTACTTGATAATTAAATGTATCATTTGGCATAAACTTCAAGATGCCAATGATTGCAGCAATAATCACTGCCGCCGCTCCGATCCATGCTCCTTTGATAATTGCTTTTGGTTCGGATAACTCAGTTTTAGGCTGTATCATGGTTGCACGTTCACTCATATTTGACGAAGATCCTGTTTGTTGTTGGCTTGGCTGCTGAGTCGCTTGATTTTTGTGTTGATTAATTGCTACCTGAATTGCCGCTATTACATCATTGGTTGTATTGCGTTGGTTGACTAAATAGACTGGCTTGGATATACCATGTTCCGCCAACTGGACTTCTATAATTTGTAACATGTTCTGGTTTTGTACCAATAGCTGTTCAAGCGTGTTAATATCAAGATACTCGTAATTAGTCATAAACCAATCCCCTAACCGTAACTACTAGTTTGATTGACGTAATAAAAAGTGACCTAAAGCTTTCGCTGCTATGCTGTGCGATGAATTTGCCCTATCATACACTATTGGGTAGCTTGGCGAAAGGGGGATTTTGTACATATGTGGTCGTAATTGTAAGAAAATCTTGCTGCTTGTTCCTTTTCCTAACGTTTATTAGCAGTTCATGCTGGGCTTTTCCCTATGACGGTGCAGGTTACGTTGGTAGGTTAAGCCTGGATTGAGAAAGGAATCAGCAGCTATGCTCAAGCGCTATCTCAGATGGCTGGGAGTTGTCGTCGGCTTTTGTATGCTTATGATGCTCATGGCGGCTTGTGAGGGACAGAAACCTAATTATCAAGTTGAGGTGACTGATAGTCTAACGAACAAACCAATCATCCAAGCCAAAGTGACGATTATTCTACCTAATCATTCTCCTCTTGAAGAATATACGGGCAATAATGGGTTTGCCATAATTACCATTAAAGACGAATATATCAATCAGCTTGGGCGACTCAGTATCGAAAAAACAGGTTATGCTTCATATGCCAATCAAATTAACATTAATGTTGAAAGTTTGCCAAAACAAATCAAACTTGAGCCAATTCAAGCTCCGCAGCCAACCCCCACCCCTGAAAACACGCCAATCGCTGCTACTCCTACCATTGATGTATCGACTAGTTGCAACGGTAAGGCTATAAATGACGATTATGCTGGGGCTATCCAAGCCTGCACCGAGTATATCAAGATTAACCAAGCTAAATACGAGGGCTATTATAATCGGGGTATGCTTTATGCGAATCCAAAGGTGCTCAAATGTGCTGATTCAATTGCCGATTTTGATCGAGCTGCTGATCTAAAGCAAGAATTGGCAGATATTTATTATCAACGCGGCTTGGCCTATCGTGATTGCGTTAAGGATCTTGATGCGGCCTACGCTGATTTGACCAAGGCGATTGAGTTAAATCCTCCATATCAGCCAAATGTCTACTTTAATCGTGGGGTGGTTGAAGTTAGCCGCCTACAGCTTGAGGCTGCTAGGGTCGATTTTGCTGCATGCATTCGGCATCCTAAAGTCACGCCTGAGCAGAAACAGGAATGTAATAATTGGCTGATGCAAATTAATCTGGAGAGTTGTACAACTCCTTCGACAATGACGATTATTGGTGGTGCTCAAGCAGCTTCAGCAAATGCTCAGACATTGTTTAATCAAGGTGTTACAGCGATGGGTACAAAAGATTGGGAAGTTGCGATTAACCTTTTTACTCAAGCAATTGACGATACCAACGGTTTTGATGATGCTTTTGCGATGCGTGGGCGTTCGTATCTTAAACTCTATCACGGGACCAAAACTGAAGAATATTTAAATTTATCAATTGTTGATTTACAACATTCTGTAGCGCTTAATCCAAACAATTTTGCAGGCCACTATAACCTTTCAGCAGCCTATACCTACCTCTATGATCTTAAGGATCAACCTGATCATATTATTAACTGTGCAGTTGAACACTCAATTAAATCAAATGAGCTAAAACCTGAGGATGCGTCTGCTTGGAAGAATACCGGGATGCATTTGCTTGATCAAGCAATTGATCTATGCTCAGCGATTAATGCCTTGAACCAGTCGCTGAAGGTGAATCCTAAATACGAGGCAAATTACTTTTACTTAAGCCGTGCTTATGCAATGCTCAACGATAAACCTCAAGCGTTAAAATATTTTGAATTATTAGCCAACAGCAAAAATAGTGATCCAGAGGTTATCGAGCTGCAAAAGAAATTACCAGATGAATTAGCAATTGTAAATGCAATTGATCCAAATACAGTTGTAAAAATATGCCCATAACATAATTTAATTCAAATGCGGCTAATAATAAAGCAACCAGCTAATACTGTAACTGGTTGCTTTTGGCGTTTACAACGGTTGGGCAATTTCCCAGAGGTGGCCAGCCGGGTCGGCAAAGCTGGCAGTGCGCACTCCCCAAGATCGATCAATTGGCCCATTCAGAAATTCTACGCCACGGCTACGTAGCTCAGCATAAATTTGATCGGTATTGGCAACCGTGAGTGTATATAAGGCCCGTGAATCGACGTTGGGCACAGCCATAGGTGCTAGTAATTCAACGGCGGCGCTCTCGGTGAGCAGATTGATTAATGTTGTGCCAAATTGAAAGACCATCGATTGTTCATCGCTAAACACGCTTGGCAAGCCAAATACTTGTTGGTAAAACTGGCATGTTGATTGCATCAGGTTATCGGGCACAAATAGCGTGATCGCGCTGATTGCGCCGTCTGTCCAATCCGTAGGTTGTTGCATTCGCTCCTCCGTAAAACTAATGCTGAAATTATAGAACATATTTGCTGTTTTACAACATGTAGATTCAAAGATTTTAGATTAAAAAGTTCCCTCACGCCTTGGCCTACCGAAGCAGGAACCGGGTGAGGGAAGATGTTTAGCTCTTGAAACGAAACGATGGCGCTAATTCACCGTAAAGTTTACATTTGAAAGATCAAAAAATACATTGTTGGCACAACGCACTTTGATCCGTGCTTGGGTGGTTGCAGTGTTGGGCATGGTAACGGCTTGGCTGCCATCGTTGGGAGTTGAGCTAACCAAGCTGCTGAAGCTGCTGCCACCATTGCTTGAGAATAAAATTTCAACATTGGCGCAGCTAACTGGGGCAGCGGTGGTGCTGGCAACGTTCCAAGTGATGGTACGGCTGCTGTTGCGAGTCCAAGTGACGGCGGTATTCGGCGAGGTTACGGCGAATGGCCCAGCCGCGCTGCTAACTGTCACATTGGCGCTATCAATGGCATAGCTGCCGCCGCCTGCCCGATTATCGCGCACAATCAGCCGGAAAACCATGGTGCGGCTGGTGGTTGGCAACGATTCACCAATTGTCGCGGTATTATTCAAAATATCGCTCAATTTGGGGAACGAGCGCTTAGGATTGGTGCTTGGGTTGAAGCTACGGAAGATTGGGCGTGAGCCGTTGTCGGTGTTGGGTGGTGAGGCCGTGCCCAAGTTATATTGCTCCCAGTTGTAGGTCAGGCTATCACCGTTGGCATCGCTGCCAGTGCCGGTTAATTCGAATGGCGTGCTGCGTGGAATCGTGTAATCGGCTCCAGCATTAGCCACCGGAGCGGTGTTGCCAGTGTTGGTTGCTGTGCCACAGCTTGAGCCGCCGCCAGTCGTGATGAAGGTCGTAATTTCGTTCAAGCTCTTGGAATGGAAATACGGATCGCTATTGGATTGTAAGTTTTCAGCGCCACAAATCCCAGCGTAGGCCATAATTGTCGAGCCGCTGCCAGGCTCGTAGGCGGCGCTGCTAGCGCGATTGCCACCACCACAACTGCCAGTTGTACCATTGAAGGTATGGTTGCCGCCAAATTGATGACCAATTTCGTGGGCCACATAATCAATATCGAATGGATCGCCAACTGGTGCCGATGAACCTGTGACACCTTGGGCTTTGTAGTTGGTTGAACAGACTGAGCCTAACGAGGCTACGCCGCCGCCGCCAGTGCTGAACACGTGACCAATATCATAATTGGCATTGCCAATCACATTGCGAACATTGGTCTGATTTTGGCTGAGCATCGTAACCCCATTGTTGTTGGTGTAGGGGTCGGTGCTGGCGTTGGTATAAATGATATTGCTGTTGTTGGCAACCAATACCATGCGTACCGCAACTTCGCGTTCGTAAACTGCGTTAACCCGATTGACGCTGGTGGTGATCGCCGCCAAGCCTTTGGCAACGGTTCCACCATGATAAGCGGTGTATTCGCCAGTGGCGGCCATGGCCAAACGGTAGGTGCGCAATTTATCGCCAACCGCTTTTGGTGCTGCCAAACCATCGTCGGTCAATGGTAGGTCGATTACATAATCTTCGACTTGGCGATCGGCCAATTTTTGGCTGCTGGGCACAAAATTTTTGCTATCGTAAACGATGTAATGTTGAGTATCGCCAGCGCTGTAGGGATCGATGAAAATCCGGCCTTGATCGCCTAAAATTAAGCCATGAAAGCCTGCGGGTGTCAGATCCAAGCGCCCGCTCAGATTGGGAGTATCCACCCCAAGGATTAAGTAGGTGCGAATTTCGGGGAATTTTGCTGCTAGCTCTGGCTCCATAATCGGCGATTCGACAACCCGAAATTGCTCGAATTTGCCATTAGGCATGGGCAATTGCAGGGTATACAACGAGTTTGCCACCGACTGATCTTGCTCTAGCGGCGCTTTGGCCAAATATTGGCCCAATCCAGCGACATCAAGCGCAACAGTGCGATAGATCGTTGGCACAATTTGGCGAGCGCCTTTTTGGGCAATCCGACTTTCCTTCACATCTTGCCAAAAACCATCGGACGAAGCGGCGGTAGGAGTGACGAGCGTGGCTGCGGCAAAGCTACTCAACAATGCGACCACCAAGGCTGCAACGATCACCAGCGATGAACGTTTTCCGGGCATGCCAAACCTCCTAGGGGTAGAAGTGGATACCCAGCTATTATACATTAAATTATTTAATTAATTTTGAGGTTTGTTAATTTTTAGCAAGACTTTAAGCTCCACGTCGATAGTGGGCAAGCGATTGATCGAGCCATGTTTGAATCGTGGTCAGGCTAGTTGATCCAATAAGTTCTAAACAAACTCGCTGTGGTGGACGGAAGAGATAGAGTGGGTAGCGTAAATCAATATACTTTCTATGCCAAGCAATAAATGGCGCAGTCAGGCTACCTGCAACCTGAAGTTCAAGGCTATGACCTGCGTGCCATAAGCGACCGAGCATGCCGGCTGGCTCAAGCATCCATTCTAAGGCCCAATCAGGCTGAGGATTAAAGCTGATCGTTGGCCAAGCGTTGATCAGCGCCTTGCGATAATCAACCCAATTAATCTGGAGCTGATCAGCAAGGCTGCTTGAATCAATTGAGTCATCAATGCTGGCCTGTGGGTTGTAGGCGCTAATCACAAAATAGGTTGACATATTTAATCCTGCACAAAACTTGACCATGGCTGCAAATGTGAGCGCCACGCAGTCATACTATTCTCCCAAAATACGGCCTGACAATTTCCACAGCGATAGATCTCAATCCGATCGGCTAGTTGGCCGGAGCCATCGAAGCTGTGGGCCGTGTTGTAGAGCATGTGCTCGGCGCAAGCGGGGCAACGTTGGGTTTGTTGGCTAATTGGGCGTGGTTTGTGCCAGCCGTTATGCGCCATGGTTACATCGTAGGTTCCTTGAATATGCTGCGAACCTGGCTCTGGCGGCGTGATTGCGGGAGTTCGTGGGTGGAGCAATTCAATTAATGATTGATTATCGACTGCATAGGCGCAGTGTAATGCCGTCCAGCCTTGTAAGCGCCCCTCTGTGAGTTGGGCAGTCGGATCAGCCTTGGCTTGCAACAACAATTCAACCAGATCAAGCCGATTGGCTAAGGCGGCATAGTGTAATGCCGTGTAGCCATAGGGCGTTGCAATTTGCACATCCGCGCCCCAAGCTAGCAATTGTTGTATGCTTGCCAGCTGTTGCTGCTCAACTGCCCAGTGCAAGGCGGTGCGGCCAAAATGGTCAGTTTGATTGATGTTTGCGCCGTTGGCATAGAGTGTTTGAGCACCAGCTAAATCGCCGTGAGCCAAAAGCTGGCTGAACCCCAACAATCCAGCATGATTTAGTGCATGGATATTGGCTCCGCGTGCCAGCCAAATCTGCCATGTTGTTTCGTTTGCTGTACAAACACGCTCAGCAAACTCTTGATCGAGCAAGGCTTGGTAGGCTGGGGTTGTAGACTCAAGCTGGGCTAGCATCGTTTCAGCAACCAAATCGAGCAGCATTAAATTGCTGACTATTGGCCGATTTGAGCGTTGTTGACGGATCAGCATTGGGTAGTTGAGGCTTGGGTTATCACCAACTAAGCGGGTTAAATCGGCTCCAGCCTCAATTAATCGCAGCGCAAATTGGGGATAAGAACTCAGTGCTAGCTGTAACACGGTTGTGTAATTGCGATATGAGCTATCAACATTTACGCCTCGCACCAAAAAATCGTGAACATAGTGCTCATGTTGAGCGGCAATCGCTGCGCCTAAAACATCGGGAGCATGCAGATCGGCTCCAGCCTCGATTAATTGTTGGGCAAAGCCGAATTTTTGCGTTATAAGCATGCTTGGCAGCAGCTTTGGGGGAATTTGTGGTTTGAGGCTGAGGAGCCAGCTAAACAATTCGCCAGCCTCTTGATCAATAATCTCGGCGCTAGCCACAACTTCAAGTGGTGTTTGCTCCATCGACCATTTGCCATAGCCTGGCAGATTAAGCTCAGCGCCATAAGCCAATAAACACTCGGCCAAATCGCGGCGTTTGTGGGCTAGTACATAGGCTAATGGTCGCCAATGTTCGCGCACCTGTGTTTCGTTGCCAATCTGCTTGATTGTATAACTTGGCTGGTTGGGATCGGCTCCCATCCGCAGAAAAACCTCGATCAACGTGAGATCAGCACTTTTAGCCGCGCAAATAGTGCTGATCGCTGTGTGAAATGGCATTAAGCCTTGTGGATTGAGTGTATTAATCTTCGCTCCATTCGCCAAGAGTTGTTGGGCCATCGCAGGGTTGTTGAGCTGGGCCGCAGCATGTAAGGCGGTTGCATGCGGTTTCGCCATCGCACAATTAATGGGTGAGCCAAGCCGTAATAAACGATCAACTAAAACATCTGCATTGTGCCAAGCAGCCAAACACACGCAGCTATTGCCCTCGCTGGTTATGGCGCTGGCCAATGCCCCGTGATCAAGCAAAAGATTGGCGATCGCCATATGACCTTTAATTAATGCAGCATGTAACGGGGTGCGAATTCTGGTTGGCGGGCCTTCAATTGCTGCGCTATTGGCTAATAACCATTCGACAGCGGCTTGATGCCCGTTCCACGCTGCCAACGTGAGGGCCGAAATACCATTATCCGTCGTTTGATCAATATCAACCGCTTGGCCTAACAACCATGTAAGTAGTTGGAGATTGCCACTGCTGGCAGCATACAACCATGGCGTGAAATTTGAATCAGCTTGAGCATGTAGATCAGCGTCGTTATGCCAAAGCAATTGGGCCAACTCGAAATGGCCGTTGAGACAAGCCAAATGTAGTGGCGTTTGTTGTTTATAGCTTTGAGCATGGCAATTGGCTCCATGGCTCAGCAAAAGCTCAGCTATCGCATAACGATTGTAGATCGCTGCCCGATGTAAGCTGATATAGCGGTTGTCTTGCAGTGATTGGTTGGGGTTTGCACCAGCGCTGAGTAATGCGGCGATCAGGGTTTCAGCTGGTTGACTGGCAAGCTGATAAAGGGCATGATCAAGTGCTTTTTGCTTCCAAACTGGGCCAGTTTGCAAATGCTCAAGTATTTGTTCGTAGGCTTGGTGTTTGAGCAGTTTTTTTAATGAATTGAGGTTCATGCTGCACCCCTAGATACCAATTAACCCCAGTATAGGGCTAGCATGGAGCACTGACAAGCCATCATTATCATGTGATCAATGTTGAGCAGCGAGACCAAATCGAAATTAAGCTCATCGATTTACGTGCTATGCTGGCCCGCTAAGCAAGCTAGACAGCCACAATCCTGCTTGCTACACTGAGCTATAACTCTTTCTTTGCAGGAGGTGTATTGATGGAGAGTATCTGGAAAACCAGTGTTTGGCAGCAGTTCGGGGCGGCAATTGCCATGCTAGAAGATCCGATTGTCCGTTGCCCCGACCAGCTCTGGACGAGCGTTTTGTGGGAAGATCCTGACGATCCGCGCTATGGGCAATTCTGGTTTGTAGCCTATCACACCTTGTTCTGGCTAGATCTCTTTTTGACTGGTTCGAGTGAGGGGTTTAAGCCGCCAGCGCCATTTGTTCGTGGTAGTTTGCCAGCACAGCCGTATACCAAAGCGCAAGTGCTTAGCTATCTACAGGATTGTCGCCAGCGCTGCAAGGCAACGATTATGGGCTTGACCGCTGAAAAGGCCCAAGAGCGCTGTGTTTTTGAATGGATGCAGCCAAGTTTTCTAGAACTTCAGCTCTACAGTATGCGCCATGTGCAAGAGCATGCCGCCCAATTGAGTTTAGTGCTGGGCCAGCAGGGCATTGCAGGCGCTGATTGGATTGCTCAGGCCGAGTAAGCCTAAATTGTTGTACTTATCAGTTAAGAGAACAATCCAAACCTAATTGGTTGGGGTTGTTCTTTATTAATTAAATGATGGTAGATCTCGTAACTTCGAATGACGGGGCTGCGTATCGCCAGCAATAGTGATAGAAAGGTGGAGTTATGCAATTTCGAAAACTATTTGTTGGCTTGCTGGTCGGGAGCTTGCTGGCGGCCTGTGGCAACCAAGCCAGCCCGTTGTCAACCAATGCATCCGCGCCCACTGATCGACCAGCGCCGACCGAAACAATGGTTGAGGTAACGGTTATTTACCTTGATGCTGATGATGAGTATGAATCCTCGTTTGAATTTGCCTCAGCCAAAGAACCAATCGTCAAAGGCGAAAGGCTGATTATGGCTAGCACCGATGTTTCTTTCTCGTTCAAAGTCATTGATTTTGTGCGCGGTGAGCAGGCTTTGGCAACAATTGCCACGATTGATCCAGCGTATACTGGCCCACCAGATGGGTACGAGGTTGGTTTGGTTCGAGCAGAGATAAGCCATGGAAATGTTCGCCCAGAACCAGTTGTTTTTGATGGTTCGATGATTGCGTTATTGGTTTTGACTAACAATCAATATCAGCCAGTGAAAACTATGCAAGGCCTACCATGCTGCTTCGAACCTCGGTTTGATATCCCGGTTGCCAAAGACGATCAGATTGAAGTCTATTTTCCGATCTTGGTTGGGGTTGATGATCCTGCTCCCTTGCTAGTGATCAATCGTGACCAGTCGGATAATGAAGATGCCCGCCATTTTGCGTTGCAATAAGCTGGCGAGGGTTGGTTAAGCGATTTCTTCCAAGTTACCGACAAGATTAATAGCATTCTAATGTCGATACCCTGAATGCTCTGGTATGATTAAGTCAAACCTTCTCCTCTCTCTTCTCTCCCACAAGCGACCCCCAGCGGGTCGTTTGTGGTTTTAGGCATAACAACATTGACACCATAGCTATGATGAGCCTTAGGTTCGCATATTATTCGGGTAGGTCGTGAGCAGGCAATAGCCGAGGAAGGAACAACGATGGCGCTTCAACGGATGGACAATGTGTTGATCGTGGTTAACGATCTTGCGGCTGCAAAGGCGTTCTTTATTGAACTTGGCATGGAACTTGAGGGCGAGATGCCATTGGCTGGGCCGTGGGTTGATCAGGTCGTTGGGCTTGAGAATGTACAATGTGAAATTGCAACCTTGCGCACTCCAGATGGTCACGGGCGGGTCGAGCTAACCCAATTTCATACTCCAGCGGCAGTGAATGTTACCCCAAACAATGCCCCTTCGAATGCCTTGGGTATCCGACGGATTATGTTTGCCGTTGATGATCTTGATGCCGTTCTGGCTCGCTTGCGCCCACATGGTACTGAAATTGTTGGTGAAATTGCCCAGTATGAGAACTTCTATCGGCTCTGTTTTATTCGCGGCCCCGAAGGCATTATTCTTGGGCTTGCTCAGCAACTTACGTGAGATGTATGGTTAGTTGTGTGGAAATGAATGTATGCTGCACTCAGCGACAATGACGAGCATTATTGAGCAATTATATCAATGTTTTAGTGGCTACCCGATCCCTGATCATCCGACTGGCTGCCCATGTTGTGTGTCTGCCGATGACTACCAGCGTCTACGTTCGAAACCGCTTCGCCAATTAACCAAGCATGATCTTTGGCCTTATACGCTTAGGGCGCTGAATACTTGGGGCGATGAAGACCAATTTCGGGCGATCGTACCGCGATTTTTAGAACTGTGCGCTGATAGCTCAAGCTTCTTCGACCGCGATATGCTCTTTGGTAAACTGCGGTTCGCTGATTGGCACACTTGGCCAGTGCCAGAACAACAGCTTATTCAAGCCTATCTTTGGACACTTTGGCAAGAATCGTTTAATACCTTGGATTATTCAGTGGGTGAGCTGTTGTGTGCCATTGCCCAAACTGGGCTTGATCTCCAACCATTGCTCATGTACTGGGATGCGCAGTTGCAGACGCTGACTGGATTACAACACTATGCCGACTTTCTTGATTTGCATATGGCCATGATTATTGGCCAAAACCGCTTACATGGCCATGGATGGGCGAATCGTGAGCAGGCAACAGCTGGGGTGATTGACTGGGTGATTGACCCTACTCGCCGTGAGCGAATGACTACAGCGTTTGCGAACAGCCAGCGTGATGAGGAAAGTCGGTTGCTGGCTCGCATCTTGGAATGGTTTGATTTGTATCCGTGACCTGAGGTTGGCTCCTCGTATTCAATGCGCTAATGAAGAGCGCCTAGGAGGATAGATGTACAATGTTGGCTGGCGGGCATTGTCATATCGCGATGCTACCCGCGTGGATTGGCTTTTGGGTAGTGATCGTCCGCTGTTGACCCATGTCTGGTATCCGTGTGATCCTGCTGTACCGCAGATGCCCATGGTGATCGGCCCACCGGATAATCCGCTCTTTAATGCTGGTGATGCCGCACCCGATGCTCCTATGCTAGAAGGTCAATTTCCGCTTATCTTGCTCTCCCACGGAACGGGCGGGGTTGCCATGCAACTTGGTTGGCTTGCTCGCGTGCTAGCAGCTCATGGATACATCGTTGCTGGTGTCAATCACCACGGGAATACAGGCCTTGAACCGTATGTGGTTGAAGGCTTTACACGAGTTTGGGAACGTCCGCGTGACCTGAGTGCAGTCCTTGATCGGCTGCTCGATGACCCACACTTTGGTTCGGCTATTGACCAATCACGAATTGGCGCAGCAGGGTTTTCCCTTGGTGGCTACACCATATTAGCGCTTGGTGGTGCTCGGCTCGACTTAGCCACGCTTGTGGCTGCCTATGCCGATGCGGGTCGGCCTTTGACTTCAATTGCTCCCCCCGAATTTCCTGATGCAGATGCGGTGGCTCGGCAGCTTGAAGCGTTTGCGGCACACGCTGAACATCGTCAATCGTATCGCGATGAGCGTGTTCGCGCTGGTTTTGTTTTGGCACCAGCGCTTGGCGAAGCATTTACGCCCGATGGACTGGCGGCGGTGGATATTCCTGTAATGATTATCGCCGGAGCAGCGGATACGAATACCCCACCCACTGTTAATGCCCAGCGATATGCTATGCACATCAAGGATGCGGCATTAACGTTGCTCGAAGGGTCGGTTGGGCATTATGTATTCTTGGCTGAATGCACTGAGGCAGGGTGTCAACTCATGCCAGAACTGTGTCTTGATGCGTCAGGGGTTGATCGGAAAGCGATTCAGCAGCAGGCGAGTGCATTGGCGCTGAGCTTCTTTGATCGTCATCTCATCTAACCATGGTTGATTCAGATAGCCCCGATTTCCAAGTAGGGAAGGATGCGGAATGGAACCATGTAGGTATTTGAAGCACATCATATCAATCTGTGTCAATCTGTGGCTAAAATGGCAGCCTTCGTGCGCTTCGTGTTCTTCGTGGTTCCATTCCCCGATCCCTACGCGATTATTTGATTGGCTTTGCAGCGTCAGGTTGCGGTGCAAAGATGAATTGGGCCGCAGCTGCTACCAGTTCATCAGGGTCGGCCTGATATTCGGCTAGCCGTTGATAATCGTCAGGATGCCAACCACGCCGTTTGATTTTGAAGCAAAAAGCCGCTAAACCGATGCGCCGCAGATAGGGATCGCTGGCTTGGTAGAAGTAGCTTTCAAGTTGCTCAGGCCGACCAATCCAAATGGTATTTGTGACGTTTTCAATCACTTCCAACACCACCCGAAATGTATCAACATTCAACAAATCTTGTTGGCGCAGCTGTTGTACGAAGTTAAACCACGCTTGCTCATCGTAATAAAGCCCCGCTAACTGAATTTGCAGGTGGGTAGTTAATCGATCATGGGCCAGTTCGGCAATAACTGCGTTTGCTGCTGCATGGGACGTTTGCCCATAGCGTACTTGGCTATTTAGTCTGCTCATCAGTGCGTTGATAACAGCCCGATTTGCCAAATTGGCGTGCACAATTTTAGTAATAACCGCTATGTCCTTAATTGCATAGATATTAATAAGCGCTGTAACCGCAAAATCTCGGAGCTTCTCAACCCCTGAAGTCAGAGCCTTGGTCAATGGTTCAACCAAAACTCGCTGGGTATCGATACCATAAAAATAGTAACAGCGACCGATTGCTGCTTTGCGCACCTCAAGGTTGGGATGCTCAATTAATGCTTTGAATAGTCGCAGTAGTTGGGGAAGCCTGCTTGGTGGTTGGCCTGCCAGCGAAATCGTCGTGAGACTTTCGACGACGGTTGGTTCGTCATGCCTGAGTAAGCGATCGAAAATCACCCAAGTTTCGTTTTGGCTAAGATAATTATTGAGCGCATGGACTAAGGCAATCCAGACATCGTGATGTAACTCCAGGGTGCTCCAGCGTAATAACTCTTGATAGGCTGCTTGGTTTTTGAGATCGCCGATCAGCCGTAGAGTTTCTTTGGCAACCGTGATTTTGGTGTTTGGTACATTGCGCAAAATTGCGAGCGCTTGATCGGTTGGCATGCGCAGCAAAACCCGCCGCAAGGCATAAATTGCCACGCGTGCCCGCGCATCGTCCAAGGCTTCGATTAGGGTTGCCACGCCATCACTGGTTTCGCGGCGGCTCAAGGCCTCGATCGCTTTATCGCGCAAGACCACAATTGGCGCATCAAGTTGGGCCAATTCAATCAAGCGGGTTGGCGCGACTTCGCTGAGGTAGGCCAAGCGTTGGGCGTACTCGACCAAATGTTGGTGCTGATGATCGGTTTGCTCGGTTTGTTTGATCAGCGCTTGAGCATAGATCTGTTGTTGTTTGGTCGTCCATCGTTCAAAACCGCGTTGAATTGGCAAAAGATAGGAAGATTTGCCAGTGCTAAATTTGCCTTTGTAGCGTTGAACTGGCAAAAATGGCGTGAGTAAATCTTGGCGTTGAGTAAGGACAACGCTGTGTACTAGTGGTTGGGTGATCCAGCTGGGGTCGTTGGCCAGCAGCCGTGGCACAATTTGATTAAAGGTTTTACGGGCATGATGGTGAAGAGCATACAAAGCCCGACTAGCCGCCCAATCGAGTTGTTCATTGGCAATTTGTTCGAGCAACGTCAATAATTCGGGCACAGCTTTAATCGCTTTGCCGATAAAATTGACAATGCTCAGAATATCTTCGATTTGTTGGCGGCGCTCCCAGGTCTGCATAATTGGCAAGAGCACGGCGCACAAGGCTTGGGCTTCGTTGGCGTTGAGTTCGCGGCCATAGCTCTGCACGAAAATTCGGCCTCGTTCACGGCTAATTTGGCCGATTAATCTGATACTGGCCTGTGGATGTACCGCCAGCAATTTGCTCAGCCAGCGTTGCAATAAGTGAATGCTGGCATCCGAGCAATCGCGGGCATCAAGGCTTGCGCGAATAATCTGCTCGATGCTAGGTAGATGTTCGGTTTGCCAACGCCGTGCTGGCAGTTCACTCAAGGCGGTGAACATCTGCTTTCGTACTGGGTCTTGTTCGTTGCGCCGAGCTTGCACGAGATCTAAGACGGCTTGGGCTTGTTCGGGCTGATAGCGCACAATATTGATTAATGCGGCAAGTGCTTCGCCGCGATAGTCGGCATCGTTATGTTTGAGCGCTGGTTGCAAGGCTTCCCAGGCTTCGTCCCAAGGCAAATAGGCAGCATGGCGAATATTCAACCGCAGATCAAAATCTAAAGCTGGCATCTGCTGCACTCGTCGAGCCTCGTATTGGCGCTCTTGGCGTGGTAAGGCCTGCCAGAGTGCATCTTCGCGCAATCGCACTTGTTGTTCATCATCTTGATACCATTGGCGATGCTGAGCGGCATAGATAGCTGAGCGATATTCAAGCGGGGTTTTGCCAAGCCATAAGGCTGGCCGTGGCAAAAGATTCAGCTCAGCCAGCCGCAACACTTGCTCCAAGCTTAATTTTTTCAGTAAATTGCCCCATGTCATCGCGCCTGCTTGCTGGTGTTGGATGCTTAGATCGGCAATTGCTTGTGGTCGGCGATAGGCTAGCTCTTGCAACGGCATGAATTTTAAGGATATTTGTTGATTCAATGCTATTTGTACCAGTGCAAGTGCTTGATCGGGATAATCCTTGGCGATTTCGGGCAGCGCTTGATTGAAAATCGTCAGCTTATGCCAAATGCTGTGGTTCTCGTTTTGTAAGACGATTGCTAGGGCTTCGGTAGCGGCATGCGGTTTGAGGCGGGCAAAATGGCTCCATGCTTGCGGTTGTAAGTTCGTGATAATTGCAGTTTGGTGCTGGTTGTAATAGGCTTGTGAGCCAAAAATCTGGTAGCGTGGCAGTTGCTCTGGCTCAAGTGTCGCTAAAAATGCGTCGATCAATCCGAAGCGTTGCTGTTGGCTCAATAATTTGAGTATGCTGCGCCATAAGGCTGGGGCGAGCTGTTGCAAACTGGCTTCAACATCGGCATCGCTGCCATACACCACAATTAATTTGATCGCTAGCTGCACCAACGATTGCGCTGGATCGCCGATAAATTGGCGAATCAGGCTGCTATTATGGCTGCCATAACAACTAAATAAGGCTAATCGGCGTTGGTAAATGCTGGGGCTTTGGGCTAATTGGGTAATTAATTGGCTAATTTGCGGATTGTTGCTGGCTTGTTGGCCAAGTTGTACAATGCGTTTGATTCGTTGGGCATAGCTTAATTGCTCGAACTCAGCCAATAGGTGATCAAGATTCATTGATGTACTCCCTTCTACATGCTGTGGGTTTGAGGGTTATTAATATCGATCCAGAAAGGCCGAAACCACGAAGAACGCGAAGAACGCGAAGGAAGCTGCATTGCCAAGCAATCCCTGCGTACCATGCAACCAACATTCGTGCCCCTTCGTGTCCTTTGTGGATCATTCACTTGGGGATTATTATACCGATCCACGAAAGCCGAAACCGCGCAGAACGCGAAGATCACGAAAGTTGTGTTTTTTGGCTAGGCATTGGCCGAATGAGTATACTGGCACATCAAGGGTTAGGGAAACCAATGCAGGTAGGATTTTAGCGAACAACTTGGCGCAGTGACTGACGGTGTTGTACCAGACAAATAATTGCAAAGATTATTTCGGTTGCGGCTCCGGCACTCGCTGCGATAGCAGGAGCTGCTGATAGAAATGCCAACGTGATTGCTACTGCTGCAAGGGCAAGCCCTAAAACCCAGTAGAGCCGCATGCCATAAAGGGTCGCAAATACAAGATAGCGCCCCCCGATGACCAACAGCATTGCCATAAAGAACCAGCTTGGTTTTTGCAGGCCTAAACCATAGGCAAGCGGCATAGAAAAGACTAGCCAAAAGGTGCTAGCACCCGCAAGTTGTCCAAGTGGGTTGCCTTTAGTGTGAGTTCCTCGCGCACCAAGCACTTTGCTAATCAGAATCGATACTGGGAAGATCAACATACCACCTAGCAGCAGCGCCCAGATTGATCGTTCGGCTGAGCCAATGATTGTCACACCAGCCGCAATAGACCAGGCCAGTGCTGAAGCCAAAATTCCAGCAGCCCCACTATAATAGCCCTCACGCATGTCTGCTTGGGCTTCGGAAATTGATTGGTTCATGCTTCCAGATCCCCTTGTGCATCATGTGCACTATAACGACCAAGCTTCGGTCGCAGTCTTCATTAAATCCTGAGCAGCTTAGTCAGTCTGCATAGAATAGCAAACATTAGGCGCTCGCGTTACAACCCTAAAGATGGTATGAGTCGTTGATTGCGCTACACCTCTGCGTTTAAAAACCGATCCCCGTACCCCAACGACCAATCCCCATATGCAACCACGAAGAACGCGAAGGGCACGAAGGTTACGAAGAGCGGGCTAAAGGCTTTAGGCTAGCGGAACGTTGTGTGGAATTACCACGATACCAAAAGCCCATAGCCAATAGCCATACTTCCCCCTCTGCGGCTCTCCGTTAAAAACCGATCCCTGTACTCCAACGACCAAACCCCAAACCCATGCTTTGCTGCTCTATGTTCTATGTTCTATGTTCTATGCTCTGCATCGCTTGTGTTAAGCACCTGTTTGACGTATGATCATTATGGTCAATACAGATAGATTGGTTAGCGATGATGAAAGCAGTGAATGAACCAAAAGTTGGGCGGCCCCGCGCCTTTGATCGTGATGAGGCCTTATTTCAAGCATTGGTGGTATTTTGGCGTTTGGGCTATGAAGGCGCTTCGCTGAGCGATTTAACTGAGGCGATGGGGATTAATCGGCCTAGTTTATATGCTGCATTTGGCAATAAAGAGAGCCTATTTCGTGAGGTCTTAGAGCGCTATCATGAGTTGAGCATGCCATCGATTAAAGCTGCGCTCGATCATCCAGATATTTATACGGCATTTGAGCAACTGCTCCATATCAATGTTAAACAGATTACTAACCCAACCGTACCTGCTGGCTGTTTATTGATTCGTGGTGTGCCAGTTTGTAATGAGGCGACTGGATCGATTTATCAAGATGTGGTTAATCAACGCGTTGCTCAAGAAGTATTGATTCGTGAGCGATTGGAGCAGGCTCGTCAAGCAGGGCAGTTAGCCGATACAATTGATCCTTTCGATATGGCTCGCTGTGTTATGGCCTTTTCCAATGGTTTATCGATTCAAAGCGTAAATGGGGCAACCTATGCTGAGCTAGAACGAGCCGCTAAGCTGTTTTTGCGAGGGCTACGGGGATTGTTGGTATAGAGAAATGGTGGATATTCTGAATATCCACCATTTAATAAGCGAATAGTAGAGATCAGATCCTAATAATAGTTGCTACAAGCACCAGTACCAACTGTACTATTAAATTGTTTGGAGACAAATCCGCATGCTCGGAGCACCTGCATTATGCCCGGAGCAACTGGGTAGAAATACATGGTTGATCGGAGATTTCCGCGAAGTTCCATTGGGGCAGTCAGGCTAAATGTGCCAAACCCTGCATGTTCGATATAGGCTTTGAGAAAGAATTTTTCACCTTGGGGTTGGGCAACTACTTTTGCCCAATAGGTTTGGCATGTGGGTGAATAGTGCAACCTGACAATCCCATTTAAAAATAAAGTTTGAGGTAATGCGATTGATCCTTCATTACAACCTGTGGCATGAGCATCTAGCCCCGTGCATCCAGACCCAGAACATGTTACAGCATAGGTTGGAGTTGGAGCCTTAACCAATATCGTACCAATAAGCAACACGATCATGACCAAACGTGAAAACAGCTTCATTGATGATCCTCAAACTACACAAACATTGATTGTACTTAGGATTTTGAATAGATGGGTGAATTTAGGTTGTTAACGGTTGATGAGACCAAATGCACCAATAATTATCCTTGGGTAAGATGCTGATTAGTCTAAGGCTAGCTGGAGTTTGGGCCGGAGTCAATAGGGAAATAACAGGAAAACCGAAGGGGAAATTGTTTAAGAGAGGTATTAATCCAACTAAAACAAGCACCCAATCTAGCGAATGCCAATTCAATCGTCCAGCCATGGATGCTTGTTTATTATTTATTCCTCAGTTGCTTCATCAGCGCTTGGTCGCTCGAAAATTTGCTCAATTGCTAACTCAAAGAGATCGGCAATTTTGAAGGCTAGAGGCAAACTTGGATCGTATTTGCCAGTTTCTAGCGCATTAATCGTTTGGCGCGATACTCCCAACGCTTGAGCTAACTCGGCTTGTGACCATTCGCGCTCGGCTCGTAATACCCGCAAACGATTTTTCATTGGTAGCTCCGGTTGGCGAAGGCTAAGCCAAAACTCCAGCAGGTTGTCAATAATGGCAAAACCCACAGCCACGAAAGTTGTGGCAAATCGACCAACACTTGGAGCAAGCCATAGCCACAGGTTAGAAAGCTAGTCGCGCCTACGGCAAACGCTAGGGCTAACAACTGAATGTGGCGTTGAAATTCATCTAGGCCGCTGATTGCCCGATACATTGCTTGAATTCCTAAACCTACTGGAACCAAGGGCACGATCGCCAACAGCGCTCGCCATGGCGATTCGGGCAAGTTTGGCAACGCCAACATTACGCTCATTAGCAAGATTGGGAACAATACGAAGGCGATAATGAGTTGACGTAATGCAGATGATTTGGTGTTCATCGAAAGCTCCTTGACTTAATTATTTGACTGACCTGAGTATACGTCAGTTTCATGATTAAGTCAAGTATGCTTTACAAAAAGAAATGTCTGCTTTACAAAAAGACATTAAACATTGACATGCAGCTAGAATAAGCCCACTGTATTGCCATGTTCATCAATATCAATTTGTTGGGCAGCCGGGTTAGCGCTAAGCCCTGGCATGGTCATCATATCGCCAGCAATTGGGTAGATAAAGCCCGCGCCGATGCTAGCCCGCACCTCGCGAATTGGGAAGCTATAGCCCGTTGGCGCACCTTTGAGCGCCGGATCATGGCTGATGCTCAAGTGAGTTTTAGCCATACAGATCGGCAATTTACCAAAGCCATTGGCCTCAAGTTTGGCTAATTGTTCGCTAGCTGCGTCGCTATAACTAACTTCAGCCGCACCATAGATTTTGGTGGCGATTGTGGCAATTTTAGCGCTCAACGGCTGATCAAGTTCGTATAGAAATTGGGCTTGGCCTGCTTGGTCAATTGCGGCTAGCACTTTTTCTGCCAATTCTTCGCCGCCAGCCCCGCCCTGGCTAAATACCTTGCTCACCGCTACATCAAAGGCTCCGGCGCTCATCGCGATTTCGCGTACCGCCTCGATTTCTGAGGGATGATCATCAGGGAACGAATTAAGCGCAACGACAACTGGCAGGCCGAATAATTGGGCATTGCGAATATGCTTTTGCAAATTTGCCCCGCCTGCATAGACCGCATCGGGATTTTCTTGCAACAAATCGGCGGGCAAATCACGGCCTGGCTTGATGTTCCAGCGCCCGCTATGAGCTTTGAGCGCACGAATTGTAGCAACCAACACCACGACCGCTGGTTTGGCATCAAAGGCGCGACACTTAATATCGAAAAACTTCTCGCCGCCCATATCCATGGCAAAACCAGCCTCGGTCACCACATAATCGGCGATCCGCAGGCCAACTTGATCGGCGACGACGCTGGCATTGCCGTGAGCGATATTGGCAAATGGTCCGCCATGCATCAATACTGGGGTATTTTCAATTGTCTGCATCAAGGTTGGATGAATGGCATTGCGCATAATCACCGTGGCTGCGCCTGCTGCCTGAATATCATCAGCAGTGATTGGCTGGCCTTGACGATTGAAAGCCACGACCATACGCCCGATTCGTTGGCGCAGATCGCGCATTACATCGGCATGATTTTCACCGCTGACCAAGGCTAAAATAGCCATTAATTCGCTAGCAGCTGTAATATCGAAGCCTGTTTGGCGCGGAATGCCATGCTGCGAGCCGCCTTGACCGATGGTGATCGAGCGCAAAAAGCGATCATTGACATCAAGCACTCGCCGAATTTGAATCTGATCAGGGTCGATGCCCAGCCGATTTTTTTGATACCAACTATTGTCGGTCATGGCGGCGATTTGGTTGTGGGCTTGGGTCACGGCGTGAATATCGCCAGTTAAATGCATCAAGCTATCTTCCAATGGGATAACTTGCGAATAGCCGCCACCTGAGCCACCACCTTTAATCCCAAAAACTGGGCCAAGCGAGCTTTGGCGTAGGGTGCAGATGGCGCGTTTGCCCAAGCGACTTAAGGCCATCCCAAGACCGATCGTCGTGGCAGTTTTGCCCTCGCCAAGTGGTGTTGGGGTCATGGCAGTCACTAAAATCTGCTTGCCGCGAGGCCGATCATGGCTCGCATCAAGCAGATCAAGGTTAATTTTGGCGCGATAGCGGCCATACGGTTCGACAAATTGCTCAGCAATCGCTAATTCTTCGGCAATTTGGGCGATGGGTCGTGGCGTAGCCTCGGCAGCGATTTGTAAACTAGTCTTCATGAACGCTGTGTCCTTGTATCAATTGTCCGTACCGCCGTTGGTACGGTTGCTACTGCATGCAATAGCGGGCGATTAAAGCAAAGCCACCGCTTATCCCGCTGATTGGTAGCTTTGCCCTAATCATGGGTATTGTAGCGGTGTTTTGCTGGATAAATTATAGTTATTTTTATCAACAGAGGTTTACAAATCGCAACGATTTAGGCGCGACCAAACATCCGCCCGATCACGCCGCGCACAACTTTGGGTCGTAACAAGGCTTCTGGCCCTGCCAGCAGATGCATCACATCTAAAAAGGCTTGGTAAATTTCGGTCGATTGGGTACTTAGCCAAAAAACATGATCGGTATACCATTGCAAAAAGCGAATTTTAGGGCTGCGTGAACCTGGCATGCCTTTGAAGCGTAAGGCTTCTGATTGGGTAATCAGCCATGGTACATCAATAATTTTCTGGGCTTGTTTGAAAAAGGCTTGGGCTAGGGTTGCTGCTTGTTGACCTTGGGCCGAAGCCAGCACTTGATCAAGCGCATGAGCCTCTTTGCAGGCGATTGTCATCCCTTGACCAAAAACCGGATCAAGGCTGCATAAAGCGTCGCCAAGCACCAAAAAACCTTGAGGAAAACGCTTTAATTTGTCATAACGTTGAAATACTTGCTGTGGATAGCCGAAGCGCATGGCTTCGCCGGCAGGAATTGCCTCGGCTAAGGTGGTATAAATATCGGGCACTGGCAAGGTTTTAACAAACTCCAATACACCTTCACTGCTAGGGGTTGGGTGCTGCCCAAGATAGCCAAACAACGTTACGATCCAATGTTCATCGTCGATCGGGGCAATAATTGCGCCGCGTGGCGAATTGGCCGAAGGATGGCAAGCCAAACATTGCCAATCGCGCGGTGTATTAGTTTTTTTGAAGACTTGGCTGACATAGACCAAATCGATCGGCATAACTTCTTTGGGCGGGGCTGGGTAGCCAGCCGCCTCAAGCCATTGGTTATTGCGTGAGCCACGGCCAGTCGTATCGATTACCAAATCGGCAGCAAGTTCGCTGGTTTGATCAGCATGCTTCAACAGCACACCTGTTACACTGCTTTTGCTGGGATCAAACAGCAATTGCTCAACATTGGTTTGGCTGCGAAACTCAATTTTAGGATGTTGGTGGACATAACCACGAATGCGGCTTTCTAAGGTTACCCGTGCTTGAGGATAAAAACTAATCTTGCAGGGTTGGCGCGTTTTCCATGAACCACCCTGAAACCATTGCACATCGCGTGACCAATTTAATTCTGGCACACCTGCACCATGTAAATCGCTGGTAAAGTTCGGGAAATAATGTTGCAAGACATTAAACCCGCCAGTTAATAAAATATGCACATGATTGGCTTGGGGCACGCCCTTGCGTGGTTGGGTTTCATCGCTCATGGCATCGCGCTCAACGATGGTCACCGTTTGAAAATGATTGGCTAAGGCGCGTGCGGCGACCAAACCTGCCATACTTGCCCCGATCACGACGGCTCGTTGTCGTTGCATAACACCCTCCTAAATCGCTTGATGCTTGCTAATGCTGCTAGATGACGAAAAAACTCACAGTTTCTTTCCTGAAAAGAAAAAGGGCTTGACATCGATAGCACCTTGGATATAAGATGATATTTGTGAGTAGAAGTTAGATTTTTATGGCAAATCCTTTAAAATCGGAAGCGATTTTAGGAAAATTTGCCAAGATATCTATATTGAAGGGAGGTAGAAGTCCTCGAATAATTAACTATTCAATTAACCTCCACCATTACTATTGTTGTTACCGCTGAATAATCTACTGAGGGAATTGTATGTTAACACGCTTTCTCAAGCCACTGGCACTAGTGGGCTTAATTTTGATCATGCCTGCGCAAGTTAAAGGTCAGCCTCATATCAATAATGGTGAATCTACCCAATCTATGAATCAGGTTGTCAATAATCCTAATTGTACGACATATGAGCGTGCATGGGGTGATTGGTGTGTTTATACCTTCACTGATGCTGTGCCAGATAAGGTTGTTAATGGATTTTCGAATATCTACCATGCGTCGGCTTGGTATGAAGATAATAAATGGCAGATGGTTGTTGGCGGCTGGCGGACAGCAACCCAAGGCCATGATCAAATTTTTAAGCTCAGCTCAACCGATCAATATGGGGTTTCAAGCTTTAATCAAGTAGGGACAACTGCCTATATTAATAATGCATGGGAGACAACCACATCAGCAGACTGCCCACCTGCTAATCCTTATTTAAATGAAACTCCAAAACCTTGCCCCGTTTCTGGTACGAGTGTTCGATCATATCACTCTGTTCAACCTGATTTATTTTCGATGAAGTGGACGCGTCCTCGGCCAGCAGGCTGGACATGTTGCGATACGCTTTATTATGCATATGATATTCAGGAAGCGCATAATCCTGAACAAAATGTAGCTATACATTATGCATGGGTTGATGCTAATGGTATATTGCAACGTGGCGGGATGTATGGTGATAAGAATCCCATCCTTAATTGGCATATTGGCAGTACTAATAATCGCTATGTTACTGGAACAAGTGATGCCCGTGTCACCTATGACCCTGCCACCCAAAAATTCTATATGGTCTATACTGATCATGGCTTTAGCAATATATTGACAAATCCTGTATCTAAATCGTTTTTAAGCATTGCCCAAAGTAATTGGACAAATTTAGCGTATACGAACCCAGTTACCAATATTTTGCCTTGGGTTGGTAGTAGTAATGTGAACGGACAAATAGTCGTTACCGGGAATAATCCTTATGAATACTACTTGTTTTATACAGTTTATCCTAGCAGCAACTCTGATATATGGGTTGTAAAATCCAGTGGCGGCATTACTGGCCCCTATGAACAACAAAATGCCAAGAAAATTATTTCGCCAGTAGCTCCATATACAGTTGCTGGAACTCCATATGTATTTTGTAATACAGCAATAAATCCACCTCAATGGCAAATGTACTTTAATGGGGCAACGACCGGTACTGATAATCAGATTTTTACAGCGTTTTTGCATAAAACCTGTGAATATGATGCTAATAACCCAACTGTGCCATCATTGACTGCGCCTGTTTTGCCATAAACGATCTATTTTCTGACAATAACCCTAGTCTTTAGCTTTGAAGGCTAGGGTTATTGTTTAAGGTTGCCCTAAAATCCTTGAGTAAATTACCTATGCTATAATTTGTGGTTTGTATGTTGGGTTGTCCTTAGTATTGCTCTTTATGGTCTAGCTCTATCACAAACCTAGCGATGTGCTAAGGTCTTCGCACAATCCAAGAATTGTAGCCATCTAGATGAGGTACGTCAGACCTCATTCGTATTTTGATAGGATTTTCATATGGAGCTTCAAGCATTACCAACTGAACATTTAACTGCATGTCCTATTTGCCAGCATCCCCAAAGCACAATTGTTTGGACTCAACCAGAAGCTTATATTCGTGAAGGCCTGTGTTTACACTGTTGTGAGGGGTGTGAACAGGTATACCTCAACCCACGTTTAACCATGGAAAGTACGACGATTCTTGAGAATCAGAGCGAAGTCTACGATTACTCGCTCGAAGAAGAAAAGCCGTTAATTCGCTTCCGTGGTGATGCGTTGCAGCATATTGAGGCCTTTGCTAGCTTTGAACGACCTGGGCGAATTTTAGATATTGGTTGTAATCGTGGGTTATTGTTGGTGGCAGCCCGCGAGCGTGGTTGGCACCCAGTTGGGGTTGAACTATCGCCAGTTGCTGCCGACGTGGCGCGTAAACGCTATAACCTAGAAGTTTATAATGATGATGCAATTGTCAAAACACTTGAACCTTTTGATTTGATCACCTGCTGGCATGTGCTTGAACACCTGCATCAACCAGTTGACTTATTGCGTGATTTGGCGAGCTATCTCAAGCCCAATGGAGTTTTAGCGCTCCAAGTGCCAACCTATCAATTTCGCGATCAATTTATTGAACGCAATCAATCGGGTAGTTTGTTGTGTTCAGTGCATACCATGTATTACACCGCCGCCAGCCTGAGCCGCATTTTAGCTCAAGCTGGTTTGAGCGTCTTTTACTCCGATGAATCACCAGATTCGCTGATGTTAACGATTTATGCCAGTCTTCCGCAATATCAAGTAGCACGGCTTGAATACTATCAACGAATGATTCGTGATCACCAACCGCTGGCTTATACTCCACCCACAATGGTTAATGCTGTGCCTGAAGAACAACAGAGCTATATTGCGACCTTGGAATCGGTGCTTGATCAAAAGAATCGGCATATTAGCCATTTGGAGCAGCAGATTCAAGCTTTGGAATCGGGCAAAATTATGCGTTGGCTCAAGCGTTTTCAAGGCTAAGCATGTTGTTGAGCTGTTTGAACCGACGTTCAAACAGCTCAATTATTTATTCAAGATTAAAAGAATTGTTCGCTATGTAATTGATATTTTGCCTCAATTGCCCGCGAATGAACGCTGTAGGAGCGATATAAGATTTGATTTGTCGGATTGAGCATGGTCATCAACCGCGCATGGATTGATGGCCGTTGAACCAAAGCAAGCGCTTGCTCAGGCTCTACCCATTGAACTATTAAACTTTCGGCGCTGGTAGTTAATTGGCCAGTCTGATAGCTGCAACGAAAATCGAGATTAACGCTGCTCAAGGCTAGATTGGACGATACTCCAACGAGTTGCTCAATCTTGGCTTGTACTCCAGTTTCTTCAAAAATCTCGCGAGTCAGTGCTTGGCTCAGGCTCTCACCAACTTCAACCTGTCCACCAGGAAATTCCCAACCGCCGCGCGGGCTTTGCAAGAGCAAAATCTCACCACGATGGTTAACAACACCGCCAGCAACGGTTACGATATGGCGTGGTGGAATCTGGTTCATGGCAACTCCTCAATTAAAGCTTGTTGCATGGAGTTTGCCTGAAAACCCCGCTAGGCTCAATCGTAGCCAAGTGATAATTGGCTTATACTGGTTGGTTGATTCAGCTAGCAACCCAGATAGATGGTATACTCAACTTATTGCTGGCTTTACGGAGATTGGCTGCATGGCTCGCTCGTTTCAAGCTCTGATTCCACGCTTGCGGCTGCATGCTGGTTTGACGCTGTTGCTCTACGTTACAACTCACTTGCTGAACCATGCTTGGGGCATCTTTGGCCTAGCTGCCTTGGAATCGTCACGGCGGGTCTTTTTAAGTTTTTGGCGGCATCCAGCGGTTTTTTGGGTTGTGCCAGCTAGTTTATTGATCCATGTGCTGTTGGTCAGCTATAAATTATTAACGATCACCAGTTGGCGGCGCTTACGCTGGAACGAATGGCTGCAACTTGGCTT
This sequence comes from Chloroflexota bacterium, assembly GCA_020161265.1. Lineage (NCBI taxonomy): Bacteria > Bacillati > Chloroflexota > Chloroflexota bacterium. Next base: position 739,895 of record JAIUOC010000001.1, on the reverse strand, counting down.
AGGCTTGATCATGCCTTTGCTAATTACTTCGCATATTTATGCCACCCGTTTTGCCACAATCTTGTATGGAATTCGCGATACCTATAGCTATGTGTTGCTCAGCCAAGCGACGATTGCCGTTGATCTCTATTTGATGTTGGTGGTGGTTTGGCTGCATGGCAACCTTGGCTTAATGGCGTACCTTTGGCATAAACCATGGTTTGCCCGCATCAAACAGCCCTTGCTGATTGCCCAAATTGTGATTCCGTTGCTGGCTCTGGTGGGCATTGTGGTGGCTCATCGCGAGGTGAATCAGCTTAAACAAGACCCACAATGGCTGGAGCAGGTGTGGCAATTTGCCAATCCACAGAATATTGATGTGGCAACGGCGACTGCGGAATTTATGGGTTGGTTTGGCTCAGGCTATTTGGCTTTGCTGCTTGGCTTGGGTGGTGGGCGGGCAATCATCTTGCGTTTGCGCCGTAAGCACTATTTAATTTCGGTGGAATATAAGGGCATTGCCACGGTGACAATTGCGCCTGGAACGAGTTTGCTTGAAGCCAGCCTTGCCAATGGGATTCCGCATGCCCATAGTTGTGGTGGGCGCGGGCGCTGCTCAACCTGCCGCATCGAAATTATCGAAGGTGTGAAATCGCTGAATCCACCGACTGAAACCGAGCTACGTTTGCTCAAGCGTTTTGGGGCAAGTGGCGATATTCGCTTGGCCTGCCAAACTATACCAACCGCTGCCTGCGTGGTACGGCCATTGCTCCACCACCATGATCGTTCGCTGCCAGGTGCACCAACCATGATTAGCCATGGTGCCGATAAGCAAATTGTGATTATGTTTGCCGATTTGCGCGGCTTTACGACGCTTTCCGAGGGCAAGTTACCCTATGATACGGTCTTTATTCTGAATCAATATTTTCAGTCGATGGGCCAAGTGATCGAGGCCAACGGCGGTTATCTCGATAAATTTATTGGCGATGGGATTATGGCGCTGTTTGGTTTGGATGACACACTTGAACAAGCTTGTCATAATGCGTTAGCTGCAGCTCAAGCCATGGCCTATCAACTTGATGTGCTCAATCAGCGCCTTGAACATGATGTTAACGAACCATTGCGGATGGGCATTGGCATTCATTGCGGCCATGTAATTGTCGGTGATTTGGGCTACAAACGGGCCAAACATCTGACAGCGATTGGCGATGCAGTCAATATTGCCGCCCGTTTGGAAGAAGCTACCAAAACTTTGCAAACCCAATTGGTCGTTTCGCGGGCGGTGATGCAACATAGCGCCTTAGATTTGCACAATTTAGTCTTGAGCGAAATTCCGATTCGTGGCCGCACCCAGCCCTTGGAAATTTACTCAATCGAGAGTGCCAAGAGCTTGGTGCTTGTGCCACTAACCCTGAATACTTAAACCTCAATCACCACGTTGCCAACTTTATGGCCAGTTTCAACATAGTGATGGGCTGCCACAATCTCGCTCAGCGAATACTGGCGATCAATCACTGCCTGCAATGATCCTGATGCAACTAATTGATTGAGAAAATCTAAATCGGTGCTACGCCAATGCATGTTTGAGGCAGCACCAATAACTTTTTTAGTGCCAAATAGGCTTGTCCAGAGCATTTGGCCAATGGCTGCTAAGCCAAATTCGGTTAAAAGATAGCGTCCATTGGGTTTGAGCAAGCGTTTGAATACACCAAGTTGGGTTTTACCAACGGTGTCGAAAATTACATCGTAACGTTGGCGATGCTGGCTAAAATCTTCTTGACGATAATCAAATACCTGATCAGCCCCTAGTTCGCGCACGAGTTCGCTATTTTTGGCGCTACATACTGCACTAACGGTTGCTCCCATAGCTTTGGCAATTTGCACGGCTGCCGTGCCAACCGAGCCTGATGCTCCATAGATCAGTACATGGTCGCCTTGGCGCAATTTAGCTTTGTTGTGCAAGAACACTACCGATGTCAATGCGCCATTTGGTAAGCTGGCAGCTTGGGCATAGCTCAGCTCGGCGGGTTTTTGGGCAAGCACCGCAGTTTCAGCCAAACAAATATATTCAGCGTAAGCCCCAAACCCTAAGCCAGTTAGCCCATACACCTGATCGCCAGCCTTGAAACGGCTAACCTCGGCTCCAACTGCGCTAACCTCGCCCGCTAATTCAAAGCCCAAAATTGATTTTTTAGGCTTGCGAAAGCCAAAAATAGCCCGTGCTGGTAGCCATAACAACCATTGGAACTTACCAGAACGTTGGCGCGGATCTTCGGCAGTAACCGTGGTTGCCTGAATCTTAATCAGAATTTCGTTGGCTTTCGGACTGGGCCTTGGCAGCTCACGAATGTGCAAAACCTCAGGTGGCCCAAATTGTTGGTAGATTGCAGCTTTCATAGTTCGATGACCACGTTGCCTTTTTTGCGGCCAGTTTCAACATAACGATGGGCTTCGACTAGATCAGCCAAGCGATAACGCCGATCGATCACGGCTTTGAGCTGGCCTGCACCAATCAATTCGGCCAAAAATTCGATGTTGCTTGGTTTCTGATTCAGCCCAGTTGCGGCAAACTTGGCTTTTTTACCTTTGCCAAAGCTCGTCCAAAGCATATTCAGCATAATGCCCAAGGTTGGCACAGTCATAAGATAGATGCCGTTGGGTGTGAGCAACTGTTTACACCGGCCATACGAACTTTTGCCAATTGCATCGAAAACCACATCGTAGCGTTGTTGGCTTTGGGTAAAATCGCTGCTGGTGTAATCGATCACGTAATCAGCACCGTAGTGCTTGACCAGCTCATGGTTGGCGGCGCTACACACGGCGGTAACTGTCGCGCCATAATATTTAGCCAATTGCACTGCGTAAATACCAACCGCTCCCGATGCACCATTAATCAAAATCTGTTGGCCAGCTTGCAGTTTGGCGGCATCACGCAGAAAAAGTAACGAGGTGCTTGCGCCATCGCAAATTGCCACAGCTTCGGCGGCGCTCACGTTGCTTGGCTGCTTGGCAATCGGCTTGTCTTCGGCTAAACATAGATATTCGCCGTAGCTACCAAAACTATTAGGACTCATCCCAAAGACTTGATCGCCAACCTTGAAGCGTTGGACTGCTGGGCCAATCGCCTCAACCGTGCCAGCAAATTCAACACCCAGAATTTGAAATTTTGGTCGGCGCAGGCCATACATCAACTTGATCATAAATGGATCGCCCTTGCGAAAGGCACAATCGGACGGTGTAACGCAAGCGGCTTGCACTCGAATCAATAACTCATTGGCTTTGGGAGTTGGCTTGCTGGTTTCACCAAATTGCAAGACCTCGGGCGAACCATAACCTGTGCAGAGCATTGCTTTCATACCGTTTGCTCCAAGCTTTGAACTGTAGTGGCTTGTAGTTCGATCATAATTTTGCCCTTGGCATGGCCAGCTTGGAGATAACGCATCGCAGCGGGAGCTTCTGCTAGCGGATAGCGCTGATCGATCATCGCTTTGATATCGCCGTTGGCTAGCAAAAAGCCAATTTTGGCCAAATCGGTTTGGTTGGGCTTGGCAAACAAGTTACTCAGCTGTTTTTGGCTACCAATTGAGAGCAATTTACCCAAGGCGATCGCCTGAAAAATCTGGCTCATTTCGCCGCCAACCATCACATAGCGGCCTTGAGGCGCTAAACTGCGTTTATAGTCGAAAATTGAGCGATGACCATTGACCCCCAAAATCAGATCATACAGCTGACCGTTGCGAGCAAAATCATCTTTAGCGTAATCTAGCACCTGATCAGCGCCGAGCGAACGTAGCAAATCGTGCTTGGCGGCACTGGAAACAGCGGTAACGATTGCGCCAAAATGTTTAGCAAGTTGTACCGCAAAGGTGCCAATTCCGCCTGAAGCTCCATAAATCAAGACCTTGTGACCTGCGGCAATGCCGCCTTGGCGCAGGCCTTGTAAGGCTGTGACCGCAGCCATGGGCGCGGCAGCAGCTTGTTCAAAACTTAGCTGCTCTGGCTTGAGCACCAGCACATGTTCGGGAGCACAAACATATTGGCCTAAGCCACCAGCACCGCAGCCCGAAAGATCGCCAAACACCGCATCGCCGACTTTAAATTGAGTGACGTTACGCCCGACGGCTTCGATAACTCCGGCCACATCGGTGCCAGGAATACCTTTTTTAGGCTTGAATAAGCCCGTCATAAAGCGTACTGGGAAGGGCTTGCCAGACATCAAGCGCCAATCGGCGGCGTTAAGGGCTGTCATATACACTTTAATTAAGACTTGATTTTCAGCAGGGGTTGGGCGGGCTACTTCGCTGAGCCGCAACACATCGGCTGAGCCATATTCACGATAGATAATTGCTTGCATGGTAGAACTCCACTTTGCTTGTTATTTTATTGCTCAGTTGAATCGGATTCGAGCGTGGTTTGCGGCACTGGCATAATTGAAATTAATTGCATGCCCAAATCGCGAATTTTCTTGATCAGGCCATAGAGTGCCGCTTGATCGACGATTGTGCCGATCAGTAAGGTATTGCCGTTGGCATCGAGCGCGATTTGCATGCCCTCAAACCACCCAGCCCAAGCTAGGTTAAGCTGGCCGCGCAGGCAAATTTGATATTGCATTGCCTCGTTTGCTGGTGGGTTTTGATTGGTCATAACTGTCTCAGTTTTTTGGGCACATACCGCGACAAATGTCAGCGGCTCAACTGCCAACTAGCATACTCAATTGCTGTGAGCTTGGTTAGACACCAAAGTGTTGTTGTGGTTGAAGTGAGGCTTATTGGCTGAGTAAGCCTAATTCGCGGGCACGCGCCACCGCTTCGGTACGACGCTGAACCTGAAGTTTCTCGAAAATCCGCCGATTGTGGCCTTTAACCGTATCCAAAGCAAGATGCAATTGTTGGCAGATTGCTTGATTGGAGTGGCCTTGTGCGATTAAGCTCAATATTTCTAGCTCACGTTGGCTAAGCATGTCAGGCAAGCTTGGAGTTGTGGGATAAAGCTGGGGCATTCGTTCGGTTGTAAAATGAGTTAAGATTTGATTGACATAATTTTTTAAGGAAGTCGTTAAATTGATATGGCTCAACAGATTTTGGATTGCTCGCCCTTGATCGAGGAACACCCGCACAAAACCTTCAGGTTCAGCACTGATTAAGCTTGGTTTGAGCACTTGTTGGGCTTGGGCGTAATCTTCAAGCGCAGCCAACGCTAAACTTTGCAATACTTTGATCCATAAACTTTGATCATGCCAGCCATTGGTTTGGGCGATTGTGAGGGCTGGTTGTAACAGTGCCAAGGCTGCGCTTGGTTGCTGTTGCGCCAAAAAAACTTGGGCTTGGCTGATTGGAATCTGATGCGTTTGCGCTATTTGGCTAGCTTGTTGCATTTGGCCACGCATTAATGCAATTCGTACTTGCTCGGCGGCGATTTTGGCTGGTTGGGTGGTATGGCGATGCTGTTGAGCGGCAATGCTTGCTTGCTCTAACAATAAACTTGCTTGGTCAAGCTGATTTTGGGCAATCAACAACCGCGCCTTAATCACATAACAAGCCACTTCGCGATCAGTGTGTTGCAATAATTGAGCTGCTTGCAAGGCTCGTTGATAATGCTGCTCTGCCTGATCAAGTTGATTCCATTGATAATAAATGCGGGCTAAACCTAGCTCGGCTCCGCAGTTAGCCGCAGGCAAGGCCAACTGACGACTAGCCTCAAGTACCTGTTGGTAGGTTATGGCCGCGAGTTTGAGTTGATTGTCACTTTCTTGGAGATTGCCCAAGCCGATTGATGCCAACACAACCGTGACCAAATTGCCCGAGCGTTGACCGATGCTAATCGCTTGCTCATAGGCTTGCTTGGCAGCACTGCGCTTGCCTTGCAACTGATAGGCATAGCCCAATTTCCAAACCGTCGAAGTGCGAAACGAGAGATTATCGATAGCGAGATATTCCAAGGCACGTTTGGATTGAGCGATAATTTGGCTTGCATCGTTTTGACTAAGTGCGAGCGTGCCTCGAATTGCGGCAATTCGCCCAATTAAATCGTTTAATTTAGGCGTTAATGGATGTTGATCGATGGCTTGTTCCGCCGCTTGCAGTCGTTGCTCGATGCCATTAACCTGGCCGGTTGCCAACCAAATTGAGGCTGCTGTAACCCAAAGTGATGGCCGTTGGTTGAGCACGTTGGTTGGTAATCCTTGCAACCAAGCCATAATTGGCAAGAGCGCCCCTTGAAATTGCAGCGGAACCCGTTTACCTTCGATCAAGCGTTCGGCTCGTTCGGTATCGTTGGCGGCGGCGGCATGCTCGAAGGCCTCAAGCTCTAGTTCATTTGCCTCGAACCAAATGCTGGCCTGAATATGCAATTGTTCAAGGCTGGTAGTCGCTTGTTGGGCTAAACTGCGTTGGAGCCGCTGGCGCAACAATTCGCTAAATAAATGGTGATAGCGATACCAACGCCGCTCATGATCGAGCGGCACAATAAACATATTGGCCTGCTCAAGCTGTTCGAGCATCTGCTGGCCTGAATTTGTGCTATTGCTGATCAGCGCATCACACAACGAGCCAGACATCCGATTGAGAATTGAGGTTTGCAAAAGAAATTGCTGGATTGCTGGAGTTTGCTGTTGCAAGACTTCTTCCAGCAAATAATCCATCACAAAATGATGGCTACCACTGAACGAAGCGATAAAACGACTGCGATCAGTTTGCTGTTGCATTGAAAGCGCCGCCAATTGTAAGCCAGCGATCCAGCCTTCGGTTCGGGCTTCTAAGGCCGCTACATCAGCAGGACTTAGCGCTAAACCCATCGCTTGGTTAAGGAAAACTTGGGCTTCGTCGAGGCTAAATCGCAGATCAGCGCTGCGCAGTTCGTGCAATTGGCCGCGTGCCCGTAGCCGCGCCAAGGGCAAGTTGGGATCTTCGCGAGTAGCAATGATCAAGCGTAACGAAGCTGGTAAGTGTTCCAGTAAAAAGCTGAGGGCTTGATCGATCGCATGGTTTTCGATCACATGATAATCGTCAAGTACCAAACTAACCGAGCTGCCAACATCGCTTAATTCGTTGATCAAGTTGGTCAGCGCTTGTTCGATAGCTGGCGGTTGGGTTTGAATTAATCCTAAACTTGCCGAACTTAATCTTGGAATCAGCGTTTGCAAGGCATGCACAACGTAACTAAAAAAGCGACTTGGGTCATTATCACGTTCGTCGAGCGCCAACCAAGCCATTGGGCGTTGGCTTGTGGCATGCCAAGCGCTGAGCAAGCTACTTTTGCCAAAACCAGCTGGAGCCGAAATCAAATTCAGGCTGGCATGGCTGGCGGCCTCTAACCGTTGAATTAAATGCGATCGCATCACCCCATTTGGGCGAAGCTGCGGAATGTGTAGCTTAGTTGCAAGAATTGGTATTGGCATGGCTCAATTATAGAATGGCATTTTGTCGCGTCAATCCTCTAACTAGCCACAGAGTATTAGCATTGATGAACTAGGCTAGGCTGCATAATCTTTACGATACACCAAGGCATGCGCATGAATTGCAAAACCAACAGTTTCGTATAAATTAAAGGCTGCTCCGCGATAATTATCGGTCTCAACGAAGATCTGTTCGGCTCCGAGGGCTAGCATACGCCGGAAGTTTTCAGCAAGTAAGGCTTGGGCAACGCCCTGCTGCCGCAGATCCGCTCGTACTCCAAGCGGCTCGATCTGACCACTTGGTTTGCCAGCAAAGCCGTGTTGATTGAACCAGCCAATACAAAAGCCAGCCAACGCGCCAGTTTGATCGACCGCCACTAAATCTAATTCAGCGCGATAGCTTGGTTGTTTGAGCGTGTTGGCTCGCCAGTCTTCGGTCATGCTGGTGCTTTCAAAAACCGCTCGATGCAAATTGGTATAAGCAGCGATTTCAGCCATTCCTGCAAGTGGCCGAATGCTAATACCTGCGGGCAACGAAACAGGGCTTGGAGCTTGGTTGCCACGCCGAAATAAATATTTTGACCACGGATCTTGTTCAACAGTACTTTGATCGGCAAAACCTTGGGTTGTTAGCAATTCGCGTAATGCGTGTTGCTGCTCAAAAACACTAACAAACCAGGCTGGTCGAGCATGATTTGTGCCGATTAATTGCTGTGCGCGTTGATCGGCCCACTCCAACATTGTGCGATATAAACTAAGCGGTGCATCTGGATGCCAAACCAAATCGATCATCCAAAATGGCACTTGTAAGGCAGCCCAACCGACGATTTGGCCTGTATCAGTCTGCCAAATAGCAATATTGGCGGGGTCATCGAGCGCCCACGAACTTAGGCGATAGGGCAGATCGATGCTTCGCATGTGTTGATCGGGGTTGGCACTGGCTAAGGCGAGCATTGCAGGTTGGTCGTGCTCAGGCTGAAAAACCCGCTGAATAAGATGCATAATAGCTTCCTTTAGAGTGTTTGATGCTGATTAGGCTTGGTATAGGCCTATTATGCTGCTATGATTGCATGTATCACATCATTCAAGCGGCTGATCGTAAGTTCAGTATTAGGGAGTGATCGACGATGAGTAAAACCCTAAATTGTGAAGTATTTGATAAAGGTGATGGCGAGTATTTTGATTGGATGGATGACTATCCACAAGGCTTTATTTTAAATGTAGGGAGATCGTTGGGTGTGTCATTGGTTGTTGTGCATCGTTCAAAGTGTACCCATATTGGGCGTGGCCCAGGCATGGATGAGGGTGCATTTACCAAACGTACCCAGATCAAAATTGCTGCGCTTGAGGTTGATGAATTAGTGAGATGGCGTAATCGTGAGCGCCCTGCCGCTGAGATTCAATATTGTCCTACCTGTAATGCTCCTAAATCAACCTTAAATGAATATCACCCTGATGAGCTTGATTCGCAAACTGGGCTTTGGGAAGGGATTAAGACGCAGGTTGTGGTCAATTGGTATGAACGGAGTATCCAGGCTCGCCAACGCTGTATTGCCCACTATGGCACACGTTGTTTGGTTTGTGAGCTTGATTTTGTTGAGCGTTATGGCCCAATTGGTGAAGGCTTTATTCATGTGCATCATATCAAGCCATTAGCCTCGATTAATGCAGGGTATCAGGTTGATCCGATTAACGATCTCCGTCCCGTTTGCCCAAATTGTCACGCCATGCTGCATCGTGGTAAAGAGCAACCACTAACTATCGAAGAATTACGGGCTTTGCTCAATCGTTAATCTTGGAAATGGGGAGTGTGTTGGGCAAACTACTCCCCAATGATACTAGCCAGCTAAAAAAGAATTGATAACTGGCATTAGCAGATCGATGCGGTCGATGATGTTGAAGTGGTTGATATTTGGCAAAATTGCCAACTGCGACTTGCTGCGTTGCTCTGGATTATGCGATTGTGGTCCGCCAAGTAGTTCAAAAAATTCAATCGCATGACGGAGCGGGATACTATCTGCGTCACCTTGGACTACTAAGCATGGGCTTTGAAGCTTAGCAACATCGCTGCCCCAATCAAAAGATTGCTTGCCCATTGCCCCTGTTTTGCAAACGAGTTGCGCCCAATTAGCCGGATTCGGCGCATATTCCTGATAAAATTTATAGGGTATTGATTCGACCATTGCTGCTGCCACAGCCTCATCGAGCTGTCCGATAGCTGTGCGTACTTCCGGATACCAGCCGGTATCACGGAATGTCGCAGAGATGACGATTAATTTGCCTACCAACTGCTGATGGCGAATTGCGGTTTGGAGTGCGACCCCACCACCTAGCGAGAAACCTGCTACATCAACCTGGCTAAACCCAAGATATTGGATTACTGCTGCTACATCATCGGCCATAGCAGCATAACTTAATGGTCGTGGTATATCGTTCGTTCGAGCATGGCCTTGGAGTTCAACGCCAATCACTTGATATTGTTCAGTCAGCGCTGGTAGTAAATCTGCAAACATGCCAATTCCGCCCAATCCGCCGTGCAACAAAACTAACGGCTGACCGCTGCCATGAATCTCATAGTAGAGCTGAAGATCGTGAATTGGGGCATAGCCACTTTTTACCAACATGTGCCTTGCGCTCCTTAAATACATCGCGAATGAAATAAGGTGGTTGCTAGATTGCGGCTTCGTTTGTTGAGGGCTGGAGTTGATCAGCATGACCTTCGGCAACCCGCGACCATTGCGCAATTGGCCGATGCGCCAAAGGATTATCGTTCTGGAGTGTGCTTGGCAGACACATGGTGTTGTCAAATGGTTGTGGCCAACCTGCTGGTACTTGTTGCCAAACTTCTTGGCGACCATACACCGTCATGTCGAGCATGGCAAATGAGCTGCCCATCAACTCACAGCCACGGTCGGTCGTCCAATACGTTTCAAATACGCGATTGCCTTTCCGCAAATAACAAGCCCACATGCCAAAATGGCGACCAGCGATCAAGGTTTCGACCGAGGCTTCGGGAACGGAATACCAGGGCATGGTCCAGCCCATAAATTCGCGGTAGCGGTTACTTGGCTCGAATGGCCCTTGGCACAACACGGCCAGCGTCACATCGCGGGTATGCAGGTAGCCTAATTGGTTGGCATGGCTAATAACCATTGTGCACCCCGGGCATTGTTCAGCGGCGGTTTTGCCCTCGTGCCACATCATATAGGCGACCATCAGTTGCTGGCGACCTTCAAAAGCTTCAATTAGCGGAACCGTTCCGTGCTTGCCAACCAACTGAGTTAATGGATCAAGCTCAACCATCGGCAGGCGGCGACGCTCGGCGGCAATTGCATCAGCCTCGCGAGTATGGGCCTTTTCGCGGCTTCGCAAGCGATCAACGGTCGCTTGGAAATTTGCCCGATCAACAATATTGGGCATGGCTGAAGTGCTGTCCGTTACGAAGGCGATGGGCTGTGGTTCACTCTTGGTCATTATGCTCTCCTTGGGCAATGCAACGATCCGGCGATCAAACTAGATTAACCGTGGCGATTGCTTGAAATAAAACATTTGTGCGATAATTCTAGCAAATACACTTTGAAAATGCAAGTACTAACTTCAAAAAAAGAAGTGAAAATTAATATAAACCGAGAATTTGTGACAGAATTTGGGCATGATCGTTGCTATAATTCTGGCTCAAAAGGCGGTACAATAACGCCGATCCGCTACAAACATGGCTGCAAAGGAGCCTGTGTGCGTCTAGCCTTAACCATCATTATTCTGCCGATTGTGCTGCTGGCTTTGGCAAGTGCCGCGATGTTGGTCTTGCCAGCTCCCAATTTTATTTTTTTCCAGCTAGGAATTGCCGCCCAAGAATGGGCACCATGGTTTTTACTGGTCTTATTGGTTAGTCTGGGGTTGTTGTTTGGCTTTGCGCCGCCCACAGGCTTGGCTCGTTTGCTCAATCGACTGGTTGGTTTTGGAGCGATGCTGAGCTTTTTTGTGATTGCTGGGATGTTAATTCGTGGTTTGCTGACCGATCTGCGGGTGCGTTCGAATCAGCCGAGGGTGGTTGCAGCTGGGCCTGGTACATTTCGGCTTAGCCAATTTGCCTTGGGTGATCCTGCGCCGCAAGGTCTGCTGCGTGAGCAAAATACCGTTTATGCTGAGGTTGCTGGTGAATCGTTGTTGGTTGATGTGTATGTGCCGCCGACAACCCCAATCAATGCTCCAGCTTTAATTGTGGTGCATGGTGGTTCGTGGCGGGGTGGCGCAAAAGGCGATATTCCCGCTTGGAATCGTTGGGCAGCAGGTCAAGGCTATGTGGTGTTTGATGTAAGCTATCGTTTAGCGCCCCAAGCTCAGTTTCCGGCAGCGGTTAGCGATGTTAAATGTGCAATTGGCTATGTGCGCCGCAACGCCGAGCGCTTCGGGATCGATCCCCAGCGCTTGGGGTTGGTTGGGCGTTCAGCCGGAGCACAATTGGTGCTGATTGCAGCCTATTCTGATGCCACAATTGCTCCAAGTTGTGATGCGCCTGACACCAGCGTGCGAGCGGTGGTCAGCTATTACGCGCCGACGCGGCTTGATTATTATAATGTGATCAAGCCTGAATTAGCGCCTGGCGCGTTGGATGATTACCTTGGTGGGCCGCCCGAAGCTCATGCTGAAGCCTATCGCCAAGCGCGTCCGGCTAACTGGGTCGGTCAAAATACCCCAGCCACCTTATTGTTGCACGGCGGGCGTGATCAATTTATTCGCCCGTTAGATGCTGATGTGATGGCTGATGCCTTGGAGCAAGCTAACCGTCCATTTACCATGATTGAATTACCCTTAGCCAATCATGGCTTTGATTTCAACTTAAATGGCGTGAGTAACCAACAAGTGCAGCCTTATGTGGCCCAATTTTTGGCCGAAGCGTTGCGATAATCAGGAGCTAGCCTATGAGTGAAACTGTCTATAAACTGCTCGATTTTAGCCAGCCCGTAACCTTTGAACTGCTTTTGCAGCATGCTTGGCAGTTGATTGCTGATGCGGTGCATGATCGCAATGATCCAATGCATACGCCAGTTTTGGGCACGAACGACGAGCATGGCAGCGATCAGCGGGTGGTGGTCTTACGTGGCTTTGATCCAGCGACGCGGCGTTTGTGGTTTCATAGCGATTTGCGTTCGCCCAAAATTGCCGTGTTACAACGTGATCCACGGGTCAGTTGGTTGCTCTACCATCCGGCGGCGCGGTTGCAATTGCGCCTGCGTGGCTTGGCTGAAGTGCATATCAACGATACATTGGTTGATACAGCTTGGCAGAATAGCGCGGTACTTGGGCGACGCTGCTACTGTGGCATTGCGCCAGGTCAAATTAGCACTGAGCCAAATCATGGCCTTAACCAAGAATTGCTTGATCGGCAGCCAACCCTTGCCGAAAGTGAAGTGGGTCGCGCCAATTTTTGTGTTATTTCAAGCACAATTAGCAATTTAGATTGGTTGCAACTCCAATTTACTGGTAACTATCGTGCCCAATTTGCTTGGGCTGACGATGGTTCGTACACTGCCCAATGGGTCACACCTTAGAACGAGTATGCTATAATAACGAGCTAGTTCATTTTAGCGATGTTATGGTTGCCGCATCGCGGCAAGGAGACCGAGTTTTCTATGCGCCTAGCGTGTTTACAAGAAAATCTAAAGCGTGGTTTAGCCTTGGCAGGCCATGCTGTTGCAGGCCGCTCTAGCTTGCCTGTACTTGCAAATATTTTGTTGGCAACCGAAAGTGGTCGGCTGAAATTGGCTGGAAATAATCTCGAAATCGGAATTACCGCACTCGTCGGCGCAAAAGTTGATGAAGATGGGGCGATTACGATTCCAGCCAAATTATTATCGGATTTAGTTGGCAATTTGCCTAACGATACTGTCGAATTAGAAGTTGATCCACGGACGAAAACCTTAACTGTGACCTGTCGCGGTACTAAAGCTAGTATCAAAGGCCTTGAAGCTGATGAATTTCCAGCGATGTTGACTTTTGGCAATGAGCCAGTGCTAGCCTATATTCCACCTGAGCTGTTGCGCAAAGTTGTTGGTCAAGTGGTGGTTGCGGCTGCGGCTGAAAATACCAATCCTAACCCAATTTTGCAAGGTGTGCTAATTCGTTTGAGCGGCACCCAAGCGACGTTTGCTGCGATTGACGGCTATCGTTTGGCAGTCCGCACGATCGAATTGCCTGAGCCAGTTGCCCACGATGCTGAATTGGTGATTCCTTCCAAGGCGATGGCTGAACTAGGCCGCACCCTTGGCGATAGCGAAACCCCAATTGCCATGAGTATTACGCCCAATGGTGGGCAAGTTATTTTTCATAGCGATACGGTTGATTTTGTTTCGCGAGTCATCGATGGCAAGTTCCCCGATTACGAGCGTTTTGTGCCACCTGCCAGCAATACCTCAACCCGTAGCGTGATTTCAACTGCTGAATTTAGCCGCGCCGTCAAACGGATTGCGCTGTTCTCGCAGGCGGCTGGCAACATCGTGACCTTGACGATGGAGCGTGGCGATGGCAGCGAACCTGGGCGTTTGCTCTTGAACGCCAATGCTGCTGAAATTGGTGAATCGGTCGAGGCAATTAGTGCTTTGATCGATGGCGATGATGGCAAATTGGCTTTGAACGTGCGCTATTTGCAAGAAGCACTCGGCGCAATCGACACCGATCAAGTAGCCTTGGAAACTCAAACTCCTAACTCACCAGGCGTATTTCGGCCAATTGGCGGCGACGAATATCTGCACTTGGTGATGCCGATGCGCATTCCCTAGGCTGGCACTTCACACGATTAAGCAAGCAGGATTGAGACTGCTTGCTTTTTTGTTTTAGGCTTGGTCAAATTTGCTACTACAGATAGTTGCATAATCGCACCATTTTGGTACAATCGCAGCCGTTGCCTGACAAATTGGGGTCTTTGCGTGAAGTTATTACTGGTCGCACTATGTGGTTTGGGCTTGTTGGTTGGCTGTGGAGCAATTTCACAGGCGGCGGTTACTGATCGCCAAGTTCATTTGCAGCCAGTGTTAATTGCGCCAAGCGCTACCTCTACACCCAAGCCAACCCGCACGCCTGCGCCAACCCCAACCTTAACGCCGCGCCCGACGAATACCCCAACCCCGACCGCTGTGCCACTGTTGCCAACACTTGATCCTGCGGCTGAATTGCTTGATTTGCGTTTGGCTGGCGTGCGTGGCTCGCGTTCGGGCCAACTTTTGCGCCGCGAAGCAGTAGCTGATCTCAAGGCATTAATTGATGCTGCGCGGCGTGATGGCTTTGTGTTGGAAATTCGCTCGGCCTATCGTTCGTATGCTGAGCAAGCGAGTACCTTCGAGGGTTGGGTGCAATACGAATTGAGCAGTGCCGCGCAGGCTGGCAAGCCAATTAGCCGCAAACAGGCAATTGCCTATGCCGCCACCTACAGCGCCAAACCTGGCACCAGCGAACATCAAACGGGCTTGACTGTCGATTTATTGCCCCAAGGTGCGCCCGAAATTGGCTTTCGAATTCCTGACCCGTTGAAAGATTGGCTCAATGCCAATGCCTACAAATATGGTTGGGTTCAATCGTACCCAATTAAATATCGCGATGGCGAGTTGATTACCTATGAATTAATGGGCTACACCAGCGAACCATGGCATTGGCGCTGGCAAGGCCGTGATTCAGCCAAAGCACTATACGATCAAGGCTATTTGGATACTGATTCGTTGCTGGTTCCCCCAGAGTTGCCACGCATTTGCGATGCTGAGCATGACCCCTGTACAATTCTCAGTGCTGCTCCAGCCAAGCTTGTTGCTATCCCAACCAGCACCCCCATTGCCCTAGCTGAATAGCCAAGTTGCTGAACCGCGAAGATCCACGAAGGACACGAAGGGCACGAAGCTTGTAACCACGAAGAACGCGAAGATCGCGAAGGTTACGAAGAACAGGCTGAAGGCTCTAGGCTAGCGGAACGTTGTGTGGAATTACCACGATGCCAAAAGCCCATAGCCAATAGCCATACTTCCCCTCTGCGGCTCTGCGTTAAAGCCTAATTCCTGACCCCTGATCCCTAACCTCTGACCCCTACTTAGCAAGCGTAGCGCGTTTCGTGGTATGCTGATGATCAGAAACCACACACGGGAGGTAGCTGTGCGCCGCGTTGCAATGTTGAGTGTCCATTCGAGCCCTCTGGCTGCTTTGGGTGGTAAAGAAGCTGGTGGCATGAATGTCTATGTTCGTGAATTAAGCCGTGAGTTGGGTCGTCAGGGAGTGGCGGTCGATATTTATACCCGTTCGCAAGATCCGCATACGCCCTTGATTACCAATCTTGCGCCAAATGTGCGGGTGTTTGCGGTGCGCGTCGGCCCGGCTGCACCCTATGACAAGAATTGGGTTTTAGATTATTTACCGGAGTTTGTGCATCGGATTCGCTGTGTTGCTGATGGCGAAGATATTCATTACGATGTGATTCATAGCCATTATTGGCTCTCTGGCGTTGCCGCGCTGGAGTTACGCCAAGCTTGGGGCACACCAGTTATTCATATGTTTCACACCTTGGGAGCGATGAAAAACACAATTGCCCGTGGCGATGAGGCTGAAACTGAACAACGAATCGTGATTGAACGCATGTTACTGCACGAAGTTGATCGGGTTGTTGCGGCTACTCCGCTTGATCGCGCTCAGATGCTCGAACATTATGATGCTGAGTGTGAGCGGATTGTGGTTGTGCCGTGTGGCGTTGATGTTGAGCATTTCCACCCGATTGCCCATCAAATTGCCCGTAACGAATTAGGCGTACCGCCGCATCCCCATCGCATGTTGCTGTTTGTCGGGCGGATTGAGCCACTCAAGGGAATTGATACGCTGCTGCGTTCGATGGCCTTGTTGGCTGAGCAACAGCCCTCGTTACGTGGTGATATTTGTTTGGCGATTATTGGCGGCGATCGGCGCGAAACCCCCGATCAATGGAGCAGCGAAATGCGGCGTTTGCGGCGTTTGCAGGGTGAATTGGGCATTGGGCATTTGGTTACCTTCCAAGGCTCGCAAGATCAGCGCAAATTGCCCTTGTTCTATAGTGCTGCCGATATGGTGGTTGTGCCATCGCACTACGAATCGTTTGGCATGGTGGCGCTCGAAGCCATGGCCTGTGGCACGCCTGTGATCGCTTCCAACGTTGGTGGTTTGCGCTACACCGTGCGCGACGGCGAAACGGGTTTGCTGGTGCCACGCGAAGATCCCGAAGCTTTAGCCGAAAAAATTAGTTTGCTCTTGAATGATGAGCCTTTGCGTTTACAATTAGGCCGCAACGGCGTGCAAGCAGCCCAACGCTATAGCTGGGCCGCAGTTGCCCACGATATTCGTGAGTTGTATGATCATGTTGTGTGTGGCGAACCATATGCCGATGTGGTTGGAGCCATGTAGCGCCAAGTGTCTACAAAGGAGTGACTATGCCAGTTTTGGCCAAGGCAGCATTGCAGCAAGCATTAGAGCAACGCTCAGGTTGGACGGTCGTTGATGGGCAAATTAGCAAAACCTATGTTTTAGCAACTTTTCCATTTGCGATTGAGTTTGTACGACGGATTGCCGATGCTGCTGAGGAAGTCAATCATCACCCCGATATTGATATTCGCTACAATAAAGTGACGATTGCGCTATCTACCCATGATGAAAAAGGCATTACCGAGAAAGATTTTGGTTTGGCTGATACGATTGATCGGATTTTTGCCGCCGCTCAATAAGCCATTTGCTAAAATTCCTGATGGCACGAAGGGCGTTCTTCGTGCCATTCGTGTGGATTATAATAGTTCAACCGTCGCTTGTGGACGGGATCTGAGCGAGGAAGTGCTATGGATAAACGTTTATCGATTTTAGGTCTCTTGCTATTGGTTTTAGTTGGCTGTGATCTTGGGAGCAACCAAGCTACCTCAGTGCCTGCGCCAACTCCAGTAGCCCAAAGCCAAGCTGGTGGCGGCGGTAATTTTATTTTGACGCTTGGCGATGACCCAGCGACGATCGACCCCGCGTTGGTTGGTGATACGACCAGCGGTTTTATTGCCCGCTTGATGTTTAGCGGTTTGGTGACGCTCAACAATGATCTAGAAGCAGTGCCTGATTTGGCTGAAACGATTGATGTTTCGGCTGATGGCACGGTGTACACCTTTAAATTGCGCTCGAATGCCCGCTTTGCCGATGGTACGCCGATTACTGCTGAAGATGTGCGTTGGAGCCTCGAACGAGCAACCGATCCTAGCCTTGGCTCAATTGTTTCGCCAACCTACCTCGATGATGTTGCTGGGGTGCTTGAAAAAGTGACTGGGCAAGCCAACTCGCTCAGCGGGGTCAACGTGGTTGATGATCAAACGATTGCAATTACCTTGCGCCAGCCAAGCTCGCTCTTTTTGCTCAAATTGACTCACCCGCCAGCCTTTGTGCTCGATCGGCGCACAGTCGAGGGTAATAGCGATTGGCTCGAAAAACCCAATGGCTCTGGCCCGTTTATGCTTGATCTGTGGAACCATCGCCGCCGCATGGAGCTTGTGCCCAACCCATATTACTATGGCACTGCCCCAAAATTGGATCGGATTACCTATCTGATTGGGGCTGAAGGGAGTAATCCACTGGGCTTGTATGAGCAGGGCGAAATCGACGTGACGGGAATTGGTAGCTATGATCTTGATCGGATTAATGATCAAGCTGATCCGTTGCACGCTGAGCTGCGCATCACGCCACAATTGCAATTAAGCTATATTGGTTTGAATGTGAATCAACCACCATTCGACGATCCTAAGGTGCGCGAAGCCTTTTATTTGTTGATTGATCGGGTTAAATTGGCCGATGTTTCGTACAATGGTTCGGTGGTAGCAGCCCGTGGAATTTTGCCACCTGGCATGCCTGGGGCCGAGCCAGAACGTTTGCCTGAGCCACGCGCCGATATTGCCCGCGCCAAACAACTAATCAGCGAATCGAGCTATGGCAGCGTTGAAAAGTTTCCGCCAATTATTGGCTATAGCAGCGGTAGCGGGGTAGGTTTGCTGGCCCAAATTGCTAAAGATGAGCTTGGGGTAACGATTGAAATTCGTGGTCAAGATCAATTTGGCGATTATCTGGCGGCCCTCGAACGCGATAATTACCATTTGTATGACCTTAGTTGGATCGCCGACTATCCTGATCCACAAAACTTTTTAGAGGTGTTGTTTGGCAGCAAGGGCCAATACAATCGCACCAATTACAGCAACGCGAAGTTTGATCAACTGATTGAGCAAGCCAAAGCTGAATCCGATGCTGAAAAACGTGGGGCACTCTATCGCCAAGCCGAGGAGCAATTGCTCAGTGATTTTGTGGTCATTCCCTTGGTGCATACTGTTGATTATTCCTTGGTAAAATCGTATGTTGATGGTTACGTTATTACGGCTTTGGGTGAGCTAGATTTAACTGGAGTTTCGCTCAAACGCTAGCGCTTGTGGGCTGATGCCCGTTTGGATAAGGATAAAATTATGCCAATTACTCCTCGTGCCTACAAAGGCATGCGCGATCACTTGCCCGAAGCTATGCGCTTGCGGCGTTTTATCACCGATACCTTGATTGGTATTTTAGAGCGTTATGGCTTTGAGCCGCTTTCAACGCCGATTGTTGAATATTCTGAAACGCTGGAAGGCAAAATCGGTGATGAAGAAAAATTGCTGTATCGTTTGAAATATGGCGATGATGCGTTGACCTTGCGTTACGACCAAACTGTGCCCTTGGCGCGGGTGGTGGCCCAAAACGAAGGCAAATTAACTATGCCCTTCAAACGCTATGCACTCGGCCAATCGTATCGCGGCGAACGCCAAGCCCGTGGTCGCTACCGCGAATTTTGGCAGCTTGATGCTGATATTGTTGGGGTAGATAGCCCAATTGCTGATGCTGAAATTGTGGCGGTGGTGGTTGAAGGCTTGCGAGCTTTAGGCTTTACTGGCGCAAAAGTCTTGCTCAATCACCGCGAAATTTTGAGTGGGTTGGCGCGGGTAGCGGGTGTGCCCGAAAACGAAGCGGGTGGAGTATATCGCGCGATCGATAAGCTCGATAAAATTGGCAACGATGGCGTGCGCAACGAATTGCTCAAAAGTGGCGTGAGTGCCGAGGCAGCCGAACGCGTGTTGCACTTCGTCGGGATTAGTGGCTCAATCGAGGCTGTGCTGTCCGAAATGGAAAGTGTGTTAGCCAACGATCCGCCAGCCTTAGCAGCAGTTGCCGCCTTGCGTACCATCTGCGATGTATTGACGAGCTTTGGTGTACCAGCCGATAGTTTTACGATTGCCCCCAGCTTGGCTCGCGGCTTATCCTACTATACGGGCTGTGTATTCGAGGCCGTGCTCGATTCGCCGCCGATGGGTTCGTTATTGGGCGGTGGGCGCTACGATAATTTGGTGGGTATGTTTAGCAAACGCTCATTGCCGACGGTTGGCTGTGCTTTTGGGCTTGAACGCTTGTTTGATTTGATGCTTGAACTTAATATGGGGCCACGCCCAGAACGCACAATCGATGCCTATGTCACCTTGTTTGCTGGCGATTTTCAAAGCGAAAGCTTGCGTTTGGCGGGCGAATTGCGGGCAGCTGGCTTGAGCGTGTTGACCGCCTATAGCCCAGTCAAAATTGCCAACCAATTCAAAGAGGCTGATCGCAAGGGTGCAAACTTTGCCTTGGTGCTTGGCCCCGATGATTTGGCGGCAGGTGTGGTGCAACTCAAAGATTTGCGCACTGGTGAGCAACAAGCTGTGGCGCGTGATGCTATCGTGGCGGCGATCAAAGCGGCCCAATAATCCAACTTTGGCGCTGAGTTGAACCCTCACCGCCCCAACAGGAACCATCAATGAAGCGATTTCGTGGCTTTCGTCCATCTCGACTTTCGTTACAACCTGGCCGTCCGTTGCGTTGGCTGGCCCAACTGGTGCTCAAATTGGTTGGTTGGAAGGTTGAAGGCACTGTGCCAACCGAACCAAAATGGATTGCGATTGGAGCCTATCACACCTCCAATTGGGATTTTGCGGTGATGTTGTTGGCAACATTATCCCAGCAACTGCGAATCTATTGGATTGGCAAGCATTCGCTATTTCGCTTTCCCTTCAAAACCTTGATGCGCTGGCTGGGTGGGATTCCGATTCGTCGCGATAAAACTTACAACGCAGTCCAACAGGTGGTTGATGAGATCGAGCGCCACGAAACATTGGTGTTGGTGGTTGCGCCTGAGGGCACGCGCAAAGCAACCGATCATTGGAAAACAGGCTTTTACTATATTGCGCTGAATGCCAAAATTCCAATTGGCATGAGCTATATCAACTACGAGCGTAAAGTGCTTGGCTTTGGCCCGATGCTTTATCCAACGGGTGATATCGATGCTGATTTTGCCGTATTACGTGAATTTTACGAGCGCATGTCGATTGGGCGCTTCCCTGAAAAACAGGGAACAGTGCAAATTAAAGCCCCCAAAGCTGAGTAAAATCCAAGTGCTCGAAGTTTTAGCAATGATGTAATGCGGCATAAGCTATGCAATTAAGTTAAGGCAGGGAACTACAAGCCCCTGCCTTCCCGCCTGAGTCGGACACAAGGATTATGATTAATGATCGGTGGTAATTGGCGTTTGCTCAATGCGCAAAATGCTGGACGATAGAAACGCCAAACAGCACACCAAGGCGGCAATAAATCCACCGCCAATAAAAATCATGCGAATGCCAATCAATTCGCTGAGTGGCCCAGTCAGGGGCAAGGTCAGCGGTCCAGCCAAGCCAATCATGGTTGAATAGAGTGAGAGGGCACGCCCTTGCATCTGGTTGGGCACAATCGTTTGCACAATCGCAATGATTGGCGCATTGCCGATGGTATAGGTTACACCGCTGATAAACCATAAAACCACGGCGACCCAAAACAGCGAGCTAGGCACAAGCCCGGCTAAGCCAACCATCGCTGACGAGAGCGCAAACATCACCAACACCAAGACAATTCGGCGCATGGAAAACTGCATGATGCTGATCATCAGCCCACCGATCAACATGCCCAAACCGCCCATACCTTCCATCAAAGCAACCCGCTCAACCCCGCCGCCAAATTCTTGCTGAATCAGCAATGGAGTCAAAACGAAGGTTGGAATCAACACCGCCACCATCAACAAGGTTAATCCATACATTAAAGTTAAGCCGCGATGGTGCAGAATCATGCTGAAGCCGCTGCGAAAATCGTGCCACATGCTGGCTTGATCCTCGGCAGCTTGGCGGGTTTGGGGAACTTTATAGAACAATAATGGCGTAATTGCTAGCAGCGCGGTGACCACATCGATCATCAATGCGCCTTCTAATGAGAATAAGCTCATCGCCAATGCGCCAAGTGGAGCCGCCGCCACACTCATCAAACCCAAAATAATCTGGTTCATGCCAGCTGCGCGAGTTAGCCAATCGGGCGGTACAAGTTGGCTGGTGCTGGCGGTTGCGGCGGGGCTTTGAAAGGCCTGCATCGTGCTGCGCACAAACATCAGCGTGTAAATATGCCAAAGCTGAATCTGCTCGGTCGCAAAAAGCCCAATCAAAATAATCATGCTGATGGCTGAAATTAGGTCACTGCTAATCATAATCAGGCGGCGATTCCAGCGATCGGCGATGATGCCGCCGATTGGCCCAAATACTGCTTGTGGCAGTAAGGCCATCATTCCAGCGAGCGATAAGGCTTGGGCCGTGCCGACGGTTTGGGTGATCCACCAAATTAATACAAATTGGGTCAAGGCACTGCCAACCAATGAGCTAGCTTGGCCCAGCCAAATGGCGAAAAAGCGTGGCTTCCAAACAATCTGGCTCCAGTTTTCGATTGGGTTGGTCGTTGTGGGTTTGAGCGTATCAAGGCTCATAGGTTAACCTCAATAATTCATCGTAAAGCGCCTGTTGGGCCGCCGCTGAAATAATTGGCAAACCAATTAGTTCGCTGAACCATAGGCTATCGCAGGCCAGTTGAATGGTGAGCGAACGCCCAAGGGTTAAGCCATCATCGGCTGGTGCTGGGGTGGTTTGCACATAGGTCTCGCGCCAATAATCAAATAACTCAGGATAGATTGCGACCACCCGCCGCACCGCGTGCAGCATTTGAATATCTTCCGGTGGTTGACTGAAGCTGGCATGCACGTAGGCTCGACACCAATAGCCAGCCATGTCAGGCGATTCTTTGGCCAATTCTCCGGCTAAACATGTTTCCCAAGCCTGTTTGGCGAGATCCAGCAAGCCTTGAAATAAGCTCTCCTTGGTTGGAAAATGATGCAACAAGCCGCCTTTGCTTACGCTGGCTGCTTTGGCAATCACTTCTAGGGTTACGTTGGCCGCGCCATCACGCATAATCACACCAATCAAGGCATGCAAAAGCTTGGCTTTGGTGGCTTGGGGATCTTTCTTCGTCATGTAAAACTCCAAACCGTCCAGATAGACGGTATCATACCGTCCAGACAGACGGTTGTCAAGGATTACATTAATCCAGCTATGATTTTAGCGCATAGCTAAGCCTTTACGTTTGATTGTGGAAGCGTTACACTTAATTCAAATGATGATTTTTGGACGTGTTTGTGAGGATGCAATGGAGCGATTGCTCACGCGAGTTGATCATTTGGGCTTGGCTGTGCATGATCTTGATCAAGCGATTGCCAGCTATCGCCAGCAACTCGCGCTTGACGCTTGGGAAATTATCGAGATGCCGGAACGGCATATGCGGGTTGCGGTGGGTCAGGTTGGTGGCACATTACTCGAATTGATTGCCCCAACCAGCCCTGATGCAGCCTTTGCTAAATTTTTGGCTGAGCGCGGCGAGGGTATTCATCATGTGGCCTACACTGTCGAAGATATTGATCATGCGTTAGAAACTTTGCAGGCCCAAGGTGTGCGCTTGATCGATCACCAGGCACGACCTGGAATTCATGGAACTCGGATTGCCTTTATTCACCCCAAAGCCTTGCATGGTGTGTTAACTGAATTGGTTGAACATCCCAAAGCGACAGTCTAACGCAGTGTGCCAACATAGTGCGTCATGATGGTCTATTTAAGCAACGAATAGGCTCAAGCTTATGTTACAATGACAAACCAATCAGGATTTTTGGGGCAATGTCGCCTCATTTTTTGTTCTAAGCTTTTAGGAGGTCGCTGGTGACTAACAGCTTGACGATCACCGATAATCGTACTGGGAAAACTTACGAATTGCCCATCGTCGATGGCACCATCCGCGCCCTCGACTTACGTCAGATCAAAGCAGATGCCGAAGATTTTGGGCTGATGACCCACGACCCAGGCTTCAATAACACCTCATCATGCCGCAGCTCAATTACCTATATCGACGGCGACGCAGGGATTCTGCGCTATCGCGGCTACCCAATTGAGCAATTGGCTGATAGCAGCAGCTACCTCGAAACCGCCTACTTGATTCTCAATGGTGAATTGCCAACCAAACCGCAACTTGATGCATGGGTCCATGAAATTACCCACCGCACAATGGTGCACGAAAACATCAAGAAGTTGATGGATGGTTTTCACTTTGATGCGCATCCCATGGGGATGTTGATTAGCACGTTGAGTGCGATGTCAACCTTTTATCCTCAAGCCAAAAACATCAAAGATCCAGCAATGCGCCGCTTGCAGATTGCTCGTTTGATTGCTAAAGTGCCAACGATCTCGGCCTATGCCTATCGCAAACGCATGGGCTTGCCCTACGTTTACCCCGATAACTCGTTGAGCTATACTGGCAACTTCTTGAAAATGATGTTCCAACGAGCTGATCCATACATTCCAGACCCAATTATGGAAAAAGCCTTGGATGTCTTGTTCGTTTTGCATGCCGACCACGAGCAAAACTGTGGTACGAATGCCATGCGCTCAGTTGGTAGCTCAAACGTCGATCCCTATTCAGCGATGGCTGGGGCTGCGGCAGCCTTGTATGGCCCGCTGCATGGTGGCGCAAACGAGCAAGTGCTGCGCATGTTGCAAGAAATCGGTTCCGCCAGCAATGTTGCCGATTACATCCGCCGCGTCAAAGATCGTGAAGTCTTGTTGATGGGCTTTGGCCATCGCGTCTACAAGAACTACGATCCTCGCGCTGCGATCGTCAAGAAGCTGGCCTACGATGTGTTTGAAGTCGTTGGGCGCAACCCAATGATCGACATTGCCTTGGAACTTGAAAAGATTGCGCTCGAAGACGATTATTTTGTCTCACGCAAGCTATACCCCAATGTCGATTTCTACACGGGCATTATTTACCAAGCAATGAAATTCCCTGTTGATATGTTCCCAGTGCTGTTTGCTATTCCCCGCACGGTCGGTTGGTTGGCCCAGTGGGATGAAATGCATAACGACAAGGAAACTTCAATCGCTCGCCCACGCCAGATTTACACTGGTTATGATGCTCGCGATTTCGTCCCAGTCGAAAAACGCGGCTAAATCTGCGCTTGAATACGGTGATCGTAACGCCCGCTTGGAGTTTGCTCCAGCGGGCGTTCGTTGATTAACCTGTCAATTTAGTCGAAAACAAGTAGTTAAGTTTGTTAAGCGCTGTGCTAAACCATGCTATCATAGCTGCCTAGTTGTTGCGTTGTGTGAGGTAATATATGCGCTGGATTATGCACACCATGAAGTGGATTATGCTGGTTTCGGGGTTGTTGACATGCTCGATGATCATGGCGGCAATTGATCCACAATCGGCCTTGCAATCGACCTTTGGCGAGACCATGAGTGGGCCATTGGTTGAAGTAGTGGTGCGTAATTGGGGTGCATTGATTACGCTGATTGGGATTTTATTGCTGTATGGGGCTTGGAATGTGGCTCAGCGCCCGTTGATTTTGCTGATTGCTGGCAGCAGCAAGTTGGTATTTATCGGCCTGGTTTTGGCTCAAGGTTCGCGCTATCTCAGCCAACAAGCAGGCATCGCCATCGCCATCGATAGTGTGATGGTACTGCTGTTTGCGATCTATTTGCTGGGTGTGCGGCGCGGTTTGGCGCTAAACTAACTGAAAGCTGCCTGCGACGTTCAGGCAGCTTGTTAACTTCAATTAATCAACACGTACAAAACTCGTGACCTCAAGCCCATGCTGGCGGGTAATTTCATCGAACACAAAATAATCGCAGGTCAATTCCTCGCCTGCCTGGATATCGCGCAAGGTGCGGGTATAGGCTCCCGCATCGTCGCAATTGGGCGTTGCTGAATGATTGAAATAGCGGGCATTATCACCACACAGCACATAATATCCTTCATCATCAACATAAATATAGGCGGTGAAGGCGCTGCGATAGGGTTCGGGAAACGCTGCAACGTCATCGGCGCTCATGCGCCAATCGACTGCTGAATTAAACTCCCAAATAATTGTATTGGCTGGAATAAAGTTGGCCGCGAAAACGCCGATGCCATGGATGGTGCTTGGGGCAAGGTAGCTAGCAACGAGCAGCATAGATCTTCCTTCGTGAGCTTGGTTGAATTAGCGCGATCATAGCAGAAATTTGGACAAGCGCCGGGCGTTGGGCAATTTGACCAAAAACCAATGCTTAATACTTAGGCACAATTTAGCATAGCATGCTAAAAGCTGCTTAATCGCTATGCTACAATACCCTCGGTCTGAGCAATATTCTAAAAATAAGAAGGCAACGCTGAAGCGTAAGCATGCTATGACAGCAACCGTAAGGGTTGCTTTTTTTGATTTAAAGGCTCTCTGGCATTCCAAGATTACGTTGTGTGGGGACATCATGAATCGTTTTCGCCTAAGTCGCTTGCTGCTGAGCGGCTTGCTTTTTGCCACGCTCATCAGTACAAACCGTTCGCCGCTTACTCCAGTGATCAATGCCGCAGCGCCCGATCAGTCGAATGCGGCAACCACGAAAATTCTGCTGGCCAATACTGCCTCGGCTACCCAAAGCCGTTTGTTGGCAAATCAAGCCCAATTGTTGCAAACCTATGAGCATTTCTCGTTGTGGCAAGTGCCGACAACGCAGCTTGAAAGACTTTCCATCGCCGATGCTCAAGCAATTCAAACTCGCCCCGACTTTGATTTAATCTATTTGCGCAATACGACGATTAATACCCAACAAGGCCAAGCCGCAGTACCAAGCGCCTTGCGCCAAACCCGTAGCAACGCAGGCCAATATTGGTTGGTGCAATTTGTTGGGCCGACCAAAACTGCATGGCTTGAGCAATTAACCGCGCTTGGGCTTGAGATCAGCGTGGCCATGCCTCAAAATGGTTTTTTGGTTTGGGGTGATGGCGCAAGTTTAGCCTTGCTTGATCGCTTGGTTGAAGCCGATTCGTTTGTGCAATGGGCTGGCCCATATCATCCAGCCTATCGGATTGCCCCTGCCTTGCAAGCCCAATTAACGGCTGTCAACTCTAATGGATTGGATGTGACGCTTCAGTTGCATTCTGGGAGCGGTTCCAATGAACTAATCAAGGCAATTTTAGCCCAGGCAACCAGCGTTTATCTTGAGCCAAGTAAGGTTTTGAACTTTATCAACCTTTCGGTGCAGTTGCCTACTTCGGTGGTTGCCGAATTAGTTCAGCATCCGGCGTTGTATAACCTTGAGCCATGGTCGGCTCCTGAGTTGCTGGATGAAGTTCAAAATCAATTGGTTGCTGGCAATATTACGGTCGATGTTAATAGTCAAGCTCATGAGCCAAGTGGCCCAGGTTATTTGGCTTGGCTGGCGAGCAAAGGCTTTTCGACCGATCCTGCCGATTATCCGATTGTGAATCTGGTTGATAGTGGGCTCGATCAAGGCTCACCGACCACTGGCTTGAGTCCAGATTTTTATCAATTGGGCAGCACTGCCAACCCAAGCCGAATTGTGGCGATGAATAATTGCACGCGCAACCCTGATACTAGCGATGTTGATGGTCATGGCACGCTCAATGCGGGGATTATTGCTGGCTATAATGCCCAAACTGGTGCACCCTATGTTGATGCTGCTGGTTATAGCTTGGGCTTGGGAGTTGCACCCTATGGTCGGCTGGCGATAACCCAAGTTATTCGTGATGGTGGCCCGTTTGAGCTAAATAATTGTGGCAAAAATTATCAAGGCTTGGTTGGGGCCGGTTTTGCCACAGGTGCGACGATTACCAACAATAGTTGGGGTATGGATAGTGACGAAGGCCTCTATGATTCGGCGGCTCAAGCCTACGATGCGCTAACCCGCGATGCTAGCAGCACGACCGCTGGCAACCAAGAGATGTTGCATGTCTTTGCAGTCGGCAATAGCCACAGCGAGCAATCGGTTGATTCGCCTGCAAGCGCCAAAAATGTGCTGGCTGTTGGCGCGACCGAGAGCGTGCGCGACCATGGAATTGCTGATATTTGTGGTTATGACGTTGCCGATAATGCTGCTGATATTGCGGCGTTTTCGGCGGCTGGCCCAACTGCTGATCAACGGATCAAACCTGATTTGCTAGCTCCTGGGATTCATATTCAAGCTCAAGCCTCGCAAAACCCAGGCTATGATGGTAGCTCGTTTTGCTCCTTTGACCCAGTTTTCTACCCCGCAGGCCAAACTACCTATACTTGGTCAAGTGGTACGAGCGTTGCGGCCCCGGCAGTAGCGGGTGCAGCAGCCTTGGCCAGCGAATATTATGGGCGGGTGCTCAACCCTGGGCGCAGTGCAAGCCCGGCCATGCTCAAAGCGTTGTTGCTCAATAGCCCACGCTATCTAGCAGCTCCTGCTGAACGAGCGGGCGGCAATTTACCAACTATCCACCAAGGTTGGGGTGCAGTTAATCTACAAGCTTTGGTCGATGGTACGCCGCAGATTGTCGAAGATCAACTGGTGCATTTGCAGGAATCTGGTGAAGGATATCAATTGAGCGCAACCATCAGCGATAGCAGCAAGCCTTTGCGGCTCTCGTTGGTTTGGAGCGATGCGCCTGGGAGCACGACTGGCGCGGCCTATGTCAACGATCTTGATCTCGAAGTGTTGATCAATGGCCAAACCTATCGCGGCAATGTGTTTGATGGCGCTTTCTCGGTTAGTGGCGGGACTGCTGATGCTCGCAATAATGTTGAAAACATCTTCTTGCCGGCTGGGATGAGCGGCCAAATTCAGGTCAAGGTGATTGCAACTGCGCTGAATGGCGACGGTATTCCGAATAATGCTGATGCGACCGACCAAGATTTTGCCTTGGTAGTCTACAATGCCACAACGACTCCCGCTGCCCATCTTCAAGCTGAGGCTCCGATACTTTCAGCGGTAATCGGCAATGCTAATGGCTTGATCGAGCCAGGTGAAACGCTCGATTTGGCGATTCCTTTGACCAATCATGGGAATGCCAACGCCACGGCAGTTCAGGCAAGTTTGCAAGTCTTATCGGGCACACTGACAATTAGCAACCCGACCGTGCAATATGGCTTAATTGAACCATCCACAACCGTCACGGCAACCCAAGCCTATCGCATCAGTATGCCCGTATCGGCTGGATGTGGCGCACAGATGCTCTTGCGCCAGACCGTGAGCTTCAACAATGGCCAAACTGTTGCGCAAGATTTTAGCTTTGTGGCTGGCTCAGCGATTCTTTCAAGCCCAACCCGTGTGAGCTATAGCGGCACAAGCATTGGTATTCCTGATGATCCATTTGAATATGTAACAGTTCCGTTGAGCGTCAGTCAGTCACTGACAATTGCCGATCTGAATGTATTGATCAATATTCGCCATGGCTATGTTGCCGATTTAGATGTTGCCTTGATTGCACCCGATGGCACGGCGATCAATTTGACTAACGATAATGGTTTTGGCGGCGATCACTTCATCAATACCGAATTTGATGATCAAGCAACCCAATTTATTACGGCAGTTCAAGCCAGCGATGCACCGTTTACTGGGCGCTATCGGCCTGAAGAACCACTCAGTCGTTTCAATGGCCACAATAGCCAAGGGATTTGGACGCTACAGATCAATGATGATACCGAAGATGATAGCGGAACGTTTGTTGGCTTTAGCCTTGATTTTGCTAGCGCCGCTTATCAGTGTCAGCCAAGTGGCCTAAGCATTAGTGGGCCAGCTCACGGCCTGATCAATCAGCCAGTTAATTTGGCGGCAAGCTTAGCCAGCGCTCCGATCGGAGTCGAATATCAATGGGACTTTGGCGATGGTCAGCAGGCCAACGGTGCAAGCGTAAGCCACGCCTATAGCTCCAATGGCACGTATACCGTGGCTGTCACTGCGACCAATGCGCTTGGTACTACCACGGCAACCCATCAGATTACGATCGATCAGCAGTTTCATTATTATCTGCCATTGGTCGTCAAGCAACCCTAATGCTGTCTGAAAATATTAATGCTGCTACGAAGGAGCCTTGCCAAGGCTCCTTCGTAGTGCTGGAGAATAGCATATGCCTAAGTTACGGCCTTTAATCCTGCTATTGCTGCTGGTTGGGCTGGGTTTGTATCCCAATCAAGCGCCGATTGCCACCGGGGCGATGGCGCATTCGGCCTTGGGACAGACCAAATTGTTGCTGCCCCAAAGCGCCAATAACCAACGCCAACAAGTGCAACAAGCAGGCGGTCGTTTATTAGTCGAATATCCGAGCATGAGTTTGTGGCAAGTGCCCGATCAACAGCTTGCCCGTTTAGATAGCGCTGTATTGAATTTTGCACGGCCTGATTTTGATCAACTTGCGTTGCGTGGGCTGACGCTGGACACTCGCCAAGCCCAAACTGAGCTAAATATTCCCCAGCATTTGCGTCAAACGCGCAGTGCTGGCGAGCAATATTGGTTGGTACAGTTTATTGGTCCAGTCAAAGATCAATGGTTAGAACAATTAACCGCAATCGGCCTTGAAATTAGCATTGCAATGCCCCAAAATGGCTTTTTGGTCTGGGGCGACGCTGCCGAGTTAGCAGCGCTTGATCAGCTTGCGACAACCAGCCCAATTATTCAATGGACTGGGGCTTATCATCCAATGTATCGACTTGCGCCAAGTTTGCGTGATTTGCGCGTGGCTGATCAACAGTTGCTTGACGTAACAATTCAATATCATAACGGAGCGCAGGCTGAACAAACCTTGGCCTTGATTCAACAGCAGGCTAGCCAAATTTACTGGCAACCCAGCACGATCTTGCGATTCAAAACGCTATCGGCGCAACTACCAGTCGCAGCATTGCATACACTGGCGCAACGACCAGATATTTACAACCTTGAGCCATGGGTTGCGCCTGAAATGCTTGATGAAGCTCAAAACCAAATTATGGCTGGCAACATTGTGCAACAGAATGGCAAGATCGAGCCAAGTGGGCCTGGGTATTTGGCGTGGTTGGCGAGTAAAGGCTTTCCAACTGATCCTGCTGCTTATCCAATTGTTGATATCGTTGATAGCGGGCTTGATGCAGGTTTGTTGACCCAAGGTTTGCATCCTGATGGATATTATTTGGGCAATCCACAGGCTGCCCCGCGCATTAGCTATATCAATAATTGTACAAGTGATGCCTTGGGCGACGATTATGGTGGTCATGGCTCGTTAAATGTAGGGATTGTCGGAGGCTATAATGCCGCAGCGGGCTTTCCCTATGAGGATGCCAATGGCTACCAGTTTGGTTTGGGGGTTTCGCCATATGGGCGTTTGGCAGCCACCAAAATTTTTACCCGTGGTGGGCGACACAGTTTGGCGCGTTGTTATGATCAGGTGCAAGGCATCGTGGCCGCGAGTTATGCTTCGGGCGCACACATCACCAGCAATAGTTGGGGCGCTGGTAGTAGCTCCGATTATAGCGCTACTTCCCAAGCCTACGATGCTATGACCCGCGATGCTTCTCCGCAGAACTTTGGCAATCAAGAGATGTTGCATATTGTGGCGGCGGGAAATTCTGGCCCAAGTTTAGCAACCTTGGGCGCTCCTGCTACTGCTAAAAATGTTTTGACGGTTGGAGCGACCGAGAATGTGCGCGATCAAGGCGTGGTTGATCGTTGTAATTGGGCAACTGCTGATAATGCCGATGATCTTGCCCAATTTTCTTCGCGTGGCCCCACCCTTGATCAGCGGGCCAAGCCTGATTTGGTCGCGCCGGGTATTCACGTTCAAGCCGGAGCATCGCAAGCATCGGGGTTTCATGGCTTGAGTGTTTGTGGTTTACCTATGTATTATCCTGCTAACCAAACGCTTTATACCTGGTCGAGCGGCACAAGCCATGCAACGCCAGCAGTGGCCGGAGCGGCCTCATTGGTCTATGAATACTATGGGCGAGTTTGGAAACCAAATCGAATTCCTAGCCCAGCCATGATCAAGGCTGTCTTGGTCAATACCCCACGCTATTTAGCAGCTCCAGCGGTTGATGCTGGGGGAACTTTACCAACAAATCACCAAGGTTGGGGCGGGCTTAATCTAGGCCAAACGTTTGATCAAACCAGCCGCATTTTGTACGATCAAATCACGCCATTAACTGAATCGGGCACAAGCTATCAATTTACTGCGACAGTGACCGATACCAGCAAGCCTGTGCAAATTTCCTTGGTCTGGACTGATGCACCTGGCAGCACCACGGGCGCGGCCTATATCAACAACCTTGATCTTGAGGTCACCATCAATGGCCAGAGCTATCGTGGCAATGTGTTCGATGGGGCGTTTTCAGTTAGCGGCGGCAGTGCTGATGTTCGCAATAATGTAGAAAACATATTTTTGCCAGCTGGGCTAAGTGGCCAACTTGAGATTCGGGTTTTAGCAACAGCAATTAATGGTGATGGCATACCAAACAATACTGATCCGACTGATCAGGATTTTGCCTTGGTGGTCTATAACGCGAGTGCAACATCAGGTGTATTGCTCAAGCCCGATCTCAGTGTAATCGATGATCAAACGGGCAATGCGAATGGCGTGATTGATCCTGGTGAAACAGTCGAAATTACAATTCCTATTCATAATGCTGGGGCTAGCACGGCTGAGGCTGTGGTTGGCGAATTAAGTGTGCTTAGCGGTAACGTGACGATTAGCAGCGCTAGCGTGAATTATGGCAATATTGCCAGCAACACCACCAGCCAAGGTCAACGCTATGTGATTACTGTGCCGTTGGCTCAAAGCTGTGGTAGCCCAATTGTGTTGCAACAGCGCATTACGGCAGCCAACGCCACGCCGCTCAATTCTGATAGCCGTTATTCTGTTGGGCGTTATTTGAGCAACCCCATTTCAACCACCTTGGCCTATCAAGGGCCAAGTATCAGCGTGCCCGATAATCAGCCAAGCGGCGTGAATTTGCCAATCAGCCTAAACCAAGCGCTGATTATTGCCGATCTTGATGTAGAAATAACCGTTGAACATCCCTTTGTTTCTGATTTGGCGATTCGCTTGTTGGCTCCCAATGGCAAGACCTTGATTTTGGCTGAAGAGGATGGCGGCAGTGGAGTCAATTTTACTCGAACCATCTTTGATAGTAGCGCCGAACAATCAATTACGCTGGTAAATGAAACATCGGCTCCATTTAGCGGACGCTATCGTCCGCAAGAATCGCTCAATTATTTGTATGGTGATCAAGCACAAGGGGTTTGGCAGTTGAATGTTGCTGATCAAACTGGTGGGCAGGATGTCAGTTTGGCCTTAGGCTATCGCTTAGTGTTTAAAACAGATGTTTGGCAATGCCAACCGACCAATCTGGCTGTGGCAGGACCGACCGAATTGCCAGCCCTGAGCACTGGTAGTTTTACCGCAACCCTTGCCAGCGATCCCACTGGAGTGCAATATGCTTGGGATTTTGGCGATGGAACGTTTGCTAGCGGCGCAGCAGTTGAACATCGCTATCAGCAGGCTGGCAATTATCAAATTCGGCTAACCGTCAGCAATGCGGTCGGCTCAATTAGCGCAATCCGGTTGATTAATGTTAGTGGAACCCGTTCGATCTACGTGCCATTGGTTTGGCAGCAGCGCTAAATTGGCAGTGTGGTGCAAAGCTGCTAATTATTGACCAGCGTATGCACCACGCTTTGTAAATCTTTTTCGCTGCCAATTGAGCGTAAATCAAGCCCAATGCTCACCAGCATTTCGGCCACATCAGGCCGCACGCCAATTAATGTAGTTTTGGCTCCCAACAAACGGGCGGCGTTGCTTACCTTGAGCAAACTATGGCCAGCATCACGATCCAAGGTTGGCACACCAGTTACATCGAGAATCAAGTGGCGGGTACGTTGGCTTTTGAGGTTGGTTAAAATTTGCTCAACCAGCGTGCCCAAGCGTTCTGCATCCAAATCGCCAATTAATGGTACAACCAAACTATGCTGGGTAATTGGCAAAATTGGCACACTCAGGCTGCGAATGGTGGTTTGCTGCTCAGCCAGTTGTTGGGCCAACACTGCTTGGCTATCGGCTTGAGCTTGCACCTCTTGCAGGGCTTTTTGCAGGGCAGCGGTGCGCTGCTCAACCTGCTGTTCAAGCGATTGTTGGCTAGTACGTAAAGCTTGGTTCGAGCGTTCGCTGGCTTGCAGGCTATTGGTTAGTTGGCGATGAATTTGCCAAAGCAAACCCATCACGACTAAAATTGAGAGCGAGTTGAGTGAAACTCGCACAGGCATTTCCGACCACGGAAATTGATCGATCCGCAACCGATTGGTGATGCTGATGATGCTAACAACCCATGCTAAGCCACAAATGCCTAGTAGCCGCCGACTATCGACGAACGGCAGTACAAGCACAATCGAAATAATCGTAACCGTGGCAATTGAGAGCAAGGTGAAAAAGCGAAATGAGCCAACAATCACCAAACACAACGCAGCCATGTTCATTAGCACGACCGCTGATTGATTATGCTGGCGAAGGATGAGCCAATAGGCTGCGCCTAACAACCCACTAGTAACCGCAAAGCTGCCGACGGCGATCCAATCGCCTAACACCATGTACAAAAACATCGAGATGAGTGAACCGCCGAGTAGCCAGTAAACCGTGGTTTTCAGGCGTTTGGTGACCAGCGCTTGCTCTGTGGGTTGCGACATTGCGCACCTACCTTTGCCGTTGGAAGGGGAGAATCGGCTTAAGCATACCGAGTTTTGTGCCTGAGTGCAAGCACGATTAACTCGCTGCTCCTGTGATAATCCGTAGCGGAATAGTCGCGGCAACGGCAAGCTCTGCTAAATGACGCGAACCACGGCTTTGGGTAATCTCTGGGTGAAATATGAGCACCAGTGTTGCACCACTGGCAAGCATTCGCTCATTTAATCCCTTCCACGCTTCGCCGGGGTAACGGAGCGTATCTCCACGGGTTTTGGTCATACGAACAACGGTTAGCCCCAACGTTGCAGCAATGTGACCAGCAAGCATATCGCAACCTGGTGAATCACCATGGATGACGATTGTATCGCTCGCTAAACTTTTTAGTTCAGCCTCGATCGCTATGGTATTATTCCATGCGACTGCTCCCGCAACCACCACCCGCATTTTTTCCTCGCTATGTTGCGCCAAATGAGCTTGCTCCTTGTAATTCTAGAACCAAGCCTAAGTTGACTATTCATCATTCAGGCTCAATGGAACTTGGCCATCCCAACGTTCGATTAATTGATATTTAATTAGGGCTTCGGTTAGGCTCGCCGAAAGAATTTGGTTGGCTTTGGCTTGTGATTGTGCTCGAATCATGAGGGAATCGCTATCGCCTTGAGCGGTTGCACGGTTGACGTTGGCTTGGCCTTCAGCTTCGATGCTCTGCTGTTCAGCAATAATTTGTGCTCGTTCGAAGGCGTATTGTTGCTGTTCGACCGCTTGTTGGCGCTCAATTTTGTTATCAAGCGCAGCCTTGAGATGCTCAGGCACATGTACTTCGCGAATCACAAAATCTTCGAGAATTAAATGGCGTTGGGCAAAAACCTTGGTTAGATGGGCTTGAACTTGGTCGGCCACATCGGCACGTTTCTCGCCACTCAATTCTTCCCAGCCATAGGTGCTGGCGATCATGGTCAAGGCTGAACGGCTTTGCTGGCGCACAACTTGTTCTTCGATTGTTCCAATTGGTTGACCGCCCCAATCGGTGTAGAGGTTGTTGATGCCATTGGTATCAACACGATATTGAATTGCTACATCAAGGTTGAGTTGTTGCGACTCGCGCGATTGAACTTTAATTGAATCGTCGCCATACACTGGGCCTTCATCGGCTTTTTGCACCATTACATAGGTTTGAAGCGTAGCGGGGTAATCGTAGACTGTGGTGGTAAATGGGTTAACCAAAACCCAACCAGGCTCACGGTAGGCGGTAATTGTATTATTAGCGCGATTAAAGGCAATGCCAACTGAACCAGGCGCAATCGTGCGCCACGAAGCATTCAGCAGCAGCACGCCCACAAGCGCAATGATCACAGCAATAATTTGCCGTGGGGATATGCGAATTCGGCGTTGGCTGGTCATAAAAGCTCCTTTCTGCAAGACACCAACTATTATAGTATAGCTTTTTGGCTCATTACGTAGGAAGCACTAATTAGTTTCGCCAAGCTTAATTGAAATTTCGGCAAGCTTGTTTTTTATTGCAAGCTTGCCGGATGTTTGTATTTTAGTGATTGCTGAGCACAAATTGGTTTGAACTGGGTTGCTTGATCGTTGGGTTGGCGTTGAATCCTTTGATAATCAACCAGATTGCCAAGCTCATTTCGGTCAAAGCAACTGGAATCGCCAAAATTGCACCCCAGGTCGAAAGTTGCTCGATCACCCCGAATAGCTCCAACAATGATGCAAGAAAAATTGAACTTGATCCAATCAGCCCAATAATTGCGATGGGACGCGGGATCAAGCGAGTGCGATAGAAAATGTAGCTATACATCAGCGTGTTGATGCCAAGCATGAAATTTGGCCCGATCATGAATGTCCAATCGTGGATGGCAATTAATGCAGTGCCGACCACGCGATAGCTTTGCTGATCAGGGGCAGTGGCGCTGCTAAATTCACGGCTGAGGGTCAGCAATGCCAACATACTGGTGATCCCGATCATAATCACAACTGCTTCGAAGAAGCGAAAACACAAATGAGCCAAAGCAATCCGTTCACTATATTGACGTAAGATCGGAAACATGGTTACGGCTGTACCAACCATTGAGACCACTAAGCTTAATTCCATGACCGCAGCAAAAACAATTTGGTTGCCATTGGCTGCACCAGCAACCAAATAATCGCTTTGGTTGAGCAATGGTCCGTACATAATCAAGCCAATAATCGAGGTTACAGCGGCCAAAATAAAGTAAATCCCAATCAGGATGGCGTTACGACGCTGGTTTTGCATAGCATGTGCTCCTTCTGCAGGCTGGATCGATTGGTTGCGTGGCACGACGGCAATCAATGGCAAGCCTAAATCGCGAATTTTGCGCAAGATCCGATATAACGCTGCTTGATCGACGATTACGCCGCTGAGCAGCGTGTCGCCTTGCGCCGTTTGGCTGATGGCTAAGCCCTCGAACCATTCAGCCCAGCGCTGGTCAAGTTGGCCTTTGATCTGAATTTGATAGCTGTTGCTTTGATTTGCCATTTATTCGCTCGCTTGATTGGGTCGTGCTACAACTGCCAGCAGCATACAATTTGGCGAGCAGCCTGTCATACCTCAAACGAGTTATTCAGCGAGGTAGCTCAATTTTCTGAGTAGTTTGAAATTTAGTTATGGGGTAGCAGGCCTAGCGTGCGGGCGCGAGCAACCGCTTGGGTGCGATTGCTGACTTCGAGTTTGGCATAAATGTTGCGGGCATGCACTTTGACGGTATAGATCGAGAGATACAAGCGTTCGCCAATTTCGCGGTCGGTCAATCCTGTTGCAATTTGCTGCAAAACTTCGAGTTCGCGCTCACTCAAACGCTCAAGGGTGTGGGTTTGCATCTGTACTGAGGGCTGGTGCTTGGCAAATTCAATTAATGCTTGCTTGATTAATGGCGAATCGAAACCATGATCAACTGCCAATTGCAACAGTTGCTGGATTGCCGACCCATGATCAAGCAAACTACGGAGTAATTGATGTGGTTCAGCCAGCGCTATAGCCTGTTTGAGTTCTGCCAGAGCAGATTCAGGCTGTTGCTGGGCGGCATAAGCTAAGGCCAACAGTAAAGCGATTTGTAAGAGTTGATCAGGCCAGTTTTGGGCTTGTTGCTGCAATGGCTCTAGCAAAGCAATTGCTGTGGCTGATTTGGCTTGGGCTAAGGCAATTTGGGCTTGGCAGATTAATAGTTGATGCTCGGTGGCCAGTTGGTTGGCGGCAGTGAATTTGGCTTGGCGCAACAGCAGTTGAATTCGCCAATAGCTAATATCGCCAAAACGAGCACTAAAATATTGCTGGCGTGCCAATTGTTCAGTTTGATCGATCAGTCGTTTTGCACCTGCGTAATCGTTGCGAGCTAATTTAAGTTGGGCCAACATCAATTCACCCATAATAAAACGATCGATGCCTTGCTCATATTGCCTGGCTAGTTGCAAGCTTTGCTGGGCATGTTGTTCAGCCGTGGCCAAATCATTCCATTGATAATGAATTCGTGCTAAGCCCAAATGTGCTTCGGAGATGATTTGCTGTGGTTGCTCACCCGCCAATTGTAAAACGTGGCGATAGGTTGCGGCGGCCCGATGCAACTCAAGATTGCTCTCCTGAAGCTGACCCATACCAATCGAAGCCAAAATCAGGGTAAAGGTATCGTTTGATTGTTGGCTAAAGTTGATCGCAGCGGTCAGCGCTGCATTGGTGTTTTGACGCTCGCCGCGCACTTGGTAGGCGTAGGCCAAAGCCCAATTGGCGGTCGCTCGAAACGGCAAATTCTGCGGATGTAGATATTCGAATGCTCGCTGAGCTTGCTGAATAATCGCCTCAATCTGATATTGAGTGAGCGCTAGGGTTGCACGGGCGGCGGCGATTTGGCCCAGTAAATCACGGTTGCGCAGATTTGCTGGTAGGAATTGTAATCCGCGTTCGGCAGCTTGCAATTTTGGCTCAACCCCGCTGGTCTGGCCAAGCACTAATAAAATTGCTGCAAACCGTACCCACAACGATGGTTGTTGATCAAGCACGCTGGTGGGTAATCCAGCTAGCCAATTCAGCATCGCCGAGACATTGCCGTTCGAATGTAGCGGCATTTGCTCCATTAATCGCTCGGCCTGTTGATAATCGTGGGCGACAGTGGCATGCTGAAAAGCTTCAAGCAATAAGCCTTGCTGTTGATACCAAGCACTCGCCCGTTGATGCAAGCCTGCCAGCTCGTGCGGATTGGCTTGTTGGGACAAGCGTTGGCGCAGTAAATCACCAAATAATTGATGATAACGATACCAATAGCGCTGTTGATCGAGCGCCACGATAAATAAATTGGCCTGATCGATCTGTTCGAGCAGGGCTTGGCTGGTGGTTTGGTTTAACACGGCATCGCACAACGGCCCACACATGCGCTCAAGCATTGATGTTTGCACCAAAAATGTTTGAATTTCGGCTGATTGGTGCTGCAAAACCTCTGCGAGCAAATAATCTAAGATAAATTGATGTTGGCCGCTGAAGGTTTCGATGAAGCTGCTGGGATCGTGCTGGCCTTGCAGTGAGAGCGCTGCTAGTTGCAAACCTGCAATCCAGCCTTCGGTGCGGGCTTCGAGGCTGGCAATCGCTTGCTCGGGCAATTGCAAACCCATAACATTGCGCAAAAATTCGCCACTTTCAGCCAAACTAAAGCGCAAATCGGCTACGCGAATTTCATTCAATTGGCCACGAGCACGCAGCCGCGCCAACGGTATTTGCGGATCTTCGCGAGTAGCTAGTACAAGGTGCAGCTTAGTTGGCAGGTGTTCGAGCAAAAAATTGAGCATATCGTCAACCGCCTGTTGCTCGATCACATGGTAATCATCGAATACCAAAATAATTGGTTGGCGAATCTGGTGTAGCTCGTTGATCAGGCTGATTAAGAGATTTTCGCTGGCGACTGGCTGCGTTGCTTGGAGCGCCTGCTGGACACTTTGACCAATTTCTGGCTCGACGGTTTGCAGCGCCGCCACCAGATAACTTAAAAAACGCAATGGATCATTATCTCGTGGATCGAGGGTTAGCCAAGCTTTGGCGTGGGTGGTTTGCTCAAGCCATGTGCTGAGCAAGGTGGTTTTGCCAAAACCAGCAGGTGCAGCTACCAAACTAAGGCGTTGGTTCAAACCACGCTCAAGTTTTACGCTGAGCCGTGAGCGCAGTACACCCTGCATGCGCAGGCTGGGAATCGCTAGTTTGGTTGCTAGAATTGCAATTAGCATAGCTGCATTATAAAAGCCGTGAGTTGCTAGCGTCAACAACAACCTTCGTAGATTGAATTTTTAACGCGGAGGCGCGGAGATGGTATGGCTATTGGCTGTAGGCAATAGTCTATCGGAAGTTAGTTGGGATTCTCATGCTTCTGTAAGCCAATAGCCAAACGTCAATAGCCATATCTTCGCGGTTACACATTAACTGACCCCTAGTCCCTATCTACTGCCCCCTTGACCTCACCATTTGCGCTCAACGCTGAATTTGGTAGCATGCTGCTAGTTCGTTGGTTTTGGATAGATGGAGCACGCATGCCAATTCAGCTTTATACCGATCTTGCGCAAGCCCAACAAGGACCATTAGCGCGAGTGGCCTTTGATACAGTCGAAATTCCTGAGCGTTTGCAACAAAGCCTTGACCACATGTTCGGGGCTGGTACAACGCCTGCCGCAGCGGTTGACCAGATTTTGGCCAGTGTGCGGCGCGATGGCGATGCGGCCTTGGAGCACTGGAGCCGCACAATCGAAGGTGTTGAATTAAGCCAATTTGAAGTTGATCGTTCGGCGATTGAAGCCGCCTATAGCCAACTTGATCCCTTGTTGATTGAGGCTTTGCGGGTTTCCGCCGCCGAGATTGAGCGTTTTCACCGGAAGCAAACCCGCCAAAGCTGGGTTGATTGGTCGGATGAGGGTGCCTTAGGTCAGATCGTTCTGCCACTGGAGCGGATTGGGGCGTATGCGCCAGGCGGCACGGCTCCCTTGCCATCATCGTTGTTGATGGGAGTGATTCCGGCCAAAGTTGCTGGGGTGCGCGAAATTATTGTGTGTTCGCCACCGCAACGCGATACTGGCGAGATCTCGCCGTTGGTTTTGGTGGCGGCTGATATTGCCGGAGTAAACCGGATTTTTCGTTTGGGTGGGGCGCAGGCAATTGCGGCCATGGCCTATGGTACGAAGAGCGTACCGCATGTGGATAAAATCATTGGCCCAGGCAATTTATTTGTGGTGTTGGCCAAAAAAGCGGTGTATGGCACGGTTGATATTGAAGCCTTGCCCGGCCCGACCGAAACTATGGTGATTGCCGATGCTGATGCTAACCCCGAGCTAGTTGCCGCCGACTTACTGGCTCAGGCCGAACATGATCTGCTGGCTTCGGCGATTTTGCTCACGCCCTCGCTGGAATTGGCCGAAAAAGTCCAAGCGGCTGTGGCTCACCAACTCGAAGAACTTGAACGAGCTGAAATTACTGCTCAGGCGCTAACCAACCGCTCAGGGATTGTGCTTGTGCCTTCATTAGAGGTTGCGCTCGATTTGAGTAATGCCTATGGACCTGAGCACCTCTGCTTATTAGTCAATGATCCTTGGCAATATGTGGGCAAGGTTCGCAATGCTGGGGGCATTTTCCTTGGTGAGCGGTCGTTTGAGGTGTTGGGTGATTATGTGGCTGGGCCATCGCACATTATGCCCACTGGCGGTACTGCTCGCTATGCCTCGCCCGTTAATGTTGATCACTTTCGCAAAGTTATTTCGTTGGTTGGCTTGAATGAAAAAGCCTTGCAACGTTTAGGCCCAGTTGCTCAACGTTTGGCTGAGGCCGAAGGCTTGACAGCTCATGCTGCTGCTGTGCGCCGCCGTTTAGAGCAAAAATAATGGCTAAAGGCTTTGGGCTATAGGGGTATATTCGGTGGTTGTATGTTTTTTTGAATTCCAACGATCATAGCCTATAGCCTTCAGCCTTTAGCCATATTTCAAACTCTTTTGTGGTTAAACAATGCTCTAAGGTTTTAATCAACTAACCTTGGATGCCTGAGCCTGGTGCTAGAATCTAGCCATTGAGCCAGTTTCGGCTTTTCAACCACGCAATTGATCACGCAAATTTAATAATTTATTGAGCTTTGGTCATGGTTAAGATTAGGCATAGGCAAGCGAGGGGAGATCTACTATAATCAATCGTATTATACTAATGCTCTGATGGAATTTTCAATGGATAATCAACATCTCTCCCTACCTGATCTTCAGGTCGTCCAACCAATTCAGATTAATCCCTTCCAAGCTCAATCCATGGAGTGTACAGCAGCGATTTGCGCAGTCTATGCTGTTGATCTGCCAGGCATGGATCAATATACCTCAATGTCGTCGTATCTTTTTCCCACGACAAGCTTTGCGCGGTTGCTGGCGATTGATTTGCTGAATGCCACGCTGTTTTATATTGATGATATGTATGATCGGAATCAGCGCCAAGTGCCGTTGTATGGCGATCATCCCACTCCAGCAGTGTATGCTGCTTGTGCCAAGATTTTTATTGATGGCCAAATGCCTGATCCAATTCATCGACTTTACCCGATTTGGCAAGAATTGCATCGCCATTTTCACGATTTAAGTAGTCGTGAGTATCGCCAGCGGCTGGTTGAGTCGTTGATGCAGCATTTTCAAGCGATTCGTGTGCCGAATATGGCCTTTAAGCAGCCCAAACCCACCGCGCTTGAAAGCTATCTCAGCACCCGTCTACACGATTCGGGCATGTATCCAACGATGTTGCTGATTGAATTTGCCCTTGATATTGCGATCAGCCCAGTAGTGTATGCCCATCCGCAAATCAAACGAGCAACCGATTTGGCGGGTTTGGCTGCGGCGATTATGAATGATCTATTTTCTTATGAGAAAGAAGTTGTGCTGCTTGACTCGCGCTTTAATCTCATCCGAATTCTGATCGATACCCAACAGTTGAGTTTTGAGCAAGCCGTCGATCAAACAATTCGCTTGATTAATCAGTGGATTAGCGAATTTCAGGCGATTGTGGATCAGGCGCAATGGTTTGCTGATGCTCAACATAATCACCAAGCGCGGGCATATCTGGCTGGATTACAACAGCAAATTGCCGCCGCTTGGCATTGGCAACTCTCGACTAATCGTTATCGTTCGCCGAATTCACCATTTGCCATGCTGCGCAAGATGTTGCCGACGAACCATAATCAGCGCATAGAACAGCACTAAAATCAAAAGGCAGAAGCCAAAAATAAAAAGAACTAATGTTTATGTTAGGGCTTGTTTATTTACAGAGGCCCATGATGGATTGTGTGACGTTTCGGCATTATTGGCTGACTCCTGAGCATAACCAAATTACTGGCGATCTGCGCACGCAGTTGATCAATCATTTTATTGAGTGCTCAGTTTGTAGCGATGCCGAATTAAGCTATCGTTTGCAACAACGTGATGTCGATCTGACCAAATATCCCTGTATTCATTTGGCTGAATATGCTGAATTTTATTGTGAGCAACATCGCAATCCTTTCGATTGCCCCGATGCAATTATTGCTTACGATTCAAAACAAAATGAATACGGCATTATTCATGGCGATCGATCAAGCACTATTAAGATCAATTGTTGCCCTTGGTGCGGAGTCAAATGCTAATTCAGAGCATAAAATCAAAAGGCAGAAGCCAAAAATCAAAAGAACCAATGTTTAAGAGGTGGAGATGGTCTAGGGTTCAGAAGCTAGGGGTCAGGACTTAGGTTAAATCCCTGAATCCTGACTCCTTGCTTTTATTTTCGTGCTCTTCGTAGATCAATCAAGCTTGATTGATCGCCTCTTCGACGAAGCTGATAATTTGCTCAATGGGAATATTAAAAACCCCGGCTTTGCCTTGGACGAAAGCCTCGCGCCACGATTCATAACCCTCAAGGTAGCTTGGGTTATCCACATTGGTATCGACCAGCTCGGTTAAACTTTGCTCAAGGCTAGCTGCGACCACTGGAAAGTGGCCAAGCTGGGTGAGTGGCTCCTCGCCATGCGGATTTTTGACCTGCACCCCAGCGATGCTAATGTGAAAAATTGCCCCCAAACCCGAGTGATACTCGATTTTGTTGATTAAAATCGCCGATTCTGGCTCGTTGGGGCGAGTATGGTAGCGCCAAACTTGGCCTTCACTGAAATAATATGCGTTTGCAGCTTCGCTCATGATTAAGTTCCTCTCAAAAAATAATTTCAGCTACTATACCAAATAATCTACTCGTTGACGATAGGCTTACTTCACCCCAACCCTCAACAGCAGCAGGATTTAGTCAATCCATTGTTGGCTATTTACAGTTTGGTCAATCAAGTTTTCAAGCGCGATTAACTCAGTTTCGCCAACAAAATCTCGACATCCATAATAATGTGAAACCGATTTGGTTTTGCCGTTCATCGTAATTGATGTAGCAGCTGATGGGTTATCGGTGGCACTATCCTCGCATTGAGGACCATCAGGATTATAGCTATCTTGATAATCCCAATACTTGCTATTCACGAAGGCGTTGATCAGGGAAAGCAATTGCTCGTTGCTGATGCTCGATTCGGCAAGGCCAACGGTTTTTACAAAATCTTTACCCTCATAGCGAACCTTGCCTGTATGATCAATTGCTACGGTATAGACTGGACATGTGCCAAAACACATTGTTCGCTCGATTGTTATTTCAAGATCGCTAGGCACTTGCTGAATCTGGGTTGGGGCAGCCGTTGGTTGAGGCAGTTCTGTGGCAATTTGCTGAGTTTGAGTCGGGGCAACGGTTGGTTGGGGTAAAACCGTGCTAACTGCTTGGCTGCCGCAGCCGATTAATCCCAACAATAGCGAACCTAATAAGAAACTTCGTCGCATGTTCATCAAACCAACCCCTTTACTCATTTAAGCTAAAATTGATCGTTGCTTGATCAGTGCCTCAAGCTGATTACACCAAACTTGATTGGTACCTAAGGCATTGTCTTTACCAATGGGTCATCAACACTTAAGTCAATTGATCCAGTTATGTTTGGGATAATCCTTGGCCTAGCAACTCTCTGGCTACAACCACGATCACACTAAAGTATAGCATAGAGTCGCTAAACGAGGCAATTTTAATGAGGAACACATAATGAAAAGCTATCCTTTACCCGTTGCGCTTAGTATTCCAACAGGCTGGATTGTGCATTGGAATACGCTGTTTGAGGTTGAGCCTTTGTTGCCCGATGGCTCGATCAATCGCGAGTTTAATACTTCTGAGGATCTGATTTGGATTGAGCAGTTGGATCTTGGGCGGTTTATCGATTACATAACTCGTTTGGCTATCACCAATCGTCCAACACAGGCAGCTGAATTAACTAAATTTGCCGAGGATTGGGCCAAGCATCAAACGATTGATGAAAGCCTGAGCATTGACGTTGGCTGGCATCGCAACGGTAGCGCCGAAAAAGATGCTCGTAGTGGTTATTATCGCTTGGTGATGTTACGCGGTGGCTGGGATAAGATTATCTATCGCTATGAAACAACTTCTACCAGCGATTTAGTCGAAAAAATCAATCATTGCCTGAATTATCCTGAGCACTACCTCAGTCGTGAGGATTAAAAAAATCCACCAGATCGATAGTGCTCGATCTGGTGGATTGGCATGAACTTAATCTAGCAGTAAAGGTTGTTGCCTGGGCTTACACCAAGAATATTGGT
The DNA here is from genome assembly GCA_020161265.1 of Chloroflexota bacterium. Taxonomy (NCBI): domain Bacteria; kingdom Bacillati; phylum Chloroflexota; species Chloroflexota bacterium. Next base: position 694,933 of record JAIUOC010000001.1, on the reverse strand, counting down.
AATTGTTTGATACGAACTGACGCGGCTTTGAACTTGGCCAGGATTACCACCGTTGCACTCCAATGAGCCGTTGATGCTGCGGATGGTTTCGCCGAAGCCATTGCCATTGACCATGGCATCGTGCGGGGTCATCGAGCCTGGGCCGCGTTGGGTCATCCAATACCACAAGGCGGTTTTCCAAGCCACAGCGGGGTCACGCGAAACCATATCAGGATCATTCAGCAAATTCAGACCCAATGCTTGGCCGGCCAACCCATAATTGTAGTTCCAACTCAACTGAATTGGGCCACGGCCAAAGTAGCGTTTGCCAGGGGCACAAGGCCATTGAGCACTATTTTGGCAATATTCGCCTTGGGCAATTTCAGTCACATGGACAAAGTTGCCAGTTTCGTGGGCAAAGTTGGCCAGAGCAGCGGCGGCTTCGCGCTTGCGAGTTTCGGTCGAGCCAGTGCCCGCAAAAGCTGGGTAGAAAGCTGCGGCCTGTACTAGACCTTCATAGGTGTAGAAGGGATTGCGATTGGGGAACATTTGATCAAATTGGGCTTTGCTAACGATTGAACTAAAGCCCGTTGGTGGTGGTGGGTTGGTTCCGCCACAGGTGGTTGGCTCCCAAAACCAGGTGCTGATGGTTGGGTCATAGCCTGGATTATCGTGCTCGGCCACATAGAAACTGCCGTTGTAGCGCACAATATTGCCCGTGTAATATTGACGACCTGCCACCCAATCCGTGTAGTTACAGGTGCTTGGTGGTGGAGTTGGGGTTGGTGGTGGTGGGTTGGTTCCGCCACAGGTGGTTGGCTCCCAAAACCAGGTGCTGATGGTTGGGTCGTAGCCTGGGTTATCGTGCTCGGCCACATAGAAACTGCCGTTGTAGCGTACAATGTTGCCCGTGTAATATTGACGGCCAGCCACCCAATCGGTATAGCTACAACTGCCGCCGCCACCCCCGCCACCCCCGCAACTCGTCGGCTCCCAATACCATGTACTAACAGTTGGGTCATAGCCTGGATTATCGTGCTCAGCCACATAATAATTGCCGTTGTAGCGCACAATATTGCCCGTATAATACTGCTTACCTGCAACCCAATCGGTAAAATTGCAACTCTGAGCAAGGCTCGCCTGTGAATTAGCAAATGATTGACGCGCCATCCCAGCCTGTGGATTGACCATGCTGCCCCAAAATGCACTAATCAAGAGTGGTGCTAACAACAACTTGCTTAGCCTTGATGGGTTCAGTTGTGGAAATTTCATGAGGTCTCCTTAATCTACGCTTCAATTGCCTAGCAACGTTGCTAGAATTGAATTGATTCGTACACTCCACCTTTATTATTCCAGTGGAATTATGAAGAACGTAGCATGGCAACAGCTGCTTGTCAAGGGTTTTTATTAAGAAAAAGTTTAAATTAGTATAAATATGATTAAAAATAGCTAACTTGAAATGGAAGTTGAGAATTAAGCTGGTCGGCTTAATGGTGGACTATATTGATAGATTGGGCTTCGACTGAATCGTAATGCTGGCCGAGCGCAGCGTTGTTATCAATCGCCCGTTATTGAGCTTCAGCTACAAGCTTTGATGTTTAAATTGAGCAAGCTTATATGGATGTGCAGTTACCAAAATGGGCCAAATAATTATCTGGGATCGCGTGCATTACATAAATCGTGCTACGTAAGCCAGAACGAGCGAATTTGACAAACAAGCGCTTCGCTGCTATACTTACGCCTCGTAACAACTGAATGAGATTTCGTCCGGAGCAGTGGCCGAGCGGTTGAAGGCGACTGTCTTGAAAATAGTTAGGGTGTCAAAGCCCTCGTGGGTTCGAATCCCACCTGCTCCTCCACCATAGATACGGGAAGGTGGCTGAGTGGACGAAAGCAACGGTTTGCTAAACCGTCGAGGGGTCACACCCTCCGAGGGTTCGAATCCCTCCCTTCCCGCCAAACAACAACGTGAGCGATACTCACGTTGTTTTGTTTTAACTTCAACTTTTACATGCTATAATCCTGCCCTCATTGCCTAACCATTATTAATTTTTAAGGAGGCAGGCTTGAAAGCAATTGTTATAGCTCTTTTTCTCGGTTTGTTAGTAATGCACGTTGGGGTGGCCGCACCGCAAAGCGCGGTCGTGGCAGGCGAGTTACGTGCCGACGCAACCTTTGCCCACATTGGAGTTTCGTGGGCGATTAGTGGCGATACCAATCGCAATAGCACACTAACCTTGGAATATCGTTTGGTTGGTAGCTCAACTTGGCGCAATGCAGCTCCGGCCATGCGAGCCAATCCTAGCACGATTGTTGAAGGCGATGCGCTTAATCGTAATTATCATGCAGCCAGTGCCATGTGGCTTACTGCTGGTGAGGAGTATGAATTACGAGTTACCCTAACCGATCCCGATGGTGGAGGCACGAGCCGCACAATTACCAAGCGTACCCGTAGCCTGACAGATTTTGGGCCAACTGTGCGCACGCGTTTTGTAGTTCCAGGCAATGGTGGCGGCGATGGCTCGTTCGCCAATCCATATCAAGGTATTCAAACCGCAGTTAATAATGCTCAGCCAGGCGATACCTTCACCTTGGCAGCAGGCACTTATCAACCCTTCCAAATTTTGATTAACGGAACTCAAGCCCAACCGATTCGGATCAACGGGCCGCTCAATCGCAAGGCGATTATTGATGGAGCCAATACCACGCGTGGCGTTGTAACCCTTGGCGAAAGCAACCAGACCCTTGGTTTTGTAATTTTAGAGAACTTGACGATTCAAAATGGCGCTTGGGGCATCGATGCCCAACATACTCACGACATTCTGATTAGCCGTAACCTGATTCGTGATGTTGGCTTTGGCATCTACAATCGTCGCCAAACCCATCAAGAATACAACCAAACCGTGATTGATAATGTGATTACTGGCCGCACGACGTGGCCAGGCACGGGCATTCCCAGCGAGCGCGGCCTCGATTTGCGCGGCACTGGTAATGTTGTGGCCTATAACAGTGTGATGAATTTTGGTGATTGTATCTCGGTGCAGCCGTGGAATGCCCAAAGCAGCTATGGCCAAGATATTTATCATAATGAAGCAGCATTTTGCGTTGATGATGGCATTGAGATCGATTACAACCAAGCCAATACGCGGGTATGGAATAATCGCGTGATCAACGCTCGCACTGGAGTCAGTATTCAGCCAATTTATGGTGGGCCAGCCTATCTATTTCGCAATAACTTTTTTAACATTGCTGGCGCACCCTTCAAATTGCACAATCAACCAACTGGCTTGTTTATTGCCCACAATAGCTCAGCACGGATCGGCAACGCGCTGAGTGATGATGGTCAGCAGTGGCGCAATACAATTATTCGCAATAATCTTATGTTGGGTACACGCTATGCCTTTGAATTTATGACAGTTGCCGATGAAGGCTTTCGCGATGTCGATTACAACGGCTGGGGAACCAATCACGCCAGCGATTCGCCCTCGGCTCCCGATTTTAAGTGGAATAATGTGCGCTATTTGCGGCTGAGCAATTTACAGGCAATCGGCGTTGAAACCCATGGTGTAACCGTGAGTTTCGATGATGTCTATAATGCCAGCCTGCCAGCCTCGGTTGATGTGGCCTCGCCGATTGGCGAATCCGATTTACGTTTGCAAAGCAGCTCAGTGGCGATTAACAAAGGCGCAGTGATTGCCAACCTCAATGATCCATTTGTGACCGATGGTCAGCCCGATTTAGGGGCGTTTGAATTGGGTCAGGCGCTGCCGCACTATGGCCCACGCATCGATTATCAAATTCCGAGCAATATTCGGGTTTATGTACCATTAGCTCGACGTTAATATGACATAATGTGAAAATGCCCTGATTTACTGCGAATTAGGGCATTTTCATCCCTATAAATCGGCGCGAATCGCCCACAAATCGGGAAAGAATGGCTTGATTGTGCTGGCAAGATAGGCCGCGCCGCTTGAACCACCAGTGCCTTGCTTCATGCCAATTGTGCGTTCAACCATTTTAACATGACGATAACGCCACTCTTGAAAACCCTCGTCGAGATCGATCAGGCGCTCGCAGAGGTTGCTAACCAAGGGATTTTGGCGATACACCGTGATCAAAATTGCCTGAATTGCTGGTGATGCTACGAGCGGCTGGGTTACATCACGCTCAATTTGCTCGCTGGGAATCGCATAGCCATTCAGCTGTAGATAGTGTAAAAAGCTATCCCACAGACTTGGTTCTTGGTAGCGTTGTTCGAGTCGTTCATGGCTTGGCAATGCGGCGAAGTGTTGCAAAATTGCTGGGCGTTTGTAGCCGAGTACAAATTCAATTTCGCGAAATTGCAGCGATTGAAAGCCACTGGCCGATTCGAGCGAGCCGCGAAAGGCATTGAATTGCAGGGGAGTCATGGTTTCCATCACATCGACTTGGGCCACGATGGTTTTCAGAATCGTTAAAATGCGGCGGATGCTTTGGTTGGCGCGGCCTGTATCGTTGGCGCGTAAGAGATCGCCTAAATAATCGAGTTCGTGCAAAATTTGCTTAAACCACAACTCATACACTTGATGAATCACGATGAACAATAATTCGTCGTGTTCGGGGCCATGGCTGCGTGGCGTTTGCAAGGCTAAAAGTTCATCAATATTTAAATAACTAGCATAGGTTAAGGCCTGAGACATGGCACACTCCTTCGGATGCGGCGTTTCAATAGGGCTTGCGGCGCAAGTCTACCATAGCCAATCAGTAGCGTCTACCAATTAGCCTAATACTCCTAGTTGGCCAATAGCCAAACTGGTTTGTAAAAGACTTAAAATTCACGCCAAAACTCAACCGCCTATTTGGCATGTTCTGTGTTACACTGGCCATGCAGCAGGGTGAGTAAATTAACATTGTTCTTGGGTAGTGGCCTACTAAGCCATGTGGTAGCACATGGAGGAGTCTTGAACATGCTAAGACGAGCCGCATTGGGGATGTTTGTAGTCATCGGTTTGGCCTTGGTTAGTGCTTGTGGGGGTGCTTCTCAACCGCAAGTCGAGACGATCAAAATCGGCTTTTTTGGCCCAATGAGCGGCAACAGTGCCAGCGATGGCACGCACTCGATGTATGCTGCGAAATTGGCAATTGATCAAGCAAACGCCAACCAAACTGTGCCCGGCAAAACCTTCGAGTTGGTGACCTATGATGATCAACTTGATCCCAATCAAGCAATTACGGTTGCCCAAAAACTCGTCACTGAAGATAAAGTTCGGGCCGTGATTGGCGGCTCCTACAGCAGCACCACCCGCGCAGCCGCCCCAGTCTTCCAACAGGCTGGCATCCCCATGTTAGCGGCTTATGCCACTCACCCCGAAGTTACCAAAACTGGCTCGATGATCTTTCGGGTGATCTATGTTTCGACCGTGCAGGGCCAAGCTTTAGCGATTTATGCCACGACCAAACTCAATTATCGTAATTTCCATGTGCTGAATATCAATAATGATTATGGGCGAAGCATCACCGAAGCCTTTACCAAAACCGCCCAAGCCAATCAATCGACGATCGTCAGCACCAGCGAATACGCCAGCGATGTTACTGATTTTAGCAGCCAGATTGCCACTATTAAGGCTAAACCAGCCGATGCCTTGATTTTGATTGGGTATTATGCCCAAAGTGCTGATATCATTAAACAAGTTCGTCAGGCAGGCATTACCTTGCCAATCATTGGCTCCGATGGCTTAGATTCGCCGTCATTGGTCGAGCTTGGTGGCAGCGATGTTGAAGGCGTGATTTTGGCAACCGATTTTTCGCGCAATGACCCACGATCAATTGTGCAGAATTTTATTCGCGAATATCGTAATGCCCACGGGATTGATCCCGACGTGGTAGCTTCATCAACCTATGATGCCACCAATTTGTTGATCGATGCCTTCAAACGTAGCCCAGACACCAGCTCAAGTGCGATTCGCGATACCTTGGCTGCGACCCAAACCTATGAAGGAGTAACAGGCGCAATTGTCTTTACGCCTGAACGTGAAGTCAATAAAACCGTGCTGTTCGTCAAAATTGAACGAGGAACCTTTACCTTTTTGGATAAACTTGATCCCAGTCAATTGCCCTAAATTGATCTGAGCACGTCGTTCGATCCAACGTCGCAAAGCACCATTTCAGCAGAGGTAGGAATACATATGCGGGCACGGGTTCGCCAACGAGTTACCTGGATTATCTTGCTTGCGGCGTTGTTGCCGTTATTAGCGGTGTGGGCAATTGCCTTGACGATTAGTTATCGAGCGCAGCAGCGTTCGGCGCAAAATCAACAGGTGGCGCTCACTAACCTCGCAGCTGAAGATTATCGACGCTTTGTGCTCAATAGTATGGACGAGTTGCGCGGCGCTGCTGAAACAATTGGGAATAATGGTAATCCCAGTCAGTTGAGCGATTTGCAGTTGGGTTCGCAAGTGCTATTTGGCTCAAGTTTTTCTGAAGTTGGGGTGTATAGCCTGAATGGCGAACGAATCGCCGTGGCGGCACGCTTGCGCGGCGTGCGCATGCCCGAGTCGTTGGCAGGTTCACCATTATTGCAAATGGTGCAAAATCGCCAAGTTGCAATTGAAAACCCTGCGCCCTTGCAAGCCATCTCTTTGCCACTTGCCCCTAGCGAGGTGCCACGCTTTCGTATGGCATTGCCAATTTTAGGCAATGCCAACGCCCAATTAATTCTGGTCGCCGATATCAGCATGGATCGGATTTGGGAAACGACCTCGCGGATCGAATCAGCCGCCCAAATGCGGGTGTTGGTGGTTAATCAACAAGGCCAATTAATTAGCGCCGCCAATACCCAAGCGCTCATCGAGAATCAAGATTTATCCAGCTTACCCTTGCTGCAAACTGGCAATGCGATTGAAACCTATCGTAGCCCATTTGGCGAAGAAGTTTTGGGTGTGCGTACCTCACTTGATCCTACCGATTGGATTTTGATCGTCGAACGACCACTTGAGGTTATTTATAGTAATGTTCAAACCTTGGCAATTAGTTTGTTGATTGTGATTGGGATTGCCTTGCCGATTGTGGCGGCGATTGGTTGGTATGTTGGGCGACGATTGGCCTTGCCCGTACAAAAATTATATGCAAGCGTCACCCGTTTTACCGATGATCCCAATGCCTATACTCCGGTGCACCTCAACACCCGCGACGAATTGGCTAGCCTTGGCGAGGCCTTCAATACGATGGTAGTTGGCCTCAATGCCTCGCAAACACGGCTTTCTAAAATGAATGAAGAGCTTGAAACGCTGGTTGTGACCAGAACTGGCGAATTGAATCAGGCGTTGGCTGAGGTGCAAGCCCAAAATGTTGAGCAAGAACGTTTGCTCGAAACTGTGCGCCGCCTGAGCATGCCGACCATCCCAATTACTAAACATATCCTAGTGATGCCGTTGGTTGGTGAATTTAGCGCTAATCGGGCTGGCGATATTAATGCAACGCTGCTCAAATCGATCGAACAACAACAAGCTAAAGTTGTAATTATGGATATTACCGGCGTCCCGGTTGTCGATCAATCGGTGGCGCGAGCCTTGATCAGTGCTTCGCATGCGGCGCAATTGCTAGGAGCGCGGGTGATTTTGGCAGGGATTCGCCCCGATATGGCTGAAACTTTGGTTAATTTGCATTTGGATCTGTCGGTGATTGATACGGCGGCAACCTTGGCCCAAGCCTTTAACCGTGGTACTGAGTATTTGCAAAAGCGTCGGCGCTAAATTGAAAATCAATGATGCTCAGGCTCGTTGCGAATGTAAAGTTGCTTGAGTAGCGGCGTAAACACACGGTAAAAACGTTCAAGGGTGTCGATCATCCAAACGTGATGGTCGGCCCAGTGCTGATGATCGTGCAAATTGGCGTTGCGCCGAATCAGCCAAATTTGATATTCTTTGGTCAAAGGATTTTCGCGCCATTCAAGCCCAACCCCTAATTGTTGCTCAATTGCTACCCGTTGTTGACGTAACCAACGAAAACGTAATTTGGCTGAAATACCACTGAGCATTACCGCCACGCCAATCCAATTATCACGTTGATTCAAGACTGCTTGTAAGATGCAATCGGCGCGGCCAAGCGCAAAGCTGGTGCTTGGCTCGGAATGCGGTTTTTTGGCCCCAAGATGGCTATTACGCTCACGTAACATGGCATTAAAGCGCATCCAATAGCCTAAATAGATATTTTTGCTGGGGCTGGCTGGAGCAGACGGTGCTGCTGGAACTGGCTCATTGGTGATTGCCAGTTCCCAATCGGCTGGCTTGCAAATCAGCTTGAAGTGCGGGGCAAATGGCGAATCATCAATTTGCCATAATTCCAATTCGATTGCAAAAAACAATAAATGGGGCAGCGTTTGTTGGTTGAGCCATTCGATCGTAGCGCGATGCTCAGGCGTAAAATGCTCAGCAATCCAAATTAAAATCGTCGCCTTGACCGTGCTAGCGGTGGTGAGCAATTGCCCAAGATGGGCATGATCGCTGCCAGCTAGTTGATTTTCGATCAAGACTTTAGTTTCGGTGCGTTGATCGTAGCACACCAGGCTTTGGCGTAAATTGCCAGTGCCTTTGTTGAGTGCTTCGAAGCGTAATTCGAGGTTGGTGGCAGTGTTGAGCTGAGCGATATTTTCGGCTTGGGTGAGCCAGTGGGTAAAATGGCTGGCTGCCTGCCGCCAAGCATCATGAATGGGAACCCGTTTAAGCCGACCAAGCTGATTCATCGCCGTAATTCCTCACTACACCGTTGGGCTGCAAGCTGCTACAGATTATAGCATGAAGGGCGGGTTGCCCGGTTAAAGCTCCATCAAGCGATTGATTTGCCGCAGCACCGAGCCTGTTAGCATTCAGTTGATTCGTTAAAGGAGTTGCAACAATGGCCGATGACCTGCTGATTCTGGAAACTGAGCGCTTGATATTGCGCAAATTAACCCCTGATGATCTTGAGGCCTTATTCCGACTGTATCGTGATTCGATCATTCGTGAGCACTTCCCTGAGGGTGTGTTAAGCCGTGAAGAAACTCAAGCCGAGCTTGATTGGATTATCAAGGTTTATTACGCTAAATATGGCTATGGCTTGTGGGCAACGATTTATAAACCAACTGGGGCATTCATTGGGCGCTGTGGTTTACTTCCATGGGTGATCGACGAGCGCCAAGAAGTTGAAGTAGCCTATTTGCTCGATCAAGCCTATTGGGGTCAGGGTTTGGCAACCGAGGCGGCCCAAGCAATTGTTGGCTATGGGTTTGATCAGCTTCAATTTGAGCGTTTGATTTGCCTACCAATTCCCGAAAATGCTGCTTCGATTCGGGTAGCTGAAAAAATGGGCATGCACTTGGAGCGCGAGTTGGTGCTCGATGGCTCACCCGCGCTGTTATATTCAATTGCCAAACGCTAGCTTATGGTTGTGCTGGAAATGGCTCGACTGCATAGGCTCCGTTGCGGCCAACATAGATCGCCAAACGCCCACTAAGAAAGACGATATAGCTGCTGACTCCTGCGGCCATGCTTTGCTGCAAAAATGTGGGATAGCTGATTTCACCGCGTTGCGAGGCCTTGAGGGCTGTTTGAAAGGAGACTAAATCCAGTTGACTCGCAATTGCTGGCAGCTTGTTTAGGTTTAATCGGTAGACGAAGCTTTGGCCTTGATGACCATAGTAGGTCATTTCAAGCCGAATCAGATCAACATGATATTGCTCGACAGTTGGGCTTAGCCGCTGAATCACCTCGGGAAAGGGTAAGGTTCCGTTGAGGGTGCTCTCGGCACAAGCTTGCAGCAGTGTTTGATCGAACGTTGACATGGTGTTGCTCCATAACAGAATGCTATGGAGCAAGTTTAGTTCTCGGCCAGCAGCAATGATTGAAGAAATGCGACATCCTTAATCGTGGCCGCATAGGCTGTTGGCGATTGGCCGACGCGTGCAGAAAATTGGCGAATAAAATGGGCCTGATCTGCATAGCCCGAATCAAGGGCAAGGCTAGCCCAAGAATCACGTTGGGCCAATGATCGCAGCGCCTGATCAAATTGCACTAAGCTGGCATAGGCCTTCGGTTGCAAGCCAATTTGCTGATTGAATAGCCGTTCTAGTTGTCGCCGACTGAGGTTGACCTCACGCGCAAGTTGGCTAATCGGATATGTGCCCTTGGATGCAAGCAGAATATTTACTGCATTGATTAGGCTCGCGTGGGGCGAGCAGGCTTGTGGCAACAGTTGATCATGCACAAATTGACTGATTAGTTCGGCAACGCTGGTTAAATCAGCCGCTTGTAAGGCTAGCGTGTCGATTTGTTCAATCAGATATTCGAGCTGGCTCGCTGCTATAAATTCGTGCAATGGCACATGCTGATCGTGCAAATCAGCCATTGGATGCTTGAAACTGGCAAATACGCCATACGGTTGAAAAACCAGCAAGATTGTTTGGGTTAGTTGGTCGGGCTGAAATTGACGAATCGTCGATTGTAATCCCGTCAAGCCTAGGCGATTTAAATGTTTAAAGGTATTTGTTAGCTGCTGATGTACGCCCAAACGCCCTTGATACTGGATTCCTGCCACCGGAAATGGCGTTGGCAAGACTGGATAGGCTGGGGCTTCGGCTCCATGCGCTTGGTGCAATACGATCGAACGAATCAATGAGCGTAACGCACGATTGACTGGCAGGCTAACCAAACTCATGCAGGCTCCTCGAATGGAGTGATGATCTATTCAGGCTTTTATTTTAGCTGCTATGCATTGATTGTTCAATCATCCACAAATTCCTGATATTTATCCCCTTCGTGGCCTTCGTGCCCTTCGTGGATCGAATACTTTGCGACTCTGCTTTTGCCTTCTGACTTTTGCCTTTTGATTTGTTCTATGTTCTCTTTGCTATGGCCTAACTTTTTAGCCTGTGCTTGGATATATCTAGTGAGGGCGCACTCAACAATTGGCTGAAAGGAAGGATATGCAGGATCACGAAGCTATAGCTCGACTCAAACAAGGTGATATCGCTGGGCTAGCCCCCCTTGTTCACCACTATCAATATCAGGCTGTCCGCGCAGCAATCTTGGTTGTCCGCGATCGGGCTGCTGCCGAAGATATTGTTCAATCGGCTTTTCTGCGGGTGGTGCAGCGCATCCAACAATTTGATAGCCAACGCGCCTTCGGCCCGTGGTTTATGAAAATTGTGTTGAACGATGCACTCAAAGATGCCCAACGCCGTGAACGCCAACGCTCACTTGATCAATCAAACGCTGCTGGCTTGGCGTTGTTCGAAGAATTAATGAGCAACGAACCCCAACCAGAGGCCTTGCTGGAGCAAGATGCACTGCGTGAAAGCGTCATGCAAGCCTTGAACCAACTAACACCGTTGCAACGGGCAGCGATTGTGCAACGCTATTACCTTGGAATGAGCGAGGCCGAGATGGCCGATGATGCCGCCACCAGCGCAGGCGCAATCAAACAACGCTTGTTCGGCGCTCGCGAACGTTTACGTCGGCTCTTAGCCCCAATTATTAATGAATCTGTGTAGTCGAGGAGTCTGCAATGCATAACGATAAACATATTTCACAAGTACTCGCCAGCATCGCTGAGCATGAAGTGCCTGAAGGTTCGCTCAATTTGCTCAAGCCAATTCAAGCCCAGGTTGTGCTCAAGCCCCAAGCAACGCGGCGGGTTGGTTGGTTGCGCCCAGCCATGATCGCTGCGTGTGGGGTAGCCTTGGCAGCGGTTGGTTTTGGTTTACTGCCCAGCCAAGTCAACCAAGTCAGTGCCCAAGAGGCCTTGCGCCGTGCCGAACAGGTAACCGCTTTTGGTTTGACGGGGATTGATTCGCTGCATGGCGTGCTCGAAACCCATGTGCCCGAAACTGGTAGCGTAGTCAGCGAAAAAATTTGGGTACAACAGCCAAACAAATTGCGCAAAGAAATTATTTGGCCAAGCGGCAACACGATGCCTGAGCAATACGAAACCCAAATTATGAATGGCGACGATGCTTGGGCCTGGATCTCGCCAGCTGGCCAGCCCAACGTGGTTGATGGTACAGTCTCGCAATTTGCTGCCAGCGAGTTGGATGGAGCGCTGTATGTGATTCCCAACCCAACTGCTTCAGTCGATTCATATGGCCAAAACGAAGGTTTATGCGCCCAACCAGGCGATCAACTTTCAACGGTTGGTCAAGAAAGCTTGCTGGGCCGCGATGCTTTAGTGATCGAATGTGTGATTGGTGGCGATAGCGACCAAGCCAATACTCGGCTCAAATTCTGGATCGACGATGAGTTGTTTGTGGTGTTGAAATCGGAATACTTCATGCCCAACGGCGACTTGTTCGTTGAATCGGAATACAGCGTGTTCGAAGTCAATGGTTCGTATCCTGCCGACTTCTTCGCCCCACCAGCAGGCGCTCCAATCGACGTTACCGAATAAGTATTCAGCCTTAAGCCAGCGATCAATTGTTGATCGCTGGCTTTTGCTTTAAATGCAATCATGCCAACGACCGATTGACATGCACTTGGTTGGGCTACTACACTAACAACGCTTCATGGGTGAAGCATTAGTGTTTCTGAACAAGCGGAGTATGGAATGCACCACAGCTCAACCAATGACGATATCGCAGCGATTCAGCAAGCAGCCTTAGATTATCTGGAATCTCAGCACAACCTCGATCCTGCGCAAATGCAGCGCAGCATTCATCCACGCATGGTCAAACGCACATTCTGGACGCATCGGGGCACTGGCAAACAATATTTGCGTGAAGCGAGCGCCGAGGAAATGATTTTGCTGGCTGAAAGTTATAATCGAGACGGCGATAAATTTCCCGCAACGCCGCGCAAAACGGTTGAAATTTTAGATGTTCAATCGAGCGTTGCCAGCGTGAAACTTACCGCTGACGATTGGATCGATTATATGCATCTGGTTAAAATCAACGATCAATGGACAGTGGTTAATGTGCTGTGGGCCTATCATGATCAGGAACTGCATCGCTAAGTTGTTATAATCAAGTGCTTGCGTGGTAGTGCTTGGCTGCTACCACGCAATGGTTTATATTTGAGTGGGAGCTAGAGGAATGTCCCCAACCACCGTGCTCGCAACGTTACCTACCATGCCCCATCATCCAGTCTTTGGAAATGTAGGTGCGTTACGTCGTGATCGTCTAGCCTTCTTTCAAGCAGTTTTTGAAACATGCGGCGAAGTTGGGTTATTTTATTTTGGTTCCAAACCAGTGCTGATGGTCGCAGATCCGGAATTAATCCATGCGCTATTGGTCGATCATGGCGCAGCTTTACAAAAAACCAATCGCCTGCGTAAGCTCTTTCAAACGGTGGTTGGTAATAGTCTGCTAACGCTTGAGGGTGACGACCATCGTGCTCAAAGGCGCTTATTGGCTCCTGTGTTTCAGCCGCGCACAGTTGCCGCTCACACGGCTATGATTTATGCTGAAACGCAACAATGGCTTGAGCAATTGGCATCGCGCCCCCATGATCTCTATTCGCAGATGCAGGGCTTATCATTGCGGCTTAATCATCGTTTGCTGTTTGGCAGTGATCAAGTTGTGCAACCTGCGATCTTGGCGGCTTGGGCAACGGTGACGGCGATGATCAATCATGGAATGACCCAGATTGTTACGCCACCATTATGGGTTCCTACGCTGCGCAATCATCGATTTCAGGCAGCTTGCCGTACTCTTGAAGCGGCACTGCTGCCATTAATTCAGTTGCGTCGCCGCGAACCTACACCCCATGACATTATTTCCCATGTGCTTGCCGCTGCTGATAACGATGGCATTCAATTAACTGATGCCCAAATTCGTGATCATGTGCTTGGATTTTTTGTGGCTGGGCACGAATCACTCGCCGCCGCTTTGACATGGGTTTGGTATGCTCTGGCGACTCAGCCTAAACTAACGCAGCAGTTACAGACAAGCATGCGCCAATCACCTGATGGTACACCGCCAGCCTTGCTAACCCAAACCATTTCAGAAGTGTTACGATTGTATCCCCCGGCCTATGTTTTTACCCGCCGCGTTATTGCGCCGATTGATTTGCCGCAACTAGGCACACTGCCAGCTGGATTAAGCCTTGGCTTCAGTCCATTTGTAATTCAGCGTAACCCCCGCTGGTATCCTAATCCAACAAATTTCGACCCTGCGCGTTTCGATCCAGATGCCATTGCTACCCGCCCACGCTTGAGTTACTTGCCGTTTGGAATTGGCTCGCACCAATGTATTGGTATGCATCTCGCGCTTCAGCAGATCACGACGGTAATGCAAACCGTGTTGCAAATTGGAACCCCAAGTTTAGTTGATCAAACACCAGTTAGTTTCAAGCCGCGTATTGTTTTGGAGCCAGATCAGCCTTTATTCGCAGTATTTACATAATTATTTGATGTGAAACATCTGTGCCCACAATTATCAGTTATTGAGAGATGTTCTAATTTCTAGGAGAAGCAAAATGTTTGAGCTACCACCAGCCCTCGTCCCGTTCATTGATCAGATTCTTGATGATTGGAATCGGGTAGGATTGGCGATCAGTCCAACCGAACGACGACTGATCGTTACCACGATAGAAGCTAAATGGAGCCTCAATCCCCGATTGATGGCAAAAATTAATCGCCATATTTTGAAAAATTTGCCCCTATCGGATGTGCCTATTTGGCTGCCTGAGCTGGATACATATCTGTCTGATTTGCTTAAACAGGCTCCCTCACGGAATGAACAAGCCATGATCGCTGGATTATTTACAACGATAGCAACGCTCCTCATTCCGCTGGTCTATCTTGATACGCTGATTCAGCTTCGCACCTTTGATGATGGTTTATTGGAGCAGGTTGAGTGGGCTTTTTTGTTCCCCTTGGAAGTTCCGCGTAATGCGATTGAGGCAGAGCGGCTTTATGCGGCGATCTTGACTTTGCCCCATGTGTATCATCGTTTTAGAGTTGACGGAATTCAGATTATCCCGCAACCTTTTAAAGCACAAATGTGCTTTGTATTACTCTTTTTTCGTACAGCTGATCCCAAATCGGATCTTTGGTTAGTCCAACATCATGCCCTGACTACCTGCCCAGCGTATTTACTTGATTACCCGCATTTTACCCAGGTTGATTATTCTTCACGCCCGGCCTTTTGGATGAGTTCCACTGTAACAGACCTAACGCTTCAAGCATTGCTCTATGAGCGGGGCAGTGCTGAACTTCGCCGCAGTATCGAAAACTGGCGAATTTATTGGGGTCAGCGGAGTGCAGCAGTAACCGATCTTTCCGCAGATACTCCTATACGCCCAGCGCCAAATCGGCGTGTATCAACTGATCAACAACCGCTTATGCAACTGCTTGCTGAGCTTGATACATTTTTGGAACAGCATGCCCCTGATCTTTATGGCCAACTTCGGCCTGGCGTTACCGAAGACCAAATTGATCGATTAAATGTGCTACTTGCGCCGTTACAACTGCCCGATGATGTAGCGACGCTCTATCGCTGGCATAATGGAACTGCAAATGGGATGGAATTATTTGGTGACCCTGATTTCCTGCCACTGGAAGAAGCTCTTGCGGCCTATCGTGATGCGCTACTCCTTGGAGTCGAATTTACTTGGTGCGCGGTTTGGTTTCCAATTGGTCAAGGCAACGATACACGTTATATTCCGCTCGCCGATCAACCAACCGATCAAACCCTCGTGCTGCTGCATTTTGTGCAAGATCCATCGATGGAACGGGAGTATTCTTCGATCACTGCAATGGTTAGGATCTGGCTTGCCGCGTATCAAACAGGAGTTATTGCGATTGACTCAGTAACAGGCTGGTGGCGTTGCGATCAACAACAACTTGAATTGCTTCGCCAACGCTACGATCCGCAGGTCAATCTACCTCAGGGCTATGATCTCTATGAACGTGATACGTGGCCTGCGGCATGGCGACCATATGGCATTGGCTCTGAGTAGACAACGAGTGGTTCACTCAGGATTGACGATTAAAAATCGATCATCGAATTGCTGCTGCTCGATCATATCGGCAATCATCAGTTCGATGGTTGGCCGATCAAGACTGCTGATCAACATATCGGGAAACTCAAACAGGTCTCTTTCATCAGCATTATTCAATTGAAGATAGAAGAAATCAAACGTTTCAACCGTAAATGCAAACTCATCGCCATCGGCAAACGTTACACTCAGATTAATGGCATCAAGCGTGGTATTAAATTGATCGCGAAACTCTTCAGTACTAGCTTCAGATTCAAGCCAGATTGTATAATCGCTGTCTTGTTTATCGATGATCGTATTTGGCCGATTGATCGGTTGATCAAGCAGGCTTGATTCTGCTAGTGTGGCGAGATTTGAATTGTTAGTGAATAAATGAATTGGCTTGAATAAATATAATCCATTTAAGTTGATACTATAGTCTTGCATTATTTGGCGGATAATTGGCAGATGGATAGCATCAATTGCTGCTAATTCAATATTCTGAATTCGAATTAAATCGATAATATCAAAATTTGCTTGGTGTTTGATAATTGAACGAATTTGTTGGAGTGTAGATTGATAGACGATCATTAAAAATCTCTATATAATTTTAATGTTTTGTGATCTTGGCGATTTCAGTGCTTGTTCTAGGTTATTTGTGCTAATGTGCTGCGACAGCCCTTGACACAGCCAGGCATTAGAGTATCAGCAGAAAGACCAATGACATGCACGATCTGCTCAGGTATAATAAGCAAGAAACCGGTGTAGCACAGCGTTGCTGTGTGTTATGCTCAATGCGAGGTGGCTCATGGAAGAACCAGAATACACTCCTGAACTTGACCCAGAACATGAACAGGCCGCTGGCTGGCGTGGTTTCAGCACTTTAGGGCTGTTTCTTGAAGAAGATGGCTGGTTTCCGCAACGTGTCGAAGATCGTCCAGCCTATCGCATGCATTATCAAGGCGCAAATGTTGATATTCGTTGTTTGGCCCAAATTAAGCTTGAACAAGAACAATTATTAATTTATGCCTACGCTCCGATGAAAGTTCCTGAAGATAAGCGCCAGTTGGTAGCCGAATATTTGATTCGTGCTAACTATGGCTTACATATTGGGAATTTCGAGCTTGATTTTAGCGATGGTGAAGTTCGCTTCAAGAGCAGCCTTGATTTTGAAGATGAAACCCTGACCTTTATTTGGATTCGTAACGCGATTTATCCATCGGTTCACTTGATGAATCGCTATTTCCCGGGCTTGATGATGGTGATGTATGGCGAGAAAACGCCTGCCGAAGCGATTACCGTCATCGAACAATAGCCGATTTGACCCCTTGCCCACATGGTTGAGCAAGGGGTCTGTGTTTGGCATTAAGCAGTTTGGTTGGCAATATTTAGGCGTTGGTTAATCACCTCAAGCGCCTGTTGATCGGCCAACATCAGAATTTTGTCGTTGGCTTGGACGCGGGTATTACCGCTGGGCACAATCGTCTCGCGCCCACGCCGAATCAACACGACTAACGCGCCGCGTGGCAGTTGCAATTCCATAATGTTGCGTCCAGCTAAACGAGCATCATCAGGCACAACCACCTCGTAAACAGTACTCTCAGGGCTGATCTCAGGAATAAAATCCAAAGGCATGCTGTTGATTTGAATCTCATGCGAATTGAGTTTTAGCCGATCAGCTACCCAGCCAATGCTGATTCCCTGCACCGTGACTGAGGCCAGCACGACGAAGAAAATCAAATGAAACATATCATTGGCTTGGGGCACTCCCGCTATCAATGGAAATGTTGCCAATACAATTGGCACAGCCCCGCGTAAGCCCGCCCAACTAATCATCAAGCGTTCGCGCAACTTGAAGCGTGTCCAGCCGAGTGCCACAATCACGCTGATTGGTCGTGCAATAAACATCAAAAAGATTGCCAGCAACAGGCCTTTGCCAATTAATGGAACAAGTTGTGATGGGTAAACCAATAATCCCAACGTTAAGAACATGGCAATTTGCATGAGCCAAGCAATCCCCTCGTGAAAGCGAATTAAGCTACGGCGGTGGATAATTGGCCGATTGCCCACCACCAAACCTGCCACATACACCGCCAAGAAGCCATTGCCATGCACCAACATGGCCGCCCCATACACCATAATCGTCATCGATAAGGTCAAAACTGGATAAAGCCCATCTTGCAGGCGCAGCCGATTGATCAGCCATGTGATTAGGTAGCCACCTAAACCGCCAATCACCACCCCTAAAACCATTTCGAGCACAAATTCGATGGCCAACGCGCCCACCGAATGGCCGCTACTGGTCAGATAACTCGTCAGACCAATCGTTAAAAACACGGCGATTGGATCATTGCTGCCCGATTC
Source organism: Chloroflexota bacterium (assembly GCA_020161265.1). Taxonomy (NCBI): domain Bacteria; kingdom Bacillati; phylum Chloroflexota; species Chloroflexota bacterium. The sequence continues at coordinate 676,667 of JAIUOC010000001.1, read as the reverse complement.
TAGCTCGATCAGCGATTCAACTGGCTCAGGTAGGCGTACTCCCCGCGTGCGAAGTACATTGAACACGGCTGCGGCATCGGTTGAGGAAATAATTGCTCCCAACAATAAGCCAACAACTGGCGGCAAATCAAACAGCCAAACCGCGATTGCCGCCACCATACTGGCGCTAATCACTACTCCAATGTTGGCGAGCAATAAGCCTGGGCCAATAACCGCCCGAATCCGATGCCAATGGGTTTCAAGGCCACCCGAGAACAAAATATAAATCAGCGCCACAATCCCAACAACTTGAGCAACTGCCGCATTATCGAAATTGATATCGCCAGGGCCGTCAGAGCCAGCAAGCATTCCAATGCCCATAAACAGCACCAAGGCCGGAATCCCCCAGCGATCCGATAAGGTGCTGACCACAATGCTAATCAGCACCAAACTTCCGGCAATTACAAAGATGCTTTCTGTGCTCATTGGCCTCCTTTTGAGCACGGCTGTGCTCGAATGCTATTCTTCCCGCAACGCCAACGCTGGCGAGGTACGCCCCATTTTCCACGCTGGATACAAACCTGCCAACAGTGCTGCCACAACTGCTACAATCAAGGCTTGCAGCAATAAGTTGGGATCGAGAATCAGCTGCATCGTCCAGCCAAATGATCGTTTATTGATCACATACACCAGCACGACTGCTAAAATCAAGCCGACTGGCAAGGCCAATAATCCAGCGGTTAGCCCCATTAAACCAGTTTGGCTGAGCACACTCAACCACAATTGGCGTGGGGTCATGCCATTGGCGCGTAAAACTCCAAGTTCGCGGCTTCGTTCTAATTGTAAGGCCATTAAGGCGCTTAAAATGCCGATAAAGGCAACAATTGTGGCCAATAACTGCAAAACCGCTGTGATCGCAAAGGTGCGGTCGAAAATCTCCAAGGTGCTTTGGCGTAAAGCTTGGTTCGATTGCACCTTTAAATCTTGAATTGGCGCAGCTAAGGCCTGAATTTGACTGATCGTCGTGGCACTATCAGCGTTCTCAGCCAGCCAAATTGTGATAGAATGCACCGTATCAACATCCCAATATTTGGCAAAATCACGCCGATTCATGGAGATGTAGCCTTGATCCGAGGCATAATCGTAGTACACGCCGGCGATCGTAAATTGCTGTGGGCCGCGTTCGGTTTGTAAGGTGATGTTATCGCCCAGCCCTCGGCCATAGCGATAGCTAAATGGCTCGGAAACCCAAACTTGGCCTTGCTCGGCGAAGCCTTGCCAAGCCTGCTCAGCATCGGTGATAAAGCTCAAAGCCCGCCGACTCAAACTTGAATCTTGATAATTGGCGACGGCTAATTGAACTGGCCCAAGCTCACTTTCGACTCGTAAGTTCAGCAAGGTTGTCATCGAGGCAACGCTGGGTAGTTGATCGATTTGTTCTACTAAGCGCAGATCAATCGGGGTGTCAGCACGATTAGCGCTCAAACTCGGAGCCGACACAAACACATCGGCCTGCAACGATTGATCAAGCCAGCGCACGACCGTTGTCCGAAACGAGCCAATCATCGTGCCAGCGCCAACCGTGACTGAAACCGCAACCATCAAGGCGGCAATTGCCACGCCTGTGCGGCTCAAGGCGGCAACCACATCACGGGCAGCCATCTTACCAAGCAAGCCAAACATGCGATTGAGTGGAATTTGCAATAGCCGCATCATCTGCAAAGTGACAAATGGCGTGAACAAGGCACAGCCAATGATCACCCCAAACATGGCTGAAAAACTGAGGAACAAGCTGCGCGATGGAATTTGCAGCAAAGCCACGCCCAAACCTGCTAAACCTAAACCTGCCAAGGTCAAGCGGGGCACAATCCGTTGAATTCGTTCTTCGATTGAGGAACGTCGCAGCACCGTGCGCGGCGGCGAGAACATGGCTTCAAGCGCTGGAATGCTGGCGGCAATCAAGGTTGCACCTAAACCCAGCCCAAAGCCTTTGATTAATTGGATGTTGTCAATCGCTATATTTTGCACATTGACACTGAAATAGAGATCGTTGATCGTTTGAGTGACCAGCCGCACCAAACCACGACCAAGCACAATGCCCAATAGCACCCCGAGAATTGCCCCGATGGTGCCAATCACGGCGGCCTCGATCAGAATTTGGCTGAATAGTTCGCGCCGTGTCACGCCCAACGAGCGCAAAATGCCAAATAAACCACGCCGCTGCACCACCGAAAAAGTCATGGTGTTGTAAATCAGGAAAACCCCGACGATCAAGGCCAATAAACTGAGCGCTTGTAAATTGAGTTCAAAGGCGCGGGTCATCTGTTGCAGGGTTTCGCTGCGGGCGGCGGGAGTCGTCAGGGTCGCATCAACAGGCAACAACGGCTTGATTTGCTCAAGGATTGCGCTGCGTTGCTCTTCGGGCAAAATCAAATCGATGCGACTAATCCGATCCGGCTGTCCAACTAACTCCTGCGCGGTCGCAATATCAACTAAAATCAAATCGGCCAAGGCTTCTTGACTTAATTGATCGCCTCCAGCGATCAACCCAATAATCGTAATGTTGCGGCGCTGGCCGTCGATCCGCGTTTCAAGGGTTTGGCCGACGGTCAAAGCAAGAGTTTGGGCAGTTTGCGCCGAAATCAAGCCAGTATTTGGCTCAGTCAGCAGCGCTTGCAGATCGGTCTGGTTATTGAAGAGCGTTGCCAAATAGGGTCGAAACGGCTGTTCGGCAAATGGGTCGATGCCGAATAAACGAAATGAACGGCCTGGCTGATTGGGCAGACTGATTGTGCGATCAACCACTGGCGCGACCGCTGATAAGCCTAATTCAGTGCGCAACTGAGCGTATAAATCGCTGGGTAAGCCATTTTGCCCAGCCAGAATTTGATCGGTGGTTTTGCCAGTGACGCTCTCGGTGGAAAGCATAAAGGCGCGTTGGGCACTGCCATTGGCTAAATCAATCGCGATCACCACCGCCACGCCTAAGGCCACACCTAAAATTGCCAGCAAAACCTGGGCGGGGTGGCGTAGTAAATAACGCAAACTACTGCGATAGAGCAACTTCATAGTTCGACCTCAGCCAAGCTATGTTCGACCAACTGCCCATCGACCATGCTCAATACCCGATCGGCGCGACGAGCCACTTCGAGCGAGTGGGTGACCATCAACAGGGTTTTGCCAGCTTGGCGGCTCATCTCATCAAGCAAATTCAGCACTTCTTGGCCGGTTGTGGCATCCAAATTACCAGTTGGTTCGTCGGCGAGAATCAGCAGTGGGTCGTGAGCCAATGCACGGGCAATCGCAATTCGTTGTTGTTCGCCGCCCGAAAGCTTATCGGGGTAAACATGGCGACGATCAAAGAGATGCACGCGGCGCAGCAATTCATAGGCGCGTTCACGTTGAGCAGCAGTTAATCGACCTGCTAATTCCAGCGGTAGCAGCACATTTTCTTCGACGCTGAGGGTTGGAATCAAATTGAAAAATTGGAAGACGAAGCCAATGTTTTGCCGTCGAAATAGCGTGCGCTGATGCTCGTTGAGCTGGCCTAGCTCAATGTCGTTAATCGTAATTCGGCCTGAACTTGGCGCATCGATGCCACTTAAAATATTCAGCAAGGTCGATTTACCCGAACCAGAACGCCCAAGCAAGGCAATCACTTCGCCCTGCTGAATTTGAGCGTTGATATCGCGCAGCACCAGCCGCGCTTGGCCCGCTTCTTGAAACGATTTTGTAACATGGTCAAGATTAATTAATATTTTTGGCATATATTCCTACTTAATCAGCACCAGATGTGCTATGCTAGGGCTTAGGGAATTGAGGCATTGCGCTTAAACTGTAACACTGATTTAAGTTCATTGCCCAAATTTTCACAATGATCTTGATCGGCATGGTATAATCGCCGAGAACCACCAGCGAACAGAGGATAGTGCTCGTGTACGATTTTGAACAGCTTGACTCCTATGAACTGCTTGGCGTGACGCGAAGTGCTCCGCCAGAGGAAATCAAACGGGCGTATCGCCAAGAAATTGCTAAATATCACCCTGATCGTTGGAGCAGTGCCAGCCCCAACGAACAAGAATATGCCCGCAAACGAGCTTCAGCGATTACCGAAGCCTATAGTTTGACCCAAAAAGACAAGCCTGTTCGGCGGGCAACTCCGAGCGCAGCGGCAACTCCTGAGCCAGTTGGTAATCCTGAGCGGTTGGCTCAGCTTTACGAACATGGCCGTAGTTTGCTGAGCGCCAATGATTTTGCTGGTGCTGCTAATATTTTTCGTCAAATTCAAAATGCTGATCCTTTTTATCGTGATAGCGCCGATTTGCTCTATCGCGCTGAATTTGCATTAAAACGCAACCAACCTGCCAAAGCCAAACGCCCAGTCAACAAAAAGGCCGTGGCGATTATTGGCGGTAGTGTTGGCGTTGCGGCCTTGGTTGGGGCTGTTTGGTTTTTTGGTGGTTCAAATACCAACGCAACCAACCCCAATGCGACAGCAACTGCATTAATCGCTGCTGAGCTACCAACTATCACGGTTGAGGGCGAGGTTGCCAGCAACCCAACTGCAACAAGTGATGAAGGGGTTGTGGTTGAACCAACGTTTGAGCCAACGCTTGAGGCGACCAGCGAGCCGACTATTGAGCCAACCCTCGAACCCAGCCCGACCAGCGAGCCGACTATTGAGCCAACCCTCGAACCCAGCCCAACCAGCGAACCAACTGCTGCGCCAAGCAATACGCCTGCTCCCTTACCAGACGATCTGAGTGGGCCGATTCTTGTCACTGATAATTTGGATGGCGGGACATGGCCAATTGGCAATGGTGGCAACTGGAATTTTGAATTTATCAATGGCCGCTACCATATGACGATGGTTGCGGGGGTTGGCTCGGTTTGGTCGTTTGGCCCAGCTTTACCTGCCCAAAATGTCGTTTTGGCTGCTGATGTTGAGGCGGTCAGTGGCAGTGGCGGCTTGATGATGGGCTTTATCGATGGCAATAATTACTATCGCTTTATTATTGCCGCCGATGGAACATGGGCTTTTCAACAACGCTTTGCAGCTCAGACCACGCTCTTGGCTTCTGGTTCAGGCCTCGGCCCTGGTCGCTTGGTGATTGCCCAGCGTGGTGCGGTGACCCATCTCTATTGGAATGATACCTATCTTGGAGAAGTTGTTTTGCCAGCGTTCCCGGGTGGAGCGTATGGTTTTGTGTTAGCTGGCAACAGTAGTGCCGATGTCTACTTTGATAACTTACGACTTCGTGCTTTGCCCTAGCTGCTAGAAGGTTTGCGCTGTGGTGCCATTAATTTATCAAATTGTACGGTTTGTTTGCCGTGTGCTGTTGGGGATGCGTGCTCGTCTCGTTGTCGAAGGTCAAGAGCATCTTCCGGCGACTGGTGGCTATATTTTGGCCTCGAATCATGTGAGCAATTGGGACCCTGTGGCACTTTCCTTGGGTTCGCCTGGCCATCTGATTGGAGCACTCGGCAAGCAAGAATTGTTTGAATTGCCGATTCTTGGGCGAATTGCCACGGCGGTTGGCGGCATTCCCGTGCGGCGGGGCGAGGCTGATCGCGAGGCTTTAGCCCGTTGTAAAGCCGTCTTGCAATCTGGTCAACCATTAATTATTTTGCCTGAAGGTACGCGTTCGCGTTCTGGCGAGCTTTTAGAAGGCAAACATGGCATTATTGCTATGGCCCAACTGGCGAATGTGCCGATTGTGCCCGCCGCTGTGATTGGCACTAAAACGCTTGGTTGGCCATGGCGACGCTCGACGGTGATTGTGCGTTATGCTGCGCCAATTGTGGTTGATCGGAAAATCAAGGGCCACGAAGGCCGCCAACTCGCCTTGGATACGACCATGCATCAAATTGCCTCGATGCTGCCGCCAACCATGCAAGGTTTCTACAAACAAGCTTTGAGCGTCTAAATCAAAACCTCTCGCAGCATGTGCGAGAGGTTTTTTGTTGCCCTGCGTTAATTATGAACTCATGTGATTCTGGTAGGCTTAGCTGAATTAATCACGTTGTGAGGATTAACGATGCGCTGGCGTTTTGGATTATTGAGCTGTTTGAGCATTATCCTGCTAAGTTGTGCCGGCCAAATCCCTGATCAACCAACGCCAACTGCTTTTGGTGATTTATCGGCAATTACCGCTGGCACAGGCCATATTCAAATATTTTCAGGTATGCCTAATCCAAGTTGGCTCTTGAATGCGAATGCTGTTGATGCGATTCAACAGGTACTGCAAACCGCTACGCCAGCTACCACCCACCCTGAACCACCAGGTTTAGGCTATAGCGGTATGTATCTAGAGCTTATGAGCACTGGCATGCCGCTGCGATTGACGGTTTTTGGCGAAGTTATTGCCGTAGAACAAGGCGCTTCAACCCACTATTTGAACGATCCGAACCATGTTTTTGAGCGCTGGCTGCTCGAACAAGCTCGCCCACAGCTCCAACCTGCAATCTATGACATGATTAAAAAGAACTTACCATAATTATTGAGTACTGATCAGTTGCATATTACTAAATTGCAGGCTAATTGGCCGTTGATCGCCGTTGTTGGCAATTGCATCGCCGGTTGTCGCTGGTTCAAGTGCTTGTAATTGCACAATGGTTTGGCCCGCAGGCAGCTCAATCAACACTTCGTACTGGCGTGGCTCAAGGCTGATAGGGATGCTCAATTGATTATTGTGCCAAGAAAGTTGTAGGGTTCGGGCAGTTGCAGCCGGGGTTGCCTGCCAACGCAAGCGATAAAAACCAGCCTCAGGCACGATCAAGCCCAAACTGGCCACCTGGCCCATCCAGCGATAATTGCCAGTTGTACTTGGCTCTAAATTGCCCCAACCATCACGCAGATTGATAATCGGCACGCCTTGAGCCTGTGGTACTTGATAGATCACCATAAAATCATCTTCGGCCAGTGGTTGGGTCACCCCTAAATTGGCCTCGACAAATTGTTTAAACTCGGCAATTTGTGCGAGGCTATAGTTGCGTGGCCCGTTTGGCTGTTGCTTGTAGCCCACGATATAGCCAAAATTCAATGTCGCTAATTGTTGTTGCCAATCGCCTGCGGTTTGCACAATTTCTGGGTGCTGGCTCAGCGTGGCTAAATCGCGGAGCACTGGCATTTGGTATTGTGGCTGAGGATACAGCCGCGAGTGATAGCCACCGCTGATTGGGCGGCCATGCACGGTTTGAAACAACATGCGCTCAGCATCACGATAGGGTAAATCCTCATGAAACGGCAATTCAAGCAGGGCGGCATCGTCGGTTTTAGGCAATTGGGCCAAGCTTGGGGGCATTGGCGGCTGGCGCATGTCAAAGGGCGTTGGCAGATATTCAATCCCAATTATAACGACGATCACCAGCGCCAATGAACGTTGCCAGGCTAATTTGCTGCTGAGCCAAACCAAGCCATAGCTGCTGGCGATTGCTAAGGTTAGCATTCCTAGCACCATAAAGCGATCAGGTTGACGAGCCAAACTGATGAATGGTAGCTGCTGGATTAAACGATACGGTAGCGGAATCGTGGTGGTTGTACCTGCAAGTTTGAGCGTCGGCCCCAAGGCTAAAATTGCCAGAATTAACGTCATAATCAGCCAAGGTCGGGCTTTGGCTGTTTTCCAAGTTGCTACGATTGCCAAGCCAAGTGGCACAACCCCCAAATATAAGCGTCGATTGATTGCGCTCGGCAAGTCGCTGAAGAAGCGGCCCCAAAGGCTATGTAAGCGGGCTGGAACCACAAACGCCGCCAAATCTGCTGAAAGCCGCACCGGATCATTTTCGGGATAGAGCTGCATATAATCGGCACGACTGGCCTCGATCAACATTGGCACTAATAACGGCAGCGCCGTGAGCATCCCAATTATTCCCAGCAGTCCAAATTGTATGAATAAGCGTTTGCGTTGTGGCCATTCGCTACGCCAAAACTGCCAAAGCCCAAAGCCCAGCGTCCAAAGCAATAAAAACAAACTAAAATACCAATCAGTCCAAATGGTAAGGCCGAGAAAAAGCCCCGCCAAACCTAACGAACGCCGATCACCACGTTCAGCCAAGCGCCAAGCATACAAAAGATAAAACGGAATCCATTGCAAACAAAAAATTTGCAGCTGACCATCTTCAACCACCGAGGCTACATGAAAAGGATTCCAAGCAAAGATCACCCCCGCTGGGAGGGCGAGCCAAGCAGAACCAACCCGATCATAGGCCAACTTCCAAGCACCAAATGCCCCAACGATGAACGATAGTAGTACTAAACTGTTAAACCCGGCAATTGGCCCCCAGATCGCCGTAATCGGGGTAGCCAACAGGGTATTGATCGGTGAGAGGGTGTGATAGTACAAATTGGGAGTTTCAGGGTGAAAAAATCGATCGGTTATTAATGGATTCGTGGGCTGACTGATCGCCTGACGCATCCACCACAGGTTCCAAATATTCTGATAGGCATCTTCTAAGCCGTCTTTATGGGCTTGACCTGGAATCTGGCTATCCCAAACCGTGATCAACGGCCAGGTTAAACCGATCGCTAAAATGCTATACAGCCCTAAAACCCAGACCCAACTTGCAACACGCCGCCCCATGTAGTGTGCCTCGATTTCCAAAATAACTGCGCGATTATACCAGAGCCAAGCTGAATTGGCATTGAACGTCACCCATGGTTGTACCATGTTCTACCCATTTAGCACTAGCCATAATAGGACTGAAATCGTTTTCATCAATGTGTATTCGTAAGGTTCTCCGTTGGTTTACAAACGTACTCTAGCGATAGAAATGGAAGTTTGCTTGATTGTGGCCTGAGAAACTGACATCAAGAGCTTGTAGAGGAATTGCTGTCATGACCTGTTATGCCAATGAATCGCTGCTGGAACTCCAATTAAAGCAACAAGTCAGCCTGCTTGAAACCGAACTTCAGCATGTTCGCAGCCATACTGCCAAACTCCAAGCCTTGATTGACCATACTGAGAGCCTGATTTGGTCGATTGATAGTAGCCAACATTTAATTATGAGCAACCGCACCTTTCACGATTATTTGCATCAATGGTACGACCAACATATTGAGCTAGGCCAGCCAATGAGTATGTTGCAATTACCCAAACCAATTGCTAAGCCGTGGAATGAAGCCTATCGCCGCGCTTTGCAAGGTGAGGCGTTTGCCCAAGAATTTGTGCATCACTATGCTGGAGCCACTCGTTACTATGAATTTCACTTTGCGCCAATTCTCGATGAACAGCGAGTGGTGCAGGGAGTTAATATTTCGGGCCGCGATATTAGCAGCCGCCGTTTGGCCGAAGTGATGTTGCGCAGCAGCGAAGCACGCTATCGGGCAATTAACGAGGCTGCTCCGTATGGGGTCTTTTTCTGCGATACCCAAGGCCAATGTGTCTATGCCAATACTGCGCTTTTGCATATGCTCGAAGTTAAGCTCGAAGATGTGTTGGGCGATGCTTGGATGGAGTTTTTACATCCCAAAGATGCCTCTGGTAGCGATAGTTTCTGGCACGATTTGGCGCTTTCGGTCAATCAACAGCCGATTCCTAGCATTTTGTTTGATCAAACGGTGCGTTTGCATACCAAGCTAAACCAATTAATTTGGTTACGTTTGCGCATTTCGCCAGTGATTGAGGCTGGCGTTCTGTGTGGCTTTGTTGGCATCACCGATGATCTCAGTGCCTTGAAAAAAGCTGAAACTGCGGCCCAAGCCAAGCAGCATTTTATTCAAAAAATTGCCGACACCTTGCCATCGCAACTATTTATTTACGATCGTGCTTCGGCCTCGTTGATCTATACCAACGAAGTGAGTCGTCAATGGTTCAAAAGCTTAAACATTGATCCTAGTGATATGAACACCATTCGGCCCCTCTTCCACCCTGACGATCATGCTATCATCCGAAAGACCTTGCAAGGACGTACAGTTACTAGCAGTGATCCCCAATTAATTATTGATTTTGAATGTCGCTTACGCTCACCAGAAGGCATCTATCGCTATTTTGCTCTACGTATGACCCCTTTTGTAATCGATGCTGATGGTACAGTTTCACAATTATTGGGCGTGGCGAGCGATATTACTGAACGTAAATTACAAGAGCAGCAAATTCGGCAATTGAACGAGCAGCTTGAACAACGTGTTGTCGAACGAACCCAAGAGTTAGCTCAATCGTATCGGTTTCAGCGCACTATGATTCAACATGCACCTTCAATTATTATTTCGCTTGATGCTGGCGGCGTGGTGCGTGGCTTTAATCGTGCGGCTGAATTTGAGTTTGGCTATCAAGAAACTGAATTATTAGGCCGTCCCTTCCCGACTAAATTATTTGATCGCTCCGATTTGAGGTATCGCTGGGAGACCGAGCAACATCGCAATCGTGGCTTGTTCTATTCCGATTTGGATATTTTGCTGGCCGAGGCGCGGCGTGGCGTAGCTGAGCCTCACGAATGGCAAGCCATCCATCGTTCTGGCTCACGCTTTCCGCTTGAATTAACCATCACGCCGTTGTTGCATGCCGATGTGCTCGAAGGCTTTTTGCTGATTGGTAATAATATTGCTGCTCGCAAACGCACCGAAGAAGAATTTCATTTACTCTATCGCACAACCCGCTCGGTTAGTGAGGCTGCTGATTTTAATAGTGCGCTCGAAGTGGTGTTGCGCAACATCTGTGCAGCAATTGGCTGGGATTTGAGTGTAGCCTGGGTTCCGAGTGCCAACCAAGATTTTTTGGCGCTAGCCCCGATTCGCTGGAGCAGCAACGAACGTTTTCAGCATTTTTATCAGTACCTTCAAAGTTTGGAATTGCCGCAAGGCGCTGGTTTGGCTGGGCGGGTCTGGCAAACCAAACACTCGGCCAGCTACGCGCTTGAGCACGATCATTGGACTGAAGGCAATCTTAATCAACGTGGCTATGAATTAGCCCAGCAAGTTGGGCTTCAATCGGCGGTTGCTGTGCCAATTTTGGCCAATGATCAAGTTGTGGCAATTTTGGAGTTTTTCCGTAGTAGTCGCGGGGTTGATCACGAACGCACCACTAATTTGATTTCCGTGATTGCAACTCAGTTAGGTACGCTGTTTCAACGCAAGCATGCCGAAATGCAACTGCGCCAGAGCGAAGCCAAAAATCGAGCGCTACTGGCGGCGATGCCCGATTTGATGATTCGCTTTACGGCTCAAGGCGAAATTTTAGATTATCACACCAATGATCCCTCGGATCTCTTTTTGCCCCAAGAAGCAATGATTGGGGCAAAAGCCCAGAATCAACTGCCTCAACCGCAAGTTGTGAATATTCTGAGTGCTACCCAACGGGCGATTGCGACCAATAGCACCCAAAATGTTGAGTATGAATTGACCTTGCCCAAGGGTAATACCGTATTTGAGGCACGGATTGCGCCAAGTGCTAACGATGAGGTCGTGATGGTGATTCGCAATATTACTGAGCGCAAGCGGATTGAACAAACCTTACAGCAGCAAACTGATGAATTAAGTATTGCCAATGCCGAGCTAGCCAAAGCAGCACGGCTCAAAGATGAATTTTTGGCTAGTATGAGCCATGAACTACGCACACCCTTAACTGGAATCTTAGCCTTTACCGAAGCTTTGCGCTACGACCAATATGGAGCATTAAACCAAGCTCAAGCGCAAGCATTGCAACAAATTGATGAAAATAGCCGCCATTTGCTCGATTTGATCAACGATATTCTTGATCTTTCCAAAATTGAGGCTGGTAAACTAACGATTAATCATCAAACAATGCTGATTGATGAAATTTGCCAAGCCAGCATTCGTATGGTGCAAAAATTAGCCCAGAATAAACAACTTGAATTATTGTATGAACCATGTGCCGCCGATGCGATGCTTTGTGCCGATTCACGCCGCCTAAAACAAATGTTGGTCAATTTATTAAGCAATGCGGTGAAGTTTACGCCAGCAGGTGGTCGAATTGGTTTATCAGTCAAGTTGGATAGCCAATTACATCAGGTTGAATTAACCGTTTGGGATACTGGAATTGGCATCAATACTCAGGATATTCCAAAATTATTTCGGCCATTTTCGCAGCTTGACAGCAAACTTTCACGCCAATATGCAGGCACTGGCTTAGGTTTGGCCTTAGTGTATCATATGGCCAATTTGCATGGCGGACGAGTTGAATTGCAAAGTGAGGTTGGAATTGGTAGTCAGTTCCGCTTGGTGCTACCGTGGTATGGCAATGCTGAAATTGTTGAGTCAACCGAGCAATCGATGCTGTTGGCGGTGACCGAAGATCGCATACTGAATATGCAATTGGCGGCCTATGCTGAACAATTAGGCTTGGCAATACGTTTTTGCAAACCATATTTTGATTTAGAAGGCTATTTGCAACAGCCTAACCAAACGATGATCTACGACTTGCGCCAAACAAGCTTGTCACAACAGCTTTTTGAGCAACTGCGCCGCCAAACTGCCGAACATCCAGTCATTTTATTCTGTGATCAAGATTTTAAGCTTGATCTGACGATTCCTGCGCATTGGCATTGTATGTATCAGCCGTTGAATCAAGCACGTTTGTTAAATGCACTGCAATATATCGATTCGCGCTATCAGCTGCTGCAAAAATGGCCAATTAATCAAACCAAGCAGATTTTATTTGCTGCCGATAATTTGGCTAACAGCTTATTGATTCGCGATTTCTTAAGTGAATTTGGCTGGAATGTAAACTTAGTCTACAACCAACACGATATCTATGAAGCGATTGCCAATCAACCAATTGATTTATTGATGCTCGATTTACAATTAGCTGGCGGTGATGCACTCCAGATGGTTAATACAATTCGGCGACATAAACGTTATTATGATCTGCCGATTATAGCTTTAAGCGCTTTAGCAATTCTTGATCAACCACAGCTTGCCGAGCAAGCTGATACAGTTTTATATAAGCCACTTAATTTAGTTGAACTTGAACGATTAATTAATACCCTGTGCAACCAACAAAGGAGTCTTGATCGTGAATAATCCTGCAACAATCCTCATCATTGACGATCTCGCAGTTGCACGCGCTAGTATGAATGCTGTGCTTCAAGGTGAGGGTTATCACTTAGTTTTTGCTGAAAATGGCCTATCGGGGATTGCCCAAGCCCTCGAATTATTGCCAGATACTATTTTACTTGACGTAATGATGCCGGATATGGATGGTTTTGAAGTTTGTCGCCAAATTCGCGCTAACCCGTTGCTCGCCGAAATTCCGGTGGTTATGGTGACCGCCTTGGATGATCGTGAATCGCGCTTGCAAGGCTTACGCGCTGGAGCCGACGACTTTCTGAGCAAACCAATTGATAGCCTTGAACTAAAAACCCGCTTGCAAACGATCACTCGCCTGAATCGTTATCGGCGTTTGCAAGATGAGCGTCGCCAAGTCGAGCGCCTGAATCAAGAAATTATCGATGCCTATAATGCGGGCATTGAGGCTTGGTCGCGAGCCTTGGATCTGCGCGATAAAGAAACTGAGGGCCATAGCAAGCGCGTGACTGAAATGACGGTGCGCATCGCCGAGGCCTTGGGGATTACTGGCGACGATCTAACCCAAATTTGGCGTGGTGCGTTGCTGCACGACATCGGTAAAATGGGTATTCCCGATGCAATTTTACATAAACCTGGCCCATTGACTGCCGAAGAATGGGTTGTGATGCAAAAACACCCAACCTACGCCTACGAGTTGCTGCGGCCAATCCATTATTTAGAGCCAGCTTTAGATATTCCCTATTGTCACCACGAAAAATGGGATGGCAGCGGCTACCCGCGTGGCTTGCAAGCTGAAGAAATTCCTTTGGCGGCGCGAATTTTTGCTTTGGCTGATGTGTGGGATGCCTTGCGGTCCGACCGACCATACCGTGCAGGCTGGCCGGTCGAACAAATTCGTGAACATATTGCTGGGTTGGCGGGCAGCCATTTTGATCCAGCCTTAGTGCCACTGTTTTTACAATTAGTTGAAGAAGCGCCGCAGCCCGTATTGTTGCAACAGTATGCCCCAGCTACGCTTCGCTAGGTTGGGGCTTGTGGGCTTCGTACTCGCGATGGGCCAGCTCGGAAATCAGCATATAGCGCTGAATAATGCTGGCAATCGGGGCAAGCACAGCAATTCGGCGGCTAGCTTCTTGGCTAACGCGAATAAATTCATCAACATCGGTTGCTTGCTCAAAACGGCGTTGCAAGCGTTCGGCTTCAACCTTCAACTGTTCAATGTAAAGCGGTTCTGTTCCAATCATCCCAGTAGCCCTTTCCAAACGACGACTAGCGAATTTGTGGATGGCGTGCAGTATAGATGATCCGCGAAAGATCGGCGAGTAGTGGATCAGAAACTGGTGTATCAATATAGTCGGTGTCTTGCCAAATCCACATGGCCACAATATATTCATCACCGTTGGGATCGCGCACATAGCCTGCATCGGCCCGCGCATCATCGATCCAGCCGCTTTTATGGGCCACAAAACTGCCTTCAGCGACACCCGCCACAATTTTGTTGGTATCTTTATTCCGACTTAAGATTTCCAACATTTCAGCGCAGCGTTCAGGGCTGAGCAAACTATCTTTGATTGCTAGCAAAACCCCTTGGCCTTGGCTACACTCGACAATCGCCAAAACGACTTGGGCCATTTCGCGCGGCGACGAACGCACGTAGGGATCAGCGTCGGTGTAGGGCCGAGCGCCTTCTTGACCTCGTTGGGGAATTTCTACGCCCTGGACATTTGAAAGATAATCGATCGACTCAAATGGGGCAGCTAAAGTTGTATATTCTAGACCTAGAATATCAGTTAAAGTTTGATCAAGGATATATGCGCCTTCTAAGCTATCGCCATCGCCGATCATGGCTAGCAGATCGTTGGAAGCTTCGTTATCGCTATCACCAATCATCAGATCGATCATGGCATATTGATTTTTGGTGAAGCTTTCGCGACTAAGAAATGATTGCAGCAAAATTGGAATTTTCAGCACGCTCATGCCCGAAAAAACCGTATTGGCTTGATAATCGAACCATTGCTCGGTCTTCATATCGTAAACTGAGATGCCAACCACGCCATCCCACTCAGCCTCGCGATCGGCCAAGGCTGTTGTTAGTTGTTCAGTGCTCGCTTGCAAATTCGCCGTGACTGGACTCGTTGGAATCAACAGCGGATCAGTTTGACTCAGTTGCAAGGTTTGGGTAATTTCGGCTACCAACGCTGGACGATCAAGTGTCAAGCCAGGAGTCAGCACAAAGGCATAGACCGCCCGATCGTAGCCAATTGTGGGCGAGATAGCTATCGCCTGCTCAATTTCGCCAAGCGTTTGATTGAGCAATTGCTGATCGAACGAGGCATTGACTGCTAAGCGAATTGGAATTTGCTTTTCGGCCAGATCGCGGGCATCGCGCAAGGCTTGGTCAAAATCAAGTTGATAGCCAAGTTGTTGACCATCGAGTTTGATTGGTTCAAGCAAAACGGGACTGGTCAAGGTTAAGGTGGGGTTGGGATAGGCTGCTTGCAAAGCGGCTAAGGCTTCATCCTCGCTCATACCGCCAATTTCAACACTACCAATTTTGGCGCGTTCAGGAAAAAACCATACGCCTGGTGGCATCGAGGAAACCAACGGTGGAGCATCAGCCTCGGAAGTAACAGCAGCAGTGCGTTCAAGATGTGAATTGGAGGGAGTGACTGCCGCGCTTGCTGGGAGATAGTAAATCGCTATTCCACAGCCAAGAACTGCCAGCATCATCACCCAAAAGAGCAAAAAAGCTTTTTTCATTGATGCATGTAGCTTGATAATATAATTTGAACGATTCGGCTAACCAGCACACAGAGAACCCACTAAGTATACCGCAGGTTCAGGTTTCGCGGATAGCGAGAGTTCGCTGTTTAAAATGAACATTTTGTGAGAATTCTTAAATCGAGTTAATCTCGCTTGAGGTGGTCTAGCCCTTGCGAAGCCTGCTACAATAGGATTAAGCAATCTGCATCATTTTGAATGTTGCCCCGTATAGGCTGTGTGGCATCGCCAAGGGAGGTACGATGAGACAGCTGCGAATTCTAGCTTTAGTGTTTTGGCTAAGTTTGGTAACCCTACCAAGCTTGAGTTATGCTGCGACTGACGATGCAATCTGTGTCGCCTCGGTCAGTGGCATTATCAATCCAGCGGTTGCCGATTATCTGCAACGGAGCGTGATCCAAGCTGAACGGCAAGCATGTCAAGGTTTAGTGATTAAATTGAATACGCCTGGTGGCCTAACAACCTCAACTTGGCAAATTGGCGAGACTGTGCTCAATGCCAAAGTGCCGGTGATTGTCTATGTTACGCCCCAAGGCGCGAACGCTGGTTCGGCTGGAGTTTTTATTACCTATGCTGCCCATATTGCGGCAATGTCGCCCAATACCAACATTGGCGCGGCCCATCCGGTTGGTGGTAGTGGCTCAGATATGGATAATGATCTGCGCGATAAAATTACCAACGATGCCGTTGCGCGGATCACCACTTGGGCCGCGTCGAATGATCGTGACCCTGAATGGGCTGAACAGGCGGTGCGCCAAAGTGTTTCGATTGGCAGCAACGAGGCGCTTGAGTTGGGCGTGATTAATCTGATTGCCCAAGATGATGCTGATTTATTGCGGCAACTCAATGGCCGCGAAGTAACCTTGGCCAATGGCAATCAGGTGACGCTGCAAACCCAAGCGAGTGCTTTTCAACCAATTGAAATGACTTGGCTCGAGCGGCTTTTGCACTTCTTGGGCGACCCAACGATCGCCACGATGTTGATTAGCCTCGGTAGCTTAGGCATTTACTTCGAGGCGGCCAACCCAGGTTTAGGCGTTGGTGGTTTCTTGGGCGTAATCGCAATTTGCTTGGGTTTGTATGGCCTCAGCGTACTGCCGCTCAACACGGTTGGGGTGGTGCTGCTGATTTTGGCTTTTGTGCTATTTGGGGTTGATATTTTTGCGACGGCGCACGGAGCTTTGACGGTTGGCGGCCTAGCCTCGTTCGTGATTGGTGCCTTGCTGCTGGTTGATCCAGCCGAAGCCCCTGGAATTATCGTCTCACGCGCTTTGATTACGGGCCTTGGCCTTGGCCTGGCAAGTGTGATTGGGCTAAGCATTTGGATTATCCGCCGCAGCAAGCGGGTTGGTCGTGGAGCCAGCGGCGATCGTTTGGTTGGCACAATTGCTAAAGTTCGTTCGTCAGTTGCGCCTGAAGGCACGGTATTTGTTGAAGGAGCGTTGTGGCAAGCCCGCTCCGATGATGTATTGACCGTGGGCGATCAGGCTGAAATTGTTGGTTTAGATGGGTTAACCTTGATTGTGCGTCGAGTGGCGCATAGTGGGCGCTAATGCGCGGAGGTAATGACAATGGGTGAGTTTGGTGGAATTGCCTTAATTTTCATTGCGGTGATCTTATTTTTCTTTTTGATCTCAGCAATCAAAATTATCCCAGAATATGAAAAAGGCGTGATTTTTCGCTTGGGTCGGTTGGTTGGGGTGCGTGGGCCTGGCTTATTCTTTGTGATTCCCATGCTTGAGCGTATGTTTCGGATCGACACCCGCGTGATTACGATGGACGTACCAGCCCAAGAAGTTATTACCCGTGATAACGTGACCATTCGGGTGAACGCGGTGTTGTACTTCTTGGTGCTTGATCCAGGCAAGGCCGTGGTGAATGTGATGGATTACATTCGTGCAACCATGCAAATTGCCCAAACAACCTTGCGTTCGGTTGTCGGTCAGTTTGAACTTGATGAAATGCTTTCGCAACGTGAGCAAATTAATCATCGCTTGCAACAAATTATCGACGAACAAACTGAACCTTGGGGCATCAAGGTCAATATCGTTGAAGTCAAAGATGTCGAATTGCCTCAATCGATGCAACGGGCGATGGCCAAACAAGCCGAAGCCGAGCGCGAAAAACGCGCCAAGATCATTCACGCCGACGGTGAATTCCAAGCTTCCAAGCGTTTGGCTGAAGCTGCCGATGTGATTTCACGCGAGCCAGTAACGTTGCAATTGCGTTATTTGCAAACCTTGACCGAAATCGCGGTTGAAAAGAACTCGACCTTGGTCTTCCCATTGCCAATTGACTTAATTCGGCCATTTATTGATCGAGCCTATAGTGGATTGCAGAATGATAGCTATTCGGAAGGTGGTAAAAAGCCGACCGAAGCTCGACCTGCTGACGGCCAACGCCGTGGCTTGTTCGACCCAATGACTGGCTTACCACTCGAATAAATTTGACATAATATTGAAAATCCCTGATCCTAATTTACTTTAGGATCAGGGATTTTTGTTTAAATCGCTGCGGTTGAATCGCGCACCACCAACTCGACCGCCAGCCGTTGATAGCTGGTTGGGCTTTGGCCCGCCAGCAGTTCAATCAAGGCTTGGCCAGCTGATAAGCCTTTTTGGCGATGATCTTGGCGAATGGTGGTTAAGCTCGGCACACTTTGGCTGGCTTGAGGAATATCATCAAAGCCCACAATTGAAAGCTGTTGCGGAACTTGATAGCCCGCTTGTTGTGCTCCGGAGATTGCCCCCAAAGCCAAACGATCGGTTAAACAGAGAATGGCGGTTGGCCGTGGGTTGTGGGCGAGTAAAATTTGGATGGCTGCTGCGCCATCAATCTCGTTGTTATCGTTGCAATCGTAAATTGGCACGCTGCGCCAATCGATGCCTGCTGCTTCCAGCGGTTGGCGATAGCCCTGCAAGCGTAATTGGGTGACAAAAAAGGTTGGTTCGCTTTGATCATGAACGTTAATTGGTGCACTCGATGGTCGTAGATTAGTTTCGACCAAGCGATCAGTGATAATCGCAAATTGGCGGTGGCCGAGGCTTAATAGATGCTCAGTGGCCATGCGTGCGCCAGCCTCATCATCAACAATAATTGATGGTACATCAGGGCGTGGCGGTTGGTCAAGCAGCACCGTTGGCAGCCGACGTTTCAGAGCAGCTTGTACCAGGGGATCAGTTTCCATCATCGAATAGACAATAAAGCCATCGACCAAGGCTTGTTGAACGGTGGTGGTGTCGTCGTCGCGGCCCGGCACGAGCAATAAGCCGAGGCCAGCCTGCTCGAGGGTGGTCGCAATGCCCTCAAGCACCATCAACACCGCCGGATCACGAAAGGCATAGGGCAGTCGTTCGGCAAATAGCACCCCGACCGCGCCAGCCCGTTGTTGGCGTAAACTGCG
Organism: Chloroflexota bacterium; assembly: GCA_020161265.1. Classification (NCBI taxonomy): domain Bacteria; kingdom Bacillati; phylum Chloroflexota; species Chloroflexota bacterium. Next base: position 657,519 of record JAIUOC010000001.1, on the reverse strand, counting down.
AGCAACTGGGTTTGGCCCAGGGTAGCCAAGCTCGGCAGCGACTGCCAGCACGCGTTCACGCAACTCTGCTGAAAGTTGGTCGGGTCGATTGTAGGCGTTGGAAACGGTCGAGACAGCGACCCCTAAAGCAGCGGCAACGGTGCTAATGGTAATCCGATGGGGCTTGGCGGGTTCGTGATCATGTGCCACAGATCTGCTCCTTTGGACTGATTGTCAGCTCTTATTATACATGCTATACTTCTGAATCGTTACAGAAAAAACGTTTCAGAAAGGTAATGGGTTGAATCGTGGCGCATTCTACACCTTCACTTCGGCGGCATTCGACGCTTTTAGTTGGCTTGGCCTATGCAGCATTTATCAGTTTAGGTCTGCCCGATGGCCTAACTGGGGTTGCATGGCCATCAGTTCGCGCAGAGTTTGGTTTATCGCTTGATGCCTTGGGTGCGTTAGTTACGAGCGGCACGATTGGCTATTTGATTTCGAGTTTTAGCAGTGGGCGCGTGTTGGCCAAAATTGGCGTTGGTTGGCTGTTGGTATTAAGTTGTCTAGCGACCGCCGCAAGTTTGTTGGGCTATGGCTATGCGCCAACTTGGATTTTTATGGCGAGCCTGGGTATTTTAGCAGGCTTGGGTGCCGGCGCGATTGATGCAGGCTTAAATACCTACGCTGCTGATAATTTTAACCCACGCACACTCAATTGGTTACATGCTTCGTTTGGCTTGGGTGCTGCTAGCGGCCCAGTCATTATGAGTAGCATTATTAGCGCCAACCAATCATGGCGGGTTGGCTATGTGGTGGTCGGGATTGCGCAACTATTGCTAGCCAGTGCCTTTGCAATTACCCGCAAACAATGGCAAACCCAACATTCTGAGGCTGCTGTGGAACCGGTTGCAAGCGCCACAATGCTGCAAACCTTGCGTTTACCAGCGACATGGCTAAGTATTCTGCTGTTTTTCCTCTACACGGGCTTGGAATTTTGTGCGGGCCAATGGTTGTATACCCTGCTCACGACCTCGCGTGGCATGCCGCCAGGCATTGCTGGGGTTTGGGTTAGTGTTTATTGGGGCAGCTTGACGGTTGGGCGGTTGCTTTCGGGCGTGATCGTAGGTCGGATTAGTGTTTTGAGTTTGCTGCGTTTGAGCATGCTGGCGGCGATTATTGGTGTGGTTTTGTTCTGGCTGAATGTTGCTCCGTGGCTGACTTTGATTGGTATTGCCTTGCTAGGCTTAGCACTGGCCCCGATGTTCCCCTCGTTTATTGCCTTGACACCAGCTCGCATGGGGCCAAGCCATTCGGCTAATACGATTGGTTTTCAAATTGCTGCGGCAACCTTGGGCGGCGCTTCGATTACCAGCAGCTTTGGTTTATTGGCCGATGGCTTTGGCCTCGAAATGCTAGGAACTTATCTGTTTGTGGTGGCTTTGGCGATGGCCTTGATTTTTGAGGGCTTGAATCGACTTAAACCGGCAGCATAAGCCTTTGCTGTTTTTCCAATCACCAAGTATCAGCTGCTGCTTGGTGATTTTTGTTGGCCGCCAAATGCACCTTAATTTGTATCGAATGATGCATTGCGGCAAGCTTTCAGCCTGCTAGAATGAGCGTATCTCGCTTGATTGCTGCGCTGGAGGTTTGCCATGATTACTGCTCAACGCCCAAGTTTTAGCCGCTTTTTGTTGATGAGCAGCCTGCTAACAGGTTTGTTGATTGTGCTATTTGCTATGACTCGCTGGTTTGATATTCCGGCTGGCGATGTGACCGATTGGCTGGTGGGAATTGTCAGCGTTTGGTGGCTCTTGGCAATTACGGTCATCCCTTGGAATATCTATTTTGATGCTCGCACGGTGATGGCCGATGCTGAAATTTCGCAGCAACGCGGGATTGTCGTCCAAGCGAGCCAACAGCACTATGCCAAGTCGATTGCCAAAAAATCATTAGTTGGGGCAGTGTTGTTGCATCTGGTTTCGGCGGTGGCCTTATATGGTGTTGCCGCCAGCGATATTAGCAGCGTCGGCTATATTGCAGCCGGGGCAGCGATTTTGCTAACTGGGTTGCGACCAGCCTTACGAGGCTATGAATATGTGGCCCAACGGCTAGCCACGATTCATGAGGAAGTGCGTTTCCCCCGTGATGATATTATGTTGCTCAAAGACAAAGTAGCAACGCTTGAATACAAAATTGAGCAATTGAACCTTGAAGAAGCCGATTCATGGGCCAGCGAGCAGGTCAAACAGGCTGAACGTTTAGAGCGCCGTATCGAGCAATTAAAAGTCGAATTGCAAAGCTTGAGCACCAATAACGAAGCAGCACATCGCCAAATTAGCCGTGAAATTGAACATGCTGTGGCTCAAATTTCGACCGATGGCCAATTTCTGGATCATGCCCGCGAGCTAATTCGTTTCTTCAAACAAGCCTAAAATGCTGGCGAGCGATCCAACCGACTTGGATCGCTCGCCTTTTTGATTAATTGCTGCTATTGGCTGGCAATTTAGCATCGACCGCTGCCATCAAGGTTTTGGCAAAGTCAGTTTCAAAGTTAACTTGTTGACCATCGACAAATACTGTGGGCGTTTGTTGTAGTTGGCGTTCTAGTGCTGCATCGTAAGCAGTGTTGATCACATCAGTATAGGTGCCTGCATCGACACAACTTTCAATTTTTTGGCGATCAGCGCCTGCTTGCTCGACAGCGGCCATAATTTGGGTTTTTGGCCCAAGGCTTTTGGCCCATTGGGTTTGGCTATTGAACAAGGCATTATGAATTGGCCAAAATAGATTTTGATCGCCAGCACAACGGGCGATTTCAGCAGTTAATTGGGCCGATTGATGGATTGTTTTCAGCGGAAACTCACGGAAGATTACTTGAGCTTTGCCAGTTTCGACATACAACCCATCGAAATCGGCTTGCGCTAATTCGAGTTCTAGCGTGCGGCAAGCTGGGCATTCATAATCGGCGTAAATTTCGACTTTAACTGGTGCATCGGGCTGGCCTTTGTACCAATAGTTATCAGCAGTTTTGCCAACGGGCGCGTTCAAACCAGCTTGGTTAGGCATTGGCCCAGTATTGCTGACGCTGGCGGGCTTGCTCAGTGATTGAACGAGCACAAAGCCAATTCCAAGAATGCCAATTAACCCAAGGGCGAGATAAAACATTTTGAACGAACGGGCGGGCTGGTTGCGGCGATGGCCTTTGCCTGAACGGGTTGAGCTACTCATTATGCACATCCTCAAAAAAGCTGTAGATCTACAGCATCAACAAGATCTGAATCGAACGGATGGACTCAGCTTGTTGGGCGAGGAGGCGGTGTGGTTGGCTGCCCAATATACGGGTAAGCTTGTTGTGATGGAATCAGCCATTGTTGGCGTTGGCTGGCTAGGTTGCGACTGAAGCAGGGCAGAATTAACACCATTGGAAACCAAGCGACCAACTGCACGACCGTGTTGGCGGGGCTACTTGGCTCAACCGCATAACTTGGCATAGCCGAGTGTTCGGTAGTGCATTCTAAGGTGATTGGTTGTTCGATGACTGGGGTTTTAAGTTGGGCTTGGGCTTCACAATTAACCACGCAGCCGACTGGGCAACCCACACCAAGATGCAGCACCATTGCCCAACAGAGCAATTGCTGCCATAAAATGCCCAGTACGCTAGTTATTTGGCGCAGTTTAACCACAAGCAAACCCTAAAATCGATCAACCTACGCCGATCATACCATAGCTTTGGATTGAAAGATCAGGTTAAGCGCTGATTTTTTAGGCGATTAATTGAATGTTTAATCCCCATTAATCAAGCGTTTCATAATAGCTAATTTTGCGTTTAACCGCCTCAAGATGTTGTTGCACCTCAGTTAGTTGCTGCTCAACCCGCAGTCGATGCGCTTTTAACAAGTTCAAACGATCGCGCACGGTATGGTCGCCTTGATGCAGCAATTCGGTGTAGCGTCGAATATCACGAATCGGCATGCCTGTAGCCCGTAGGCATTTGATGAAATGAATCCAATTGATATGGCGTTGGGTATAGGAGCGATAGCCATTTTGCTGATTACGATCAACCAAATCGTGCAATAATCCTGCACGTTCGTAATAGCGCAAGGTGTGGGCGCTGAGGCCAGTAATTTCGGCCATCTGTTGGATGGTTAAGCTTTGTTCAACGACCTGTTGCATTACCATACATTCAACTCCTGCACAAACGTCAACATTTGCTGCTTGCATGATATAGCTTAGAGTGTGCTCTAAAGCAAGTGGCAATTGCGGGGTTTACTGATTGCGCCAGGTTGAATTTGCTAAAGTTCCGCCGATTAATGCTTCGAGCGTGGCAAAGGGGCGCTGATCGGCGGGCACACGCACCCCAAAATCTTTAAAATGCACCTCGGCTTGTTGCTGACCACCTGCGATAATCCCAAGATCGATTCGGCTAGCAGGCAGACGCGGCATCTCCCAACTTGCTTGGTGGTAATCGTTGATAAATAGTGAATGCTGTTGATGCTCTACCAACAGGGAGATTTTATTAAATTGGCCAGTACGATAGCCGTGGATTGGGCGGCGTTGCAAGTAAATTTTCCAAAAATCGCCCCCATGAAACCCTTGAATAACTGAAAACTCGCCACTTCGATCGCGAATGCGAATTAAGCCATGACAGGCATCGCTGATCTCCTCAAATATAAGCGCCAACCCATCATCAGTCCCAGCCTCGCTAACAAAGCGCCCATAAACCGAACAATAATAGCGATCAGGTGTGAAGCATTGCGAATCGGCTCCGATAAACATTTCGCTGACAAAGCGATTGCTCAACCGCAGTTCGAGGCATTGATTGCTGATCGAACGTTCGACGCGGCCTGAATCATCATCTTTACTGCCAAGCCCCCAGTGATGGGCATTCGATTCAAAGCTATCGCGAAACAAGATCGGCCATGTGCTTTCGATTTGGCTTGGGCTTGGCAGATCGTTGGTGCTGATGCTTGGATCTGGCAAGCGTTGTTCGACCCGCCGAATGACCTCAGCCGTTTGCAGTTGATCAGCTGGAGTGTTGTAGCGTGACCAACGTGGATTGATCGCATACAACATCAGATCGATTTGAAAGCCGGTTAGCCCCAACATATCGCCGAGCCGTTCAACTGGCTCTGGAGTACGGGGAGCGTAATCGCCAGCAAACCAATGGGCTAATGAACGGCGCGAAATTCCAGTTGCTTGAGCCAAATCATCGTAGGTGCGAATGCGATCGGGGTTGGGGCGTAAGGCAAAAAAGATGTGTAACAAGTCGGCAAAGGTGTAGTTTGGGCTATGCATTGGTTGAATTTCCTCAAACGTTAGGCTGAGTTGCACAAACATGCAACTCGGCCCGATCGGCTTTGCTAGTCTGCTTGGTATGGAATAGCGACTGCAAGGAGGAACACCAATGTCAGACTTAACTCCGCTGGAATTACGGATCGTATGCTTGATTGCTGATGGCCACACTGACCGCGAGATTGCTGGATTGTTACATTTGCAAGAAAACACCATCGGCTGTTATTTGCGCGAAATTTACAGCAAGCTCGATGTGCGCAGTCGTACCCAATTGATCAAACGGGTGTTTGACCTCAAGCTTAAGCCCGAATTTGGCGGCGCTTGCTAACATTTTAACACGTTCGTGTATTCCTGAATCCTCACAGATCGATGTATCGTTGTGCGTAGATGTATATGGCTAGCTTACTTTGAAATTAAATCAATTTGTTGTAATCAGAAAGGATATCTCAACCTACAGTCATAACTTCAACAAACCCCATTGCGTTGAAGGTAGCTAGACCAAACGCCGAAAATTCTCCTGTTGGCTTCTGTCTGCTAAAACCAATGAGTAATAACAAGGATTGATCGAATGAAACATTTGTTATATCGCTGGGGTTTACTGATCGTGCTGGCTGGTATGCTGATCCCTCAATCAAGTTTTGCATCTGGAATTGGAACTATTGCCGATCAACCTGTGGATATTCCTGTAAGCCCTGATTCGACGATGCATGGAATGACGATAATTTTTGCCCGCGAAGGCACATCAACGGCAATTTATTTGCGTTTATGTTCCGATGCTCCCTATTTTCAAATGCGTTCGGAAAGCGTTGGCATTTGGCGGAGTGAAGTTTATAATCGCTCAGGCTCTAGTGGTGGTTGTTCGCCGAGTAATACTGAATGGTGGCGGATGGTGATCAATATTGCATCCAATAGCCCTGAGGTATTTCGCATCTATGCAACAGCGAATGATGTGTTGTTGAGCGAAGGCGATTTTATGGAGCGAGCCGCCCGCACCGATTGTCGGGTGACCGGCCATGGTACAGGAACATGTTCGCCTGTCAGCCCTGGTCAAGTATCGGTTCCACGGATGAATATCGACGAGCCACATACTGGTCAAGTTGTTAGTGGGATGGTATCGATTCGTGGCTGGGCGGTTGATCTTGGTTCACTCAACGGATCGGGAGTAACCGATGTGCATGTGCGCATTAATGGCAATTTTCTTGGTGCTGCCCAATATCCTCAGGCTCGCCCCGACCTTGCAGGCCATTTTGGTGATGCGCGTTTTATTAATGCAGGCTATCTTTTTACCTTTGATGCGCAGCAAATTCCTGCAGGCCATGCCACAATTAGCCTTTCTTATCGCAGTGGGATTACGGGGCAGTGGCATACGGTTGATCGGGTGATTGCAATTAATCATATCAATGTGCCGCCCCATATTCCGCAACCAAGCAGCCCAAGCAATGGAAGTACTCTGCACACAGCCCAAATTACTTTGCAAGCTCAAGATATGGGCGATCCTGACAATGGGCCAAATCCGGCGCGAAACTTCCAATTTGTCATCGAACGGGTTGATGGCACATGGAGCCAAGCTTCAAATTGGGTTGGATCGTCATGGCCAGTAACAGTACCGCGTGGTGGTGATTATCGTTGGCGGGTGCAGGCAGGCGACGGTCAAGCAGGTAGCGAATTTAGCGGATGGGTCAACCTAAAAAGTACACTAATTATCCCTGCCGATCCTTCTGGGCCGTATCCACAACTTCCACATGAATGGAATGTGCCCTACTTTTGGCAGGGGGATAGCCGTTGGAGTGGCGTTACGATGCAATCCTGTGGAGGCAACATTGGGCCTGTCGGTTGTGCCTTAACCTCATTGGCGATGCTGTTTCAATATTATGGGGTTGATAAAAATCCTAGTACATTAAATAGTTGTATGGGCAATCAAGCATGTCCGATGGTTTGGGCTGGCTCACGGCTGCTGCCTTGTGGTAATAATCGCATTCAATATGTCGCATGGCCGGCTTTCTCCTATCAACGCTTGGAGCAAGAACTCCGCAAGGCTCCAGTAATTTTAGAAATCAGTCATCCTAGCCGTGGATTGCATTTTTTGGTTGTGCTTGGTGGTTCAGGTACTGACCCTGGAAACTATATTGTAAATGATCCTGGGATCAAAAATGGTGCACGCACAACCTTAAAAAATAGTTTGCGCTTGTTTCAGGGATTTACGCCCTCAAGTATGCGGATTTACGATGGCACTCCCGCGACTACGCTTAGCCCGAGCATTGATCAGCCTGCTGCACCAACATTTAGCAAGCTAGCATTAGCCCAGCAAAATGTGGTTGGGGCAGTCAATCTTTATCGCAATACTGACACCGACATGATTCTTGAATTAACTGCCCAAAGCAATGCTGGTGATATCCAATCAATCCAAGTTTGGACAGATCAGTATGCTAATGATGCATGGCAACCGTATAGCCAGTATGTGAGTGTCCCGTTTGATCAAGAATTCTTTGTGCGTTTTCGTGATAGCCAAGGAAATGTATCCGAGGTGTTTAGTGCCAAAGCGCCGAGTGCGCCTGACTCGATTCAACAAGCGTTCTATCCATTGTATCTACCAGTTAATCTAAGTAACTTTAAATAAAATCATTGATATAACTTTATCCAATAGCCCAATGGGTACACCATTGGGCTATTTCTAATTAGCTTATTAAATAATCGGCCCTACGAATACAGTGTGACCATTGGCTTGGCTGCGATCGGCGGCGGTTGCTACAATCGCGCTGGCAAATTCTTCAATTGTGGGAATTGGCTCAGGGCTGTGTTCTTTACGGGCGGCCAAAAAGCCAGGTTGGGCACGATCAAGCAATTTGGGCGTGATCGTGCCTTCGATCATATCGCCGCTAACCACATAAAAATGAATTCCACGCTGGATAAATTGATCAATCCGTTCACGCAGTGCCATTTCGCCAGCTTTTTTGCTGCTAGCAACTGGCTCATAGCCAGCGATAATTGGCCGTTCGCCATAGAAATGCGCCCAATGACTGGTGACGAAAACAATGCAACTGCCAGCCTGCATCAATGGCAACATTGTTTCGACGGTTTGAACTTGGGCGGTTAAATTGAGATCCATGGCGTAGCTAGCTGGTTTATCTTTTTCAAGGCCACCACTAGCATTGAGTACCAATAGATCGAGTTTGCCAAAGGCTTGTTGAATTTGGGTTTGGGTCGTAATCAAATCATTAATTTGGGTTAAATCGGCCTGAGCCAGGAGCGCAGTCCGGCCAAGCGCAGTTATTTCGCTGGCAACCGCTTCGGCTCGCGAGGCTTTGCTGCGATAATTAATCACGATATCGGCTCCGCGTTGCGCCAGCTGGCGACTAATTTCGGCTCCAATGCCGCGCGAAGCTCCAGTTACTAAGGCAACTTGCCCACTAAAATCCTGTGGCACACACGATCCTTTCACGTAGCTCGGTTGGTTTCCCCAAACTGGAGAAAGCTAGCACGATTATACATTCCATTGCAAGCACGGAGGCGTTGGCCCCATTTATTAGGATGGGATGCCCAATCGACACCCTTGGTATACTAGTGATGAGCGCGTGATAAAGAAAGGAAGAGCCTTGGATTAATCTCCTACCGAATCGTGAGGGTTCCATTGACTTGGCACATGCGCTGGCCGAGATACAATGTTAGTTCCAAAATATTATTTTTCGTGTATGCTTTGCTTTTAAATATCTGAGGCGCTAGACGACGATGATCGTGCGACGATGCATGAGAGGCGCAACGATGAACTACAAAGTTTTTTTAGTCGAGGACGAGATCATAGCCCGTGAAGGGATTCGCGACGCGATTGACTGGGCAGCGGCGGGCTATCAGTTTTGCGGCGAGGCTTCGGATGGTGAAATTGCCCTCCCAATTATCCGTGAGCGACGGCCCGATATCGTGATTACTGATATTAAAATGCCGTTTATGGATGGCCTACAGCTCTGCCGAATTTTGAAGGAGACGCTGCCGACGACGAAAATCATGATCCTCAGCGGCCATGATGAGTTTCGCTACGCTCAGGAAGCAATCCAAATCGGGGTTACTGAATACCTACTTAAACCGATTGTTGCCCAAGATCTGCTAGCGGCGTTGCGCAAGATCGCTGGTCAGATCGATCAGGAACGCCAAGCTCGGGAACAGCTAGATGCCCTTCAAACGCAGATGTCTAATCATCAACCAGTGTTGCGCGAACGCTGTCTGCTTGACCTTGTAGCTGGTAGTAGCTCGACAACCGACTTTATGGAGCAAGCACGTAGCCTTGAAATTGATCTTTTGGCACCATGGTATCAGGTGCTGGTGATGCACGCCATGCCGCCTAGCGCCACAACAGCGCCGCTATATGCCGTCTATCAACAGATCGATGTGATCGTCGCCGCAATTCTGGGCGAATCGCGGTCGGTTGTGGCCTTTAAGCATGGCATGGAAGATACGATCTTGATTATCAAGGGTTCAACCCGAGTTGATGTGCTCCAGCGAGCGGATGGACTGGCTGCTGCCCTGCGCCAGCGCGTGGCCGAGCAAATTGGCTGTCGGGCTATGATTGGCAGCGGCGACCCAACCGAGCGACTCAGCTTGATCTCCCAATCGTTTTCGCAGGCGCTGGCGCAGATCGAGCACCCAATCGAACTCCCAGTGGAAGTCGAGCCATACGACCACGATCAACTCCACGGCGGTGCAATCATTATGAAAGCCCGCGCTTATATTGATGCCAACTATGCAGATCCTGCGATGTCGCTGGGCCAGGCAGCTGCTCATGTGTTACTCAGCCCAACCTATTTCAGCGCCGTCTTTCGGCGCGAGGTTGGCGAGACCTTTATTGACTACCTGACCCATGTCCGTATGCGCAAGGCTATCGAACTTCTGCGCTCAACCTCGCTGACTGCCAGCGAGATCGCCTATCGCATTGGCTATCAGAACCCGCGCTATTTCTACTCGGTGTTTCGTAAGGTTGTTGGGCAACCACCTAATGAATTCCGCCGACACTCCTAGCGAAAACTAGCGCATCTAGATTGCGAGAGGATATGTGTGATGGATGAGCATTTGTCAAATCGTGAGCCTATCGCAGTCGCATTGGCTAAACGAGCTGTGGCTCCTCGGTTACGTCTGCGACTTTCCATCCGCGATAAAATTCTGCTGGCATTGCTGATGGTGGTCATCCTGATGAGCGTGCCATATATCTTCCTAATCGTCCCTGGCCTAGAATACAAAACCCAATATGATGTGCTTATTCAGAACATTACCACTGCTAATAGCATTAACGGTTATATCAAGCCATCGATTGATGCCGAGATCTGGGAAATTATCGCTGGCAAGAAACCATTTGCCCAAGGTACTCAATATGCAACCCTGAGTGATGTTGATCATCGTATTGAGCAGATGATCGATAACTCCAGCTCGGAAAAGGGTCGAGTCAAACTGCGAATTATTCAGCACACGCTGCAAACGCTGCGCAGTTCGATCGATCAGGTCGGCATTCAGATCGCCCAGAACAAAACTTTTGCTGAGAATTTGGTGCTGATGGAAGAGATTCGCAGCATCACCCAGCTCATTGAGGGTAATGTGCAGGCGTATGCGCTCTTCGAGGTTAATCGTACTCAACAACAATATCAGGCTATGCAAAGCGACCTGACCCGCTGGGCGATCGGTGGCCTAGCGGTGATTATGACCTCGATCCTCTTCTCAATCGTTGCTGCCTGGCGAATCTCAAAAAGTATCTATGTTCCAATCAAGAAGCTGCACGACGTTACTACAACGATTGCTCGTCAGGATCTTGAGGCGCTGGTAATTGCTGATAACGCCGATGAGATCACCGAGCTAGGGTTAAGCTTCAACATCATGGTCGGCAAGATCAAGGAATTGCTCGATGCCAAGCTTGAGGAACACGAGAACCTCAAAAAGGCCGAGCTACGAGTGCTGCAGGCTCAGATCAATCCGCATTTTCTTTACAACACCCTTGATGCGATTATCTGGATGGCCGAAGCCAAGCGCACAGCGCAGATCGTCGATCTGGTTGCGGCGTTGTCGCGTTTCTTCCGAATCACGCTGAGTAAAGGTAAAGATTGGATCACGGTTCATGATGAGATTGCCCATATCGAAAGTTATCTGACGATCCAAAAGATTCGCTACCGCGATATCCTCGACTACCAGATCGACATTCCCGATGACACCCGTAGTAGCGAGATGCTCAAGTTGACCCTCCAACCGTTGGTGGAAAATGCGCTCTATCACGGAATCAAGAATAAGCGCAATGGCGGCACTATTGTGGTGCGTGGCCGCTGGCTCGATGCTGATCGGCTGCAAATCGAGGTCGAGGACAACGGTATTGGCATGACGCAAGAACGGCTGGCCCATGTGCGGGAGCTGCTGGCAGCGGGCAACCTCTGGATGACAGGTGCTATGCAGGTCGTTGAGGATGGCTACGGCATCAGCAATGTCAATCAGCGGATCAAGCTCTACTATGGCTCCGACTATGGGCTGTCGATCGAAAGCGAACATGGGCGTGGCACATGTGTGGTCCTGATCATCCCACGGCAGCGTGGCAGCACCGCACAACCATCGTTGTCGCTTGCTACTTCTTAGCACGAGCAATGAGGTATGGGGTTATGGATATCAAGCAGCACAATTTGCCGCAAGTCCGACGGGCGATCGAAGCCAACCTGCCCCGTCTGGCTTGTCGGCCTTGGCTCTGATTTTGTACCGCACGCTTGACAGGTGGGCTATCAATAACGTATAGTTATGTGCATATGCACTTATCTTGAAGGAATGCCGATGGAATCCAACGTGTTAGCCGAATTGCGTTTTTGCGCCTGCGCCAACCTACGGCGGACGGCCAGGATTGTGACGCAAGTATATGACGATGCACTCAAGGAGACCGGCCTCCATTGTAGCCAGTTTACCCTGCTGGGTACGCTGGCGCTGATCGGACCTCGTGGCATGGGACAGCTCGCCGAGGCGCTTGGGATGGATCGGACTACCCTGACCCGCAATCTTCGGGCGCTCCAGCGCGATGGCTTGGTCGAAGACCAGCCCGATGGCGATGGCCGCCGCCGCCGGGTGGCGATCACTGCTCGAGGTGTTGTGGCGCTTGAGGAGGCGCTGCCGCTTTGGGAGCAGGCACAAAAACAGGTTGTCGCGGTGCTTGGTAGCGATCAGTTCGGCGATTTACTCGACAGGCTAAAAATGCTGCGCCATGGGGTTCGCTAATTTTTTTGATCATTTACGTGTATATGCACTTATATTTGGAGTATCTATGGCTCATTTGCAGAATCATCCGACGGTGCTGCGTTTCAAACGAGAGCGGGCTGCGCAGTCAAACGAGGAATCGCCGAGGCTGGCCGATGCGACACTCCGCGAGCTTTGCCTCGACTCTGGTGCAGACGATGTGGGCTTCGTATCCATCGATCGGGCCGAGCTTGACAATCAGCGAGCCGAGATCTTGGAAAATTTTCCTTGGGCACGCAGCCTGATTAGTATCGTCTGCCGCATGAATCGCGAGCCGATCCGCAGCCCGGCGCGATCGGTTGCCAATCTGGAGTTCCACCACACGGTTGATCACGCCGAAGCGGCAGCGCATACGATTGTCGCGGCGCTAGAGGCACAGGGCGTGCGTGCGGCCAATCCGGCTAGCGGCTTTCCGATGGAAGTCGAGCGGTTTCCTGGCAAAAGCTGGATCATCTCGCACAAACCGGTGGCGGTAGCGGCGGGACTTGGGCAGATGGGAATTCACCGCAACGTGATTCACCCGCGCTTCGGCAACTTTATCTTGCTGGGTACGATTGTCACCGATGCCGTCATTGGGGAAGAGAGCAAACCGATCGATTACAATCCCTGTCTGGAATGCAAGCTCTGCGTGGCGGCCTGCCCAGTTGGTGCAATCAGTCCATCTGGCGACTTCGACTTCGGAGCCTGTTTTACCCACAATTATCGCGAGTTTATGGGCGGCTTCAACGATTGGGTGGAAACGCTCGTGTCAAGCAAAGATGCCCCGACCTATTACGAGCGCACCTCGGCGAGTGAGACAGCCTCGATGTGGCAAAGCCTCAGCTTTGGAGCCTCTTATAAGGCGGCCTACTGCATCGCCGTCTGTCCAGCTGGTGATGACGTTATCGCGCCTTTTCTGACTAATCGGGCTGGCTTTCTGAAGGAGGTGGTCAAGCCGTTGCAAGATAAGGTCGAAACCATCTACGTATCAGCCGAAACGACGGCGGCCTATGTGCGGCGGCGCTTTCCTCACAAGCGGGTTAAGCGGGTCGGCAGTGGCATCCGCTTTTCCTCAGTCGAATCCTTCGTCAAAAGCCTGCCGCGGGTTTTCCGTCCGGCGGCTGCCGAAGGGGTAAACGCGATCTACCATCTGGTTTTCAGCGGTGCCGAGGACTATGCGGCAACCATCAGCATTGGCGACGGGCCTGATTCGAGGAAGCGAGTGATGATCACGGAGGGCTGCGTCGGCCATGCCGACCTGCGGATTGCTGCCGACAGTCAGACGTGGCTGGCGATCGTGGCTGGCGATCGCACCCCAGCATGGGCGCTTATCCGGCGCAAGCTACGATTACGCGGCTCGCTGCGGCTGATGAAGGTGTTTCGTGCCTGCTTCGCGGCCTGAGTGAGAAGGCGCTGTTACGCGTAGGCTAATCTAGTCGATCACGGTAAGGATGGTGCGTATCTGCATGCCGATCCAATCACGCCAATACATCCTCAGATAATAGCCTATGCGTTCTCGACTGATTTTTTGAATGCGCGGTTGCATCTTTAACTATGCATTGCAGCGATTGCGCCTGATCGCTGCTGATAGAAAGGCAAAAGGTCTCATGAAACTTTCAGCAAACACAATCCTTATCACGGGCGGAACGAGCGGTATTGGCTTGGAACTCGCCAAGCAACTCCACCAACGACAGAATACCATTCTCGTGACCGGACGAGACCCCAATAAACTCCGAGCCATCCACGAACATATTCCAGGGGTACAGACCTATCAAAGCGATGTTAGTGATCCGGCGGCAATTGCCGCACTCTATGAACGCGTGACGAACGAGTTTCCTGATCTGAATATGCTGATCAATAACGCTGGTGTGATGCGAACGCTGCGGCTGAACGGGCGGATTGGATTACAGGACATTGGCCGTGAGATTGAGGTCGATCTGCTTGGACCAGTGCGCATGATCGAGCAATTCTTGCCGTTTCTCAAAACAAAGCCCCATGCCACCATCATTAATACCTCGTCATTGCTGGCCTTTGTACCTTTGGCCAGTTCTCCTATTTACAGCGCTGCAAAGGCTGGCTTGCATTCCTATACCCAATCCCTCCGCATCCAGCTGCACGATACGAGTGTTACGGTAGTTGAACTGGCTCCGCCTGCCACCATCACCCCATTACTGGAGAACTTGGGTTCCGACACCCTCAATAGTAAGAGTCCAATCGTGATGAATGTTGATAAGATGGTGCGCGTAGCTCTGGAGCAACTCGAACACGACACCACCGAAATTCGGCCAGGCATGAGCAACATCATGAAGCTGATGAGCCGTTTTGCACCGACTTTTATCCTGAAGCAGGTGAATAAGTCCATCGCCAACGATTTGGCAAAATCCAGCCTAATCGAGGATCGGTGAGACGTATGCTTGGCTTGAAAACGGGACACAGCGGAAATGGTCTGTGACATGCTCCGAAAAGTAGAGTTTAGGATGGAGCACCAGTACCTCATCGAGGGTCGTCCCGTGTGGGTTGGCGTGATCGTGACAAGAATTATGATCAAGGGTATGCGACCCATTGGTTGTGGGTCATACCTTATAATCGTAAAAAATCGAACACCAGGCTAAAAAATCATACACTGCGATCGGTAAAAAATCGTTAAAATAGCGGATATTCTGCGTAGGAATAACGCTTGTTCGCTCCCGGCCAACTGCTATACTAACCACAGTAGCCCATCGATCAGTTGATCTACCGACCACGTCTGGTCTGGAAATCGCCAAAGGAGGCGCTCCCCAATGAAAGCCCTTGCACTCTACCGCCGCGTCATCGCACTGTCTATGGTGTTGACTCTGGCGGCGTGCGGCGGCTCCTCGCCTAGTACCAGCGGAGCAACAGCATCCCCACTCGATGTTCAGACCAAAACCTATCCTGAGTTGGTTGTCGGGTTTGCCCAAATCGGAGCCGAAAGCGAGTGGCGCACCGCCAACACGCGCTCGATCCAAGATACGGCGAACCTGCTCGGGGTCGAATTGGATCTTTCCGATGCCCAGCAACAGCAGGAAAACCAGATCAAGGCCATCCGTTCATTTATTGCCCAAGGTGTCGATGTTATCGGAGTTTCGCCAGTGGTTGAGACGGGCTGGGACGAGGTTTTTGCCGAGGTGAAACAGGCCGGCATCCCGCTAATCCTGCTCGATCGCAACGCCGCTGTGCCCGACGATCTCTATAGCGTGCGAATCGGCTCGGACTTTGTTGAAGAGGGTCGGCGGGCCTGTGGCGAGATGGCCCGCCTGCTCGATGGTCAAGGATCGATCATCATCTTGGAAGGAACCCAAGGATCAGCACCGATGATCGGACGAGGCACTGGCTTTCAGGAATGCCTGCGCGAACATCCTGGTCTGCAGGTGATCGACATCCAGTCCGGCGATTTCATTCGCGCCCGTGGCAAAGAAGAAATGGCAGCCTTACTGCAAACGCATGGCAGCAGCATCGACGGCGTGTTTGCTCAGAACGATGACATGGCGCTTGGTGCGATCGAGGCGATCGAGGAGTATGGGCTACGGCCTGGCATTGATATCAAGATTGTTTCGATTGATGCGGTACGAGCCGCCTTCGAAGCGATGATCGCTGGCAAGCTGAACGCTACCATCGAGTGTAACCCGCTGCTTGGTCCACTGTTCTTCGAGACGGCGCTGAACTTGGCCAATGACACACCAGTCGAAAAATGGATCAAGCCGATCGAGGGCGTATACCGACAGGATACCGCCGCACAGGAATTGCCTAGGCGCAAATATTAGGTAATTTCCTCCCACTGTTGAAACCCTTTTGAGCTATGAAGTCCGCGTGACTAATCATTCTTAGGTTCGCACAGGTTGCGTGCCGCGTATCACGCCGTGCCTGGCGAAGAGCTACGCAAAAATTTCTCATCGCGAACAATGGTTTGCTGGCCAGATTTTCTATTCTCTAAGGAGGACGTTCCATGAGTATTTCACGATCATTCGCGACGCGTCTGTTGGCGCTACTGGTTATCATCGGCTTGGCCGGTTGCGGTGCCTCGGAAGCTACCACTGCACCATCGGCGAACGCGCCAGCGGCGGGAGCGAAAACCTACAGCGACATGGTGCTGTGCTATCCGCAGCTTGGAGCTGAAAGCGACTGGCGTACCGCCAATACCGCCTCGATCAAAGAAACAGCGGCAACTCTTGGAATTAAACAACTCGTCTTCTCTGATGCCCAACAGAAACAAGAAAATCAAATTTCCGCCGTGCGTGCCTGTATCCAGCAGGGCGTGGATGTGATTGCCCTGCCACCAGTGGTTGAGGATGGCTGGGATGCTGTTCTGACCGAGGCTAAGAATGCTGGAATTCCAGTGATTATTGTTGACCGCAGCGTGAGCGCCGATAAATCCCTGTATAGCACCCACATCGGTTCCAATATGGTGTTGGAAGGCGAGCGAGCTGCCGCAGAGTTCAACAAGATGATGCCAAACGGCGGCGTGATTCTCGAACTCTCAGGAACCACTGGCTCCGGTGCAGCAGTCGGGCGAGCCAAGGGTTTGCGCAACAAACTCAACTCCAATATCACTATCCTCGACTCGCAAACTGGTAATTTCACTCGGGCTGAGGCCGTCCCTGTGATGCAGGCGCTGCTGAAAAAATACACGCCTGGCAAAGATTTCCAAGGTTTATTTATCCACAACGACGATATGGGCATCGGCGCAATCGAAGTCCTCAAGGCAGCTGGTGTCCAACCAGGCGATCTCAAGATTGTGTCGGTAGACGGCACACGCGGTGGCTTCCAAGCTATGGTTGATGGCTGGTTTCAAGCCGATGTTGAATGTAACCCACTGCTTGGCCCACAGGTGTTCGAACTGGCGCTGAAGCTTATGAACGGTCAGCCAGTTGAGCCAGAAGTGATCACCAATGAAACGGTCTACTATCCAGAGAACGCCGCAGAGCTGTTGCCGACGCGCAAATACTAGCCGCCAATGCTGCTGGGGGAGATATCGCATCTCTCCCAGCGGGGTCAATCGGCGATATGGGAAAGGCGAGTGATCATTATGGCTGATCCGCAGAATCTTATCACCGTCAAAGGTATTTCCAAAGCATTTCCCGGGGTTGTCGCCCTCGAAGGTGTCGATTTTACGCTGCGAAAAGGCGAGATCCATGCCCTGATGGGCGAGAACGGTGCTGGTAAATCTACCCTGATCAAAATTCTTACTGGGGTGGAGCAGCCCGACACAGGCAGCATTGAGCTAGAAAACAAGGCTATCCGCATCAAATCTCCGCAGCATGCGCAGGAGCTTGGCATCAGCACGGTGTATCAAGAGATTAATCTTTGCACGAATATTTCTGTCGCCGAAAATATTATGCTCGGCCATGAGCCACGGCGCTTTGGCGGTATCTACTGGAAAAAGCTGAACGAATTGGCCCGCCAAGCCCTAGCACGACTTGGTATCGAGTTGGATGTAACGCAGCCGCTCGGCATCTACTCGATCGCGATCCAACAGATGGTTGCGATCACCCGCGCTCTTGAGATAGCCTCGGCCAAAGTGCTAATCTTGGATGAACCAACCTCAAGCTTGGATGCTAACGAAACTGCGCGGCTTTTTGCGGTCATGCGGGCGCTCAAGCAGGCGGGCATCGGGGTTGTGTTTGTCACGCATTTCTTAGATCAAGTGTACGAAATCGTTGATCGGGTGACTATTCTGCGCAATGGGAGCTTCGTTGGCAGCTTCGATATTGCAGCTCTCCCACGGGTTGAACTAGTGGCTAAAATGCTTGGGCGAGTGGTCGGCGAATTGCAGGCACTGGCTCATGACAAAACGCAGGTCGAGCGCCAGCCCGATCAGGGACGATTGATCGATGCAAGCGGTCTTGGCTTGAGCGGCATGCTGGAACCACTCGATCTGACCATGAATGCTGGTGAAGTGCTTGGAATTGCAGGGCTGCTCGGCTCTGGTCGTACCGAGTTGGCAAGCCTGCTTTTTGGCATTGCGACTCCTGATAGTGGCACATTGCTGGTCGATGGGCAGTCGGTTGCGCGGTTTTCTCCGCGAGAATCGATCAAGCGTGGAGTTGCGCTATGTCCTGAGGATCGCAAGGCCGAGGGAATTGTGGGCGATCTCAGCATTCGTGAAAATATTATCCTTGGCTTGCAAGGACGTTATGGCTGGTTCAGGTTCATTGGCAAACAGCAGCAATATGAGATTGCCGAGAAATACATCAAACTGCTTGGTATTCGCACGCCATCGCCCGACCAGTTGGTTAAAAACTTAAGCGGCGGCAACCAACAGAAGGTTATTCTTGCTCGCTGGCTTGTTACCCAGCCACGCCTGCTGATTCTCGATGAACCGACGCGGGGCATTGATGTAGGTGCCAAGGCCGAGATTCAAAAGTTGGTGCTGGAATTAGTTAAGGATGGCATGTCAATCGTGTTTATTTCCTCCGAGTTGGAAGAGGTGGTGCGGATCAGCGATCGTATCCTAGTCTTGCGCGACCGCGCCAAAGTGGCCGAGTACGACCATTCAGTCAGTGATCGAACTCTTATGCAAACGATGGCAGGTGAGGCATGAACTACAAGGCTTCTTTCAAGCGGATTCGCGAAAGCCGCCTGTTCTGGGTGCTTACCGCGTGGGCGGTTATCCTTGGATTTAATGCGCTATTTATCCCCGAATTTTTTCGCATCAATATCCAAGATGGTCATCTCTATGGCAATCTGATTGATGTGCTGAATAATGGTGCACCGCTCATGCTGGTGGCGATCGGGATGACGCTGGTGATTGCTACTGGCGGTATCGATCTTTCGGTTGGAGCTGTTATGGCGATCTCAGCAGCTATGGGTGCTGTTCTGATCAACCCCGCACCGACCGATAAGTTGGTCTCAAATGAGATCCTGACCAGAAACGCTACCAATACGCCGCTGGCAATCATCGTGCTAGCAACGTTGGCGGCGGGGATGTTGTGCGGCCTTTGGAATGGTCTGCTGGTTTCGCGAGCTAAGATCCAGCCACTGGTGGCAACCTTGATATTAATGGTTGCTGGTCGGGGTATTGCCCAGCTGATTACCAACGGTCAGATTATCACAATCTACTACACGCCCTACTTTTGGTTTGGCAACGGCTACATCTTGGGTCTGCCTGTATCGATCTATATTGTTGCAGCGGTGGCAATCATCACCTGGATTGGTGTGCGCAAAACCCCGATCGGATTGTTCATCGAGGCCGTGGGGATTAATCCAAAAGCCACCTATTATAGTGGGATCAGTGCCAAGAATATTCAGTTGCTGGCCTACACGTTTAGCGGTTTTTGCAGCGCTCTCGCTGGATTGATCCTTAGCTCCTACGTGCATAGTGCCGATGGTAACAACAATGGCCTTAACTATGAGCTGGACGCAATTCTGGCCGTTGTGATGGGTGGGACGATGTTGTCTGGTGGGCGTTTTTCGCTCCTAGCGAGCGTGATCGGCGCGATGGTCATCTGGACATTCACGCTTTCGATGTATGCGCTGGGAGTGCCAGCAAACGCCTTGCTCGCTGGACGGGCAGTGCTAGTTCTGCTGGTAATCCTGCTCTATTCCGATCGTCGGCTGATCAAACGCCGTAGCAAGAGCGCGGATCATCAGAACAAGCCGGATGTGATGACATCAGACGAGAAACTGGATCTCCCGCGCCCATAGCGGCGGATCGCTACGAGTCACCGCTTTGAAAGGGATTCACCATGACACAACGCCTGAAGCTTTCCGTCCTGCGGCATGGCCCGCTACTGACAACAATTACGATTTTTCTGATGGCCTATATCATTGGTTCCCAACTGTATCCTGCTATGCAACGGCCTCAGGCATTTTTCAACCTGTTTATAAATAATGGCTTCCTGCTGATCGTTGGGATCGGTATGACCTTTGTGATTATCACTGGAGGGATTGACCTTTCGGTGGGTGGGGTCTTGGCACTGACGACGGCGGCATCGGCTGCGCTGCTCAAATTGGGGGTCAGTGCAGCTGTCGTTATACCGCTGATGCTGGTCATGGGCACAGCGATTGGGCTTGGACTGGGCAGCATTATCCATTTTTTCAAAGTGCAGCCGTTCATCGTTACCCTGATGGGTCTGTTTTTTGCCCGTGGCCTTGCCTACATCATCAGCCTCACATCGGTCACTATCACCGACCCATTTTACAAATATCTTGCCCTTACCCCAATCCATATTCCGTTTTTTGCTAAAGCCTATGTCTACATTCCCACCCTTGTCGGTCCGCTGCTGCTGCTTGTGGCGATCCATCTTGCCTACTTTACCCGTTTTGGCCGCATTATGTATGCCATCGGCAACAACGAGCAGTCGGCTGGCCTGATGGGTTTTCCGGTTGGCCGTACCAAAATCATGGTTTATGCCTTCAGCGGCTTTTGCTCAGCTCTCGCCGGAATCGTATTTAGTATCTCGCTGCTCGCTGGCTACGGGCAGTTCGCGACTGGGGTTGAATTGGATGTCATCGCGGCGGTGGTGATGGGTGGTACGCTGCTCACTGGCGGGGTTGGCAATGTAATCGGCACATTGTTTGGCATTCTGATCGAAGGAACGATTATCTCCATCCTTCAGTACAATGGCACGCTGAGTTCGTGGTGGACACGGATTTGCGTCGGCGTGCTAACGCTGATCTTTATTGGTATCCAAAGCATCTTCGCTCGACGCAAAAAAGATCTGTAAGCGCCTCTTCGCTATAAATATCCAATCAGCCACAATCAATCCGCCCTTATCAACGAACTAATGGGGCGGATTGATCGATCCTGTGTACAGAAAATGGATATTTCACCTCAATACCTAAATGATTGTACCAACCCCAACAACTGCTTCGGCTGGTGTTTGCTTTTGATAAAAGCAGCGGCCTACGATTGCCAATAATTCCCAACGGCGCTTGAATGTGCTATGATACCGTCTCTAGTTATGTAGAGATTTGTAATTCTCTATGAAGTTATCGGTTGTCTAGCGGTATTTTAGGCTAGGAGTAATTCTGTATGATTCACTTAATCACTCAATGGCGAGCCTGGTTATTAATCGTGGTGGTCGTTTGGCTTGGCGTTCCAGCGAATAATTCGTCAGCGCAACCCCAAAATATTAATCAACAATGGGATCGGTCTCAAAAGCCAACGACGACTCTTTCTCCAACCCAATTCGTCAACACCCAAGGATTAACCGGAACATGGCAAACTGAGGTTGCCGATCTCCAACCGGATTATGGTCGGATCGATAGTGCGACGATTGGCCCTGATGGCGATTTGTACCTTGGTGGTTATTTCAACCAAGTTGCAGGGGTTAACGTGTACGGCCTTGTGCGCTGGGATGGAACCAGCTGGTCGGGAGTGGCTGCGGATCAATTTGATTGGAGGCTTTCAGCTCCGGGCTATCAATCAATGACCTTTTTTCAGAATAATCTGTTTGTTGGGGGAAGTAAGCCTATTCTTGGTAATCTACCGAAACACAGCCTTATTCGTTGGGATGGTGCAACCTGGCAATCAACTGGGAGCGGGGCTAGTCAATGGGGTTGGGTGGAGCATATTACTCAGTATGATAATGAATTGTATATCTTAGGGGACTTTAGTAGCTTTAATGGTGTACCAGCCGATGGTCTTGTGCGCTGGGATGGATCTGTTACCACTCCCATGACCATAACACTTGATGACAAGCTCACGATGAATACAACATCAAGTGGTATCTATATTAGTGGTTTGGTGCATGAGGAGTATGAAACGCTTAGCATGCTTTATCATTGGGATGGCACGAGTTTTCATACTCTGCCGCTCGATGTTGAGGTTGCTTCGATCAAAGCCTTTAATGATCAGATCTATGGAATCAAACATTATACTAATCAAACCTCGGCCTTAATGCGCTGGAATGGCACGACATGGATCCCAATCGTTGATGCTGTGCCTGGTATGCTGGCAGCGTATGCACTTGATGCAGATCAGACCTATCTCTCAACCCTCAATGGTTTGGAGATTCAAGTGTATAGTTATGCTGCGAACAGCTTAAACCCCTTGCCTGCTTGTGAATGTACCGATAAACATAGCTTGTATTTAGCGCATAATCAGCTCTTTATCAATTCATCGGCACCAGCCTTTACACCTACAGATGAACCGGCGTTGTCGGTTTATGCCAATAATCAATGGCAAGAAGTTCCGGTGTATCATTCGCCAAGTTTGCGCTTGCAGGCTGGAGCGCAGGTGGCCTATCTGCTTCATGATCAATTATTGAGTTGGGAAGAGCAGCGCTGGAAAACGGTTGCGCTGCCAACGAGTCATCCGATTGTGCAGGATTGGCAGGCTGCTGATGATCAATCGCTGTATATCATCGCCAGACATCACCCAACCATGAGCTACCAAGTTTATCGCTATGTGCATGGAGCGAGTGCGGTAAGCATTCTGCCAGCATTTCAAGCCGACCACCTGTATACGCTGTCGATTATTGATGGCCAAACGCCAGTTGTTGTTGCTAATACTGGCCTCCATCGCTGGAATGGCAGTGGTTGGGATAATCTTGGTTTTCCGCCGAATACCGCAAATCTCAACATTCAGCTCTTTAGCTACCGTCAGTCGCTCTATGCCATGGTTGAAACATCGAGCGGCGGCGACACGACCAACATTATCCATCGCTGGAATGGCAGTGCTTGGGTCGAACCAACGACACCGCTTACCGGCACTGTCTCCGAGTTTGCTGTGAATGCTGATGGGTTGTATGTCATCGGGCAGTTTGAGCACGCTGGAGAGGATTACGAATTGATCAATTGGGATGGCGATCAGTTTAATGGAATTGCCTCGTCCAACGTGAGGATTGAGGCGATTGAGGCGACCGCAACTGGGGTGTATGTTGGTGGTTGGTTTAGCCAACTTGGCGATTGCGTCTGCTACAACCTTGGCTATTGGAATGGGAAAGCGTGGTCTGCGGTTGGTGATGGTACGAATGGGCGAGTTTTGGATCTTGCATTAGCCGATGATCGTTTATTCGTTTATGGCTTGTTCAATCAAGTTGGTCGCAACACCGCGCTTGGTTTGGCGATCTGGCAGCCCACAACTACCCATACCATCTATCTTCCATTTGCCCGCAAATAAGTTTATTGGCGTGGCTCAGGTTTGGATTCAAACCTGAGCCACGTGACTTACACGGCGATTGGTGTAGGCTGGCTGAATCAGCGATTGCCCAGATTATTGAACAATAGTTGTAGTCAGCACTGGAACAAGCGAGTCGGTGGTGCTGCCATTACCAAGCTGGCCATAGCTATTATCACCCCAGCAGTAGATTGTCGGGGTCGATTGAGCGGCACATGTATGAAACATCCCGCCACTGACCCGATAGAGGTTGGTGATACCAGTGATGGTCATTGGGGAAAGACTGCCAGTCGTCGTTCCATTCCCCAACTGTCCATCACTATTGCTCCCCCAACACTTAAGCGTGCCATCAAGCATAACCGCACAGGTGTGATTGAGGCCAAGCCCCATTGATTTGACCCCAGTAATAACACTGAAGGGAACCAAGGCATTCGTGGTATTCCCGATCCCAATTTGCCCAGAGGCGTTATATCCCCAGCAACGAATTTCCGTGGTTGCCATCACCACGCAGGTATGATGACCATTGGTCTTCAATTCGATCGCATTTCCGTTGCTGGCATTATGAACGAACTGTGGAGTTGGGTAATTGGTGGTCGAACCGAGGCCAAGCTGGCCATAGCTATTACTGCCCCAACATTTGATGTATCCTGTCGTCATCAACGCACAGGTATGCCTTGTACCAAGGCTGATGCTGGTTGCCTGACCATCAATGTTAATCAATTGTGGCGTAAGTTGATTGGTAGTTGTCCCATTGCCAACTTGACCATCCTCGTTATAGCCCCAACAATAGACCTGATTGGTCATATTGAGCGCACAGGTCGTTGCCCCAGTCGAGTCCACCTGTTTTACCCCGCCAGGAATAGAGATATGGGTGGGGGTTGCAACGATATTGGTCGTGCCGTTCCCGACTTCTCCCAAAATATTCCTTCCCCAACAGAACAGTCGAGCATCGGTTGAAACCACACATCCTGCTCCACCTGCGGCGATATCGAGGCCAGCTGCGGGAAGCCCTTGAGGATAGGTTGGATTGGGATAGATCGTACTTGTTCCAGTGCCGATCTGATAGCTTTGGTTATCACCCCAACAGCGATTGAGACTGTTGGCAAGCGTGACACAACTATGGACCGCCCCTAAATCCATCGCTACTACTTGAGCCATTGGCCGAATAACATCAGTAGGAGTGGCGACTTCTGGTTCTTGGGTGCCAATTCCAAGCTGGGCATCACCATTCAAACCCCAACAACGGATCACTGAAGCCATGATGATGGTACATGAATGGTTACGCCCACTGCCAAGTTTGGTTGAGCCATTGGTGCTTGCCACGGTAAAAGGAAGCATTTCATAGTTATTGGTTGAGCCTACTTGATGAAAATCATTATTACCCCAACATAGTACTTCATTGCCACGTGTACCAATGCTGGTATTAACAATTGCGCAAGCATGGTTATAACCGCTCATGATATTTTTAACGTTGGCAGTCAAGCCATATACTTGAACTGGCAAGGGTGAAGTATTAAGCGTTCCATTGCCAAGCCGGCCAGAGTCACCACTGCCCCAACATTTGGCCGCCCCCGCCACAATCGCGCAAGTTGAGGTGCTACCAAGCGCCATATCAGTTACGCCACTGGTTAGGCCACTCACTTGAACCGGAATACTTGAACTATTAAAACCACCATTGCCAAGCTGGCCAGAGCCACCATTGCCCCAACATTTAGCCGCCCCCGCCACAATCGCGCAGCTGGTATTGCTACCGACAAACACGGTTTCAACATTAGCGTTTAATCCAGTGACATTAACTGGAGTGCTCGAATGATTTGTTGTGCCATTGCCTAATTGGCCCCGATCATTGAACCCCCAGCAAACGACCTGCCCTGACTGTTTCACAGCACACATATGATCATAGGCCGTGCCAACTGCTAGGCTTTTAACGTTGCTCAAGCCAACCACAGCCACGGGCACAAGTGAGTCGTTAGTGGTTCCATTGCCAAGTTGCCCGTAGCTATTATCACCCCAACATTTGACTGTTCCATTGCTTAAGAGGCCACATGCTGCCCGACTTCCGGTGGCAACTTGCAGCATATTACTGCCAAGCCCAACGACTGGTGCAGCGGTTTTAACATACCATGTGCGGTTAAAGTCAACCCCAATTCCAAGCCTTCCATCAGCGTTATTACCCCAACAATAGGCCGCACCATCAAAAATACCACACGAGAAATTCTCGCCGCCGCTAATTTGACGGGTAGTAACCGCTTGGCTCAATTCGTCTGCGGTTGCTATCGAAGCTTGGGGCAGAAGTGTTAGTCCGATTAATAAAAGTGCACAAAACAGGCTATGACGCATGAGTTCTCCTTCGTAATAGTCAGTTACAATGCTCGTTAGTCTATGCGTCAAGTCTTCCGAGAAGTTGGTAATCTACTTCAAATTGAGTCCAAAAATGCTCCAAAAACACTCCGAATCCTTGACCCCTCAGGCTTGGCAGAAGATCGAGGATAGCTGAGCTAAGACCAGTAGTAGCGGGCGAGATTGGGCACTTCCAAGAGTGTATTGGATCCAAAGCCAATCATTGTATCCCCATAGGTTGTGCATTGGAGCATGCTTAGAGCTGTGCCACCTGTGCCAATGGACAGGATCGCACTCCATCCAAATAGTGAACGATTGCAGTGCTTATCACGCTATAGTTGTTGCAGCAATTGTGTTTGGTTGGAGGCAACGATGTTAATTGGTGTTTTAGGGGCTGGTCGGGTTGGTCAAATGTTTTGCGAATTGTTGGTTGAGCGTGGGCATCAAGTATTGTTGGCAAATTCGCGTGGCCCAGCCTCGTTGCAAACGCTGGTTGCTCAACTTGGCCCGCAGGTCACGGCAGTTGAATCAGCCGAGTTGCAACAGGCTGAAATGATCATCTTGGTGGTTCGTTGGCAGCATATTCCCGCTGCCTTAGAGCGATTGGCCAATTACAATGGGATTGTCATTGACGTAATCAATAATCGCTTTGGCCCAAAACCTAGTGATTTTTACGATTTAAGCGGGCGTGGGTCAAGCGAAATCGTGGCTGAACTATTGCCACAAGCCCGGTTAGTTAAGGCCTTTAATCATCAGCCGTTTGCTGATTTGGCCCATTTGAATGAGCCGCCAACACCCAAAGCCTTATTTGTGGCGGGCGACGATCAAGCAGCAAAACAGGTTGTGATTGGATTAATTGAAGCCTTGGGGGCGACCGCCATGGATTTGGGCGGTTTGATTGAGGGCGGGCGTTTATTTTCGACTGGAACCGGACTGTTAGCAGGCCATGGACGAGTTTTGACCGTGGCTGAAGCCCAGGCAATTTTGGCGCAAGCTGCTTAAACTGTATGGGTCTATTTTCAAGCTTTTGGCTCTCAACAAGCCCAAGCTTGAAGATAGATCCATTATTTTTGTAATACTAAGATTTTTACTGTCTGCTATTACACGCCGATTGATTGTGATCCGATAAGGCTTGGTGTTTAGAAACCTGAAATAGATTCGTTTTGATTTTGGCAATGATTGTAATATTAATTCCATTACAAAGATGATAGGTAATTTGCGTGTGGGCTAGGTTTTTTGTATTCGTGTCAATTTGAAATGCTTGGCTTTTAAGCGTTTGATCATACCATTCAAGTGTTTCGGTAATGGATCTGCTACTAGTAAACATGATTGTATCAACCCCTTGAGCGACGATTGGCGATTCGTGATGGAGATAGACTGGAATTGATTGATTTTTAAATATGAGTTCGCTACACGATGGTGGAGAGCGCATAGGAAACCCTTTGCGCATCGTGATTGTAAATGTATTCGTCGCTGCTTCACCGCGCACAGTTATCTTCATTCCGGTACACATATAATAGGTTTTCTCTTGTATGGCGGGTGTGTCGATGTTTATATTTTTATGAAATAATTGTTCTGCCAAGGTTCGATCGTACCATGCGAATGTTTCGTAAATATCGCTTGCGCTGGTGAAAATTGCCTGATGCTGTTTTGATGTATCAATCAGCGTTACTTGCCCAATCCGATGAGGATAGAGTGGGCGTGGCTGCCACTGAATTCTCCATGTATTAATATCAACCCCAAAAACGATGCATAAAAGCACAACCCCTATACCTAAGATTACCCCACCACCACCAATTATTTCTGGAATTGTATGCTCACGCAGCGGCTTGATGAATGGCTTCATTGGAAATACCTTCTAATTAAACAACTATTGATTATCGCTATAGCTGTTAAATGGTACGAACCAAAGGTTGATCAGGTGGCATGCCGTCATTAAGGGATTAATTGAATCTAAAGAATTTGTTTCAAATATTTTTCTAAAGATTTTAGTAAAAAACATACTTGACATTTAGTAGGATTCTTCTATAATAAGCACAAATTTCAATAATTCTTCAGTGAATTTCAAGTTTGCGGGACATTTAGCGACTATGGCAGTGCTAAATCGGCGTTTATCGGGGTGAGAGACCGGTCTATCGCTAGCAATAGAACTGCAATAGCCTCCAGGGAACTTATTTTCTTTACTAAAAAAAGTAATTAATCTCCCAAATGTTCGGCATGTAACACCCAACATGCACCGGCTTGCTTCGACAACGGCATCAGAAGCAACTATCTAGCTAGCTTCTCGGTTGGGCAGGCTTGTGAGGATGATCAAGCTTGATTGTCTCTAGCTAAGGAGGCTCATCGACGATCAAATCGTAACCCAAACGCTTGACATTGTAGTACGTCGTTTTGGATTCAATTTGCTCAAAGAAGAGGAAATTCCCATGGTAAAGAAGCCAAAAACCCTGTGGAGCTTGATTGCGCTCCTGATTCTCGTTTTGCCACTCTTAGCAGCCTGTGGCGATGCCGCCTCAACTGCAACCACCGCGACCGACTCAACCCAACCAACCACTGCTAGCGATGCTACCGCTCCAACCACGGCACCAACCGCCGGCACTGATTCCCAGCCGACAACTGGCAGTACAGATGTTAAAGATGTGACGGTAACCTTGCCATTCCAACAAGGTGGCATTACCAGTCTTGACCATGCCTACTGGTCAGCTCAATTGTTTGTCTCACAAGGCGTTGTGTTCGAAGGCTTGTATGGCTACGATCAACAATTGAACATCGTGCCAAAAATCGCCGAAAGCGCTACTCCTTCAGCCGACAACCTCGTTTGGACGATCAAACTGCGCAAAGATAAAAAATGGTCGAATGGCGACCCAGTTACCGCTAAAGATTTCTATGCTGCTTGGGTTCGAGCAGCTGGCCCAGAATTAAAAGATGCTCCAATGTGGGCAGGGATGATGGGCTATGTCAAAAATGGCTATGCCTTCAAGGCTGGTGCAGTTGGTGTCGATGAAGTCGGCTTCAAATTGATCGACGATTACACGATCGAAGTGACCTTGAGCCAACCAAACGCTGCTTTTATCAACTTCTTGCCAGTTATGAACGCCATGCCAATCAATGCTAAGAGCTTGGAAGCCAATCCTAGCGATTGGTTCGACCCCAAGAATGCTGTCTACAACGGCCCATACATTGTTGAATCATGGGTCAGCGGCGGCGACATCGTGCTCAAGCGCAACCCCAATTATGTTGGCGAAGGCACTGGCAACGTTGGCACGATCGTTTTGCGGCCTTACGCCGATGCTAATGCTCGCTTGCAAGCCTTTGAAAACCAAGAAATTCAATTCACCTTCCTTGAAGATGCTAGCCAATTGGCCTACGCTCAAGGCAACCCCGACATCAAAGACAACATCAAGAGCGAAGAAAACCCAATCGTTTGGAAGGGTATTCAATACAATCGTTCATTGAATGCTGGCCCATTGCAAGATGTGCGGGTGCGCCAAGCCTTCGCCTTGTCAATCGACAAAAAAGCGATCACCGACCAAATTTTGAAGGGCTTGGCAGTCCCAACCGATACCTTCAACAGCGATGTGCGGGTCAAGGATAAAGTTAAGAGCTTGACCTTCGATGTTGCCAAAGCCAAGCAATTGCTGGCCGAAGCTGGCTATCCCGATGGCGCTGGCTTCCCTGAATTGACCTTCTACGCGCCACCATCAAACGACCCACAAATGCCTTGGATCGAAGCCGTCGTCAAGATGTGGCAAGATAACTTGGGCGTGAAGGTTGTGATCCAAAACAACGAGGGTCCAGTTTACTCAAATATCCAATGGTCGAACTACAACAAAGATATTCAACCAGGCTTTGCCACTCTCGGCGGCCCAATGAACTGGTTCCAACCACTCGACTTGACCTTGGCTACCAACCATATTTGGTACTTCATGGATTTCAAAGAAGGCGGGATGGCTAAGTTCGCTGAATATCAAACCCAAATCGATGCTGTCAGCAGCACCGAAGCCGTTGGCGATTGGGCTGATTTGACCGCTCGTGCTGAAGCTGCTTGGACTAAGCGCCAAGCTATCAGTAAAATTGAAGAGCCAGAAATGGCCAAAATCTCGGCTAAAGCTCCTGAAGCTCCCAGCTTCAAAGATCAATGGGATGCCATCAACGAACGCTTTACCGCAGCTAAAGATGACGCTGAAAAGCTGACTGCCTACAAAGATGGCTTGTTGTTGGTCTTGAAAGAAGAACAAGACGCAACGTGGTATGATTATCGTACCGAAGAAAACAAACAAGCCCAACGCTTGATGATCAAACTGGCTGGCCAAACGCTCGACGACGCTTGGCAAACCTTGCCCGAAATTCAACAATTGGCAATCGACTCAGCTTGGATGATCCCCATCTACTACGACAAGTTGTACTACGCTACCGATCCACGACTCTCAGGCATTGTGATCAACAAACTCTCGTGGGGCGGGATCTTCCAATATCAATACTTACAGTGGACTGAATAAGTTTGGCCAGTGGCGGGCGTTGATCAACGCCCGCCAGTTGCCCCACTGCCCGCATTCTGACTGACATACGGCTGCACGCTTTGATCGCCGGCTCTGCCATGATGGAATGCACTGTTGATACTTGTCATTTAGTAATGGTAGGGTCGTTATGCGCGTCAATTTTATCTTCTTCTTAATCAAACGCTTGGCGATGATGGCAGTTTCGCTGGTGGTGATTATTGCCATCTCCTATACGCTGCTTGCCAAAGCTCCAGGCAATTTTATGGATGTCCAGCGAGCGGTGGCCGCAATGACCACGCTGGCAAATAGCAACAGCGAGACCTTCAAAATTCAAAAGGCGCTCTTCGATGAACGCTATGGCCTCGATAAACCACTGTATATGCAAATTTGGACCTACACCAAAAATGCGGTTACCTTCGATTTTGGCCCCTCGTTTCAAAGCCCAAGCATCTTAATTCAAGATATGGTACGCGAACGTTTGCCGCGAACCTTGTTAATCGTCTTCCTCGGGATTGGCCTCGCCTTGATTGTAGGTATTCCGCTCGGGGTAATTGCTGGTTTTCGCCGCAATACTTGGATTGACTATATCGTGACCGGCTTTTCGATGATCGGCCAAGTTGTGCCCGTATATGTTTTGGCAATTGTGCTGATTCTGATTTTTGCTGGGCAAGTTTGGAATGTACTGCCAAATGGTGGTTGGGCCACACCCGTGCCAACCTTCAAGCAATTAATTTTGCCAGTGCTAACCTTGGCACTAGGGCCAATTGCTGGGATTGCCCGCTTTACTCGCAACCAAGTTGCCGAAACCATGAGCCAAGAATTTATTCGTACTGCTCGCTCAAAAGGCATCTCCGAACGCTTGGTGATTATGCGCCATGCCCTTCGTAACTCCTTGATTCCTGTGGTAACAACCACTGCGCCGCAAATTGCCTATGCCTTGGTCGGCTCAGTCTGGATTGAAAATATTTTTCGGATTCCAGGGATTGGCCAATTGTTTGCCACCGCGCTGGGCGCACGCGATTACCCCTTGGTAATCACCAGCACGGTTATTTTGGCCCTTGGGGTTATGTTGGCCAACTTATTAGCCGACATCCTCTATAGCATCCTTGATCCGCGGATTAAGCTCGAAGCCTAATTTGGTTGTTCCACGCTCTAGTCTCAAAGGAGAGCTTGTATCATGGCAGTTAATCAGCTTTCACAACCTACAGCCCAAGAGGAGCTTCCGGTGGCGGAATCGCTGCTCAAGGTGTTTTGGCGGCGCTATCGCCGTAATGCAATGGCCTTGGTTGGCTTAGTTTTGGTCATCATCTTTGTCATCCTAGCCATCTTTGCCCCTGTGATTGCACCGTATCACTATAACGATCAGAATTTGGCCGAAACATGGCAAAAGCCTTCCAGCGCCCATTGGTTTGGAACTGATGATGTTGGCCGTGATCAGTTGAGTCGAATTATTTATGCGGTGCGAACTGCGGCAATCGTTGGTTTGGGTACATCGATTCTATCCTTAATTATCGGAGCAGCAATTGGCTCGGTCTCAGGGATGCGCGGTGGCTTAACCGACACCTTTTTGATGCGCTTAGTTGAGATTTTCAATTCGTTTCCTTCGACCTTGTTAGCGATTATTTTGGCAACGACGCTCGGCCAAAAAGTAACCACGATTGTGATTGCTTTGGCGATTACCAACTGGGCGGGCTATGCGCGGTTGATTCGCGGCCAAGTGCTTTCGTTGAAAAATCAGGAATATGTGCAAGCTGCCCGCACGCTGGGGGCAAGCGAATGGCACATTATTACCAAATATGTGTTGCCCAACATTCTTGGCCCAATCGCGGTGGCGCTGAGCTTTGGGATTCCCTATGCCATGGTTGCCGAGGCTGGGCTTTCGGTAATTGGGGTTGGGATTCGACCACCAGAGCCATCGTGGGGCAACTTGATTAACTTGGGGATTAGCAAAATGCGCGGCTTCCCGCACTTAGCCGTTTGGCCAACCCTTTTGTTTAGCATCACGCTATTAGCCTTTACTTGGTTTGGCGATGGCTTGCAAGAAATCTTCAACACGAAAGGGGAACGCTAATGGGTGCGCCATTATTGGAAGTCAAGGATCTCAAAGTCGAGTTCAAGCGGCCTGGTGGCGTGGTGCATGCAGTCAACGGGGTTAATTTTACGCTTGAAGCAGGCCAAAGCCTCGGGATCGTCGGTGAATCTGGCTCGGGCAAATCGGTGACGATGCTTTCGTTGCTTGGTTTGATTGGCCGGACTGGCCGCGTAGTCGGTGGCTCGGCAGTCTTCAACGGGGTTGATTTGGTCAAAATGGCTCCGCGTGAGCTGCAAGATGTGCGCGGTCGTGATATTGCGGTGATCTTTCAAGACCCCATGACCAGCCTCAACCCAATTATGAAAATTGGGGCGCAGATTACCGAAAGTATGCGCATGCGCAAAATTTACTCGGCAGCCGAAGCCAAAGAACGGGCGATTGAGTTGCTTGATCGGGTTGGGATTCCCCAGCCTGCCAAGCGGCTCAACGATTATCCCTATCAATTTTCTGGTGGCATGCGCCAACGGGTGATGATTGCACTGGCGCTGGCGCTCAAACCCAAATTGCTGATTGCCGATGAGCCAACCACCGCACTTGACGTAACGGTGCAAGCTCAAGTGCTTGATCTACTCGAATCGTTGCAGGACGAAACGGGCATGGCCATGATTATTATTACCCACGATTTGGGCGTGGCCACCAACTATTGCGATAATTTGGCGGTGATGTATGCTGGCGAAATTGTCGAAATGACCAGTGTTGATCGTTTGGTTGAGCACACAGCGCATCCCTATGCTTTGGGTTTGCTCAACAGCACCATGGAAATTGGCCACGGCAAAACTGCCATCCAGCCGATTCCTGGTAACCCGCCAAGTGCCTTAAAAGTGCATAAAGCTTGCCCATTTGCGCCACGCTGCCGTTTCAAAAGCAGCGTTTGCCAAGAACGCAAGCCCGAATTAACTACGGTCGAACCCAATCACCTGGTGGCTTGTTTCCACGCTGATACCGTGGTCAAGGCTGCCCAACAAGGTGATGATGCAGCAGCGGAGGTGATGCTCAATGTCGCTCAATCAATCCACGCCTAATTCAGGCCAGCCCTTGCTCAAAGTCGAGGGCGTTTCCAAATATTTTATGCGCGATAAAAGCCGCTTTGCCGCTGTCGAAGATGTTTCGGTTACGCTCAATGCTGGCGAAACCTTGGGGATTGTCGGTGAATCGGGGTCGGGCAAATCGACACTTTCGCGCTGTATCATTCGCTTGTACGACCCCGAAAAAGGCCGAATTTTCTTCGATGGCATTGATTTTACCGGGTTGTCCAACAAAGCTTTACGACTCAAACGCCGCGATATTCAGATGATTTTCCAAGATCCGCTGGCGAGCCTCAACCCGATGATGACCGTGCATAGTGCCATTGAAGATCCAATGTTGATTCACAATGTTGGCACGGCCCGCGAACGCACCAAGCGCGTCCATGAATTATTGGAGTTGGTCGGGCTTGATGTTGGTGCTGCCAATGCTTTTCCATTTGAATTTTCGGGCGGTCAGCAACAGCGGATTGGCATTGCCCGCGCCTTGGCCTTGAACCCTAAATTGTTGATTTGTGATGAAGCCGTGAGTGCGCTTGATGTGTCGATTCAGGCGCAGATTTTGCGCTTGCTGCAAGATTTGCAAAAACAACTGGGTCTAGCCTATTTGTTTATTTCGCATAATTTGGCGGTTGTCGAGCATATGAGCGACCAAATTGCTGTGATGTACCATGGCAAAGTCGTCGAATATGATACGGTTGAGGAAATTTTCCGTGCGCCCAAGCAGGAATATACCCGTAATTTGATCGATAGTGTGCCGAAAATTCCCCGTTCCGATAGCTTGCGTTTCAAACGCCCGCGCCTGAACGAAGATGCAGCAGGAGCCTAATTGATTAATTGAGCAAACACGAAGCCTTAGTTGCTTCGTGTTTTTGTGTGAGGAATAATCATGACAACGTTGTCGAACCCAAAAACGGCGATTAGTGATGCACGGTTTGCCAAGTTAGCCCGTGGCATCAATTTAAGCCATTGGTTTGCCCAAGATTATACCAACCAATATAGTTTGGAGCATTTGCGCACGTACAATACCGAGGTCGATATTGCGCTGCTGGCCAAACTTGGTTGTAGTCATCTGCGCTTCACGCTTAACCCCGTTGTACTCTTGAATGAGAGCAATCCAACCGAATTGAATCCCAGCTATTTGGCCGAAGTTGATCGGGTGATCGATTTGATGTTGGCTCATGATTTGGCGGTAATTGTCGATTTACACCCTGAGGATGATTTTAAGCAACGTTTATTTAGCTCGCCAAGCTTAGTCAAAACCTTTGCTAGCTTTTGGCAAAGTTTAGCTACTCACTTGGCCCAGCGTGATCCAGAAATGCTCTTTTTAGAAGTGTTAAACGAGCCAGTTGTAACCGATGCTCAGCAATGGGCCTTTGTGCAAGCCGAATTGTTGGCGGCGATGCGGGCTGGCGCACCCAACCACACCCTGATTGCAACTGGTCATAAATGGTCGAGCATTGCCGAGTTGTTAGAGCTTGAGCCATTGGCTGATCCGAATATTATCTACAATTTCCACTGTTATGATCCGCATACCTTTACCCATCAGGCGGCAACTTGGGGCGCACCCTACTGGCCGTATCTCGAATATTTGCCCTATCCATCGAGTCCCGAAGTTTTAGCCCCGATTGTGGCGACGATTGATGACGACGTTGCGCGTGATGCTGCAATTAACTATGGTAACGAGCGCTGGAACATTGATACGCTGCGCGAGTGGGTTGGCCAAGCGGCGACTTGGGCCGAACAGCATCAGGTACGTTTGACCTGCAACGAATTTGGGGTTTATCGCTTCAAAAGCAAGCCCGAAGATCGAGCGGCGTGGTTGCATGATCTACGCAGCGTGCTTGAAGAATTTAACATTGGCTGGACGATGTGGGATTATGCAGGTGGATTTAGCGTGGTCAACCAACTGACTGGTCAGCGTGAAATTGATGCGCTGACGGTCGAAGCCCTCGGTTTGAATCAATAACTGTATCAACGCCGCAGCTAACCCCCAAAGCTGCGGCGTTATTATTTAATTCCCCTTTGGATATATTAAATAGATAAAACTTTTTGGGTAATGTAATGTTGCAGGTTTTGCAACATTACATCGATATCCTGAAGTCATCGATAAATAATCATGATTTCAGGAGTAACAACCAATGTTTCGACGCTACCCCGATTCTAAAACCCGCGAAACGGCGATTATCACGCTACTCAAGCAATCACCCAATGGCCTAACACAAGCCGATATTGCCCGCATACTCAACTATCCAGCAAAAATGGTTATGGAAGATTTACAACGCCTTGAAGATCATGGGATCTATCTTTGGCAGGATGAACGCAATCGTTTAGCAATTTTTAAAATTGCTCCTCATTAAATTACTGTTTTTTCTCCATGCCCATGCTAAGCTATAGCCGTCGTATCAGGAGATCAAACAAATGCCCAAGAAAATCCATGATTATACCAAGATCGAGGGAGTTCGTAAGCTAGAGCGATTCCTGCTTGAGCGTCGGACTCCCATACGCCAATCAGAATTAGCGGCAATATTTAATTGTGATCGGGCTACCATTCGACGATGGTTAAGGGAATTAGACCTTGATGGGGTTCCAATTTGCCAAACTGATGATCGCCAAATCTATATTGATCATAATAGTTATTTGACCTATCTGCGGCTATCGCGTGATGAAAGCCTAATTACCATGATTGCCCTACGTTTGATGCAACAACACCTTCAACAATCGAACTTGCATGGACTTGAGGTGATGCATAAGCTGGGACTTACGCTGAGTCGAGGAGTTGCTAAACTTGCAGGTGAGCATATTCTGCAACAAACCGCACACCAACGAGCCGAATTAACAATAGCCAAAAGCAGTCCCCAACGGGCATTAGAAAAAATTGGTGAGGCTTGGCTATCAGGGCACAAAATAAGTTGGCGTTATCAACCACTACGCGGATCGCAAGCTTTTAATGAAGTATTTCATCCTTATATGATTGAGCCGATTGCCCTTGGTGGCTCAACCTATGTGGTGGGATTTTCCGAGCAAGCCCAAGCGTTGCGGGCTCGAAAAATTGAACGTATTATTTCGATTCCAGTCGTTGAAGATGAGCTTTTTGAAATTCATCCAACCTTTGATCCAATTCAATTATTTGAGGGGGCTTGGGGTATTTGGTTTTCCCAAGATGATCAGCCAATTAAGATTGTTATAAAATTCCAGCAGTCGGTTCGTCAACGTGTTTATGAAACTCGTTGGCACCCTTCACAAACAATTCAAGAAGATGATTATGGCAATCTTATTTGGCAAGCTATGATTGATGATTGGACTCCGATTGTCCCTTGGATTCGAGGTTGGGGGGCGGATTGTGAAGTCCTTGAACCAAGTGAATTACGCCAAGCAATTATTACCAATCTAGAACGAGCACGAACACTCTATAAATTATCGGGCAATCGTCCAAGTGCCATGCCGAATGATGATGTTCTCCGCACATTATTTGGAGAATAAATGATGCAAAGCTATTTACGCCAATTTCAACAGCGTGTCTTCAATCGCTTAACTCAACAACAAAATGTCATTTTACAAGCTCCAACTGGTGCTGGGAAAACTCGGGCAGCTTTGGCGGCTTATGTGCAAAAACTGGCAGGCCAATTAGCGGTAGATTTTCCGCTGCGTTGTATTTACACTGTCCCAACCCGCGTGTTAACCGAACAATTTTTTGTTGAGTATGCCGATTTGGCCCAACGAATTGATCGCAATTATGCTCAAAAACTGCGTCAGCAATTTGCCGAATTTCAACGTGAGCCAATTGCCAAACAAACCGGTGATCAGCCTAATGACCCTCATTTTGAATCGGCACTTACATTTTGTACTATCGACCAATTGCTTGCCAGCTTTTTAGGTATTCCCTATGGTATTGGCAGCAAAAACGCGAATATCAATCCGGCGGCTGTAATTAGCAGTTACTTAGTGCTAGATGAGTTTCATCTCTATCCAATTGATCAGGAAAATCGCAATAGTTTTGGGGCACGCACAACTACACTACGCATGTTACAGCTGCTCCACCAGCGCCAAATACAGCTTAGCCCATTCACATTAATGACCGCAACATTTTCCAGTAAGTTGATACAAGAGTTGGCACAAATATTGAACGCTTCAGTGGTGAGTGTGCTTCCAGAAGTCGATCCAGAAGCTGAATCTAATGAGTTGGATCAACTAAATGCTCAGCGTCAGCGCATCTACGATCTGCAAGAACAACCATTGACGGCTAAAAGCGTCTTAGCCTGTCATGAGACTATCTCAATCGTAATTTGTAATACGGTCAAACGTTCGCAACAAATCTATTTAGAGTTGCAGGAACATACCCAAGGCACAATCGAAATAGTATTGCTTCATAGCCGATTCACTGATCCAGATCGAGCTTTTAAGCAGCAATATATTGCTGCAAAGGCTGGCAAAGATGCTTGGTCGAGCGGCTTGGCATCCCAGCAAAATTTGATTATTGTTACAACCCAAGTTATTGAAGTTGGGGTTGATATTTCGATACCTCACCTTCATAGCGAGATTGCACCAGCTAATAGTTTGATTCAGCGAGCAGGGCGTTGTGCTCGATTTGCGGGGCAAACTGGATTTGTTCATATTTATCCGGTTGCCGATAGTGAGCAAGCAGGTGCTTATCTACCGTATGAACGCGAGGAATGTCTCAATACCTTACAGGCATGTCAACCGTATCATCAACAGCATGTCGGGTTTTTACAAGAACAAGCATTGATTGATGCCGTTCATACCGAAAATGATCTTAAATTATTGGAATCATATGCTCAAAATTGTGACACTATCGATAAATCGATTGCTTCAGGTTGGGCTAGTGCAGAACGAGGAATTGCATCAACGTTAATTCGTAACGTAGCCCAAGTTAATTTTGTTATTCACGATGACCCAAATAGTGCAATTACGACGAAGCCTTGGGAATATCAAACCTTTGGATTACGACCAAGCAGTCTCTTAGGAATATGGAAAAGGTTACAGCTTACCGCCCAAAGCTTACCGCAAACAACAGATTGGCTTGAAAATGATGATCAACATGTGATTGCCTATAGTGCTAAATTACTGAATGTTGAGCAATCCAGCGAAGATGAGCGAATTGAGCCAACCTATACTTGGCAACCTATTAATAACTCAGCCGAAATTGTTGCTAGCTTAGTTCTTGCTTTCCCACGCCGCTATGTCCAATATAATTCCGAACTTGGAATTATCTTTCGCGATGGCTCTTTTCCACAGCTAGAAATAGACTGGAATAGTACTTTCCAGAGTGATATACGGGTTTCTCGGCGGAAACAATTTAATACCATTGAATACCAACAAGAAAGTTATTTTGAGCATATCAGTGGTCTCTATCGCGCATATCAATCTCGTTTAATCGAGGAGATTGATTATTCGGCTAAAAGACTAGAGCAAATAATGCGTTTACCAAAAGGTTTGATTGACCGAGCTATTCGTTTAGCGATTGCTTGCCATGATCTTGGTAAATTAGGCGAGGGTTGGCAGGATTTTGCTAAGAACTGGCAAAATCTATTGATTAAAACATATCCTAAAAAGCATGAAACATATGCTCCACAGAAATATCCTTTTGCTCATACAAATAGTGAAAAAGAGCATCGACCATTACGCAAGCTTATTGCTAAACCTCCACATCATGCCTGTGAAAGTGCTTTCTTAGCCCATGAATTAATTGAATCCAGCCTAGGATTTTATGAAGATGAAGATCCTCAAATTGCTAAACTTGCGCGGGCAACGATTGCCGCAATAGCGCGGCATCATTCCTCGTTTTCGCGAGAATATCAAGCTATTCGTTTGATCGAAGAGGCACAAACGACACTCAACGATGTATTAGCGTTGGTCTCGCAAGGGCAAGATTGGCAATTTGAGCTTGATTTATTGGTCGAACAAATTCCATTTGCTGGTAGCTTAACGAGCCAAAAGATGACTTCAATTGCTGATGATACGAAGTTGCAAGCAAATTTACATGAAGCCTTTTGTTATTTTCTCATCGTGCGAGTATTACGACTTTGCGATTGGCGTTCATTCTTTTATGCACATACGTATTAAGGAGTAGTGTATGCCGTTATATGACTTCTATATTGATAAACGCTCGGGAACGTCTGCTGATACCTTATTAGCAGTCGGCTTTGCTGAAATTCTTGATGCCCTTAGTAATGAGGATGTCGAAATTCATGATCGAGGTTCGTATTATCAACTCAGATCACGATTTGATCCAGTGATGCTGGCTGATAATACCGAGAATCTTAACTTAATCCAACCGATTAGTACTGATAAGCAACCAATTATTGATGGTTTTCCTTATGAGCAACAAAAATCACAACGAGATGTCTATCGTAAATTATTAAATGAATTGCCGCCAAAATTGCGAAATTCTGATGCAATTCTTAATCAAGAACCTGGCTTAATTGCTATTGCAGATCAAAAACCTGCCTCTGCATTACCGCTTTATTTGATTATTAATCAGATGAAGGTAGCAGTTTCTTTTAATCCCCCTGTTATTAACTGGAAAAATCTAGCAATTCAACAAAAAAATTATATTTTAGAATTGCTCATGAAACTATTTAGTGTTACACCTAACCCATATATGGATGTATTTAAACAATGGCAGGTTTTTGCCAAACAATATAAGCTTGATCAAACAATGACTATGCTTCAAGTAACGAATCCAACAGCTGGGAAAGGTGCTAATCGACCTAAATCCAATATGCTTGATATTGGAAATATGGAAGAATGGTGGATTTTAGAATGGATTAAATTTATTGGATTCTTTCGTCTGGCACATCCTCAAGTAATTCGCGATAGTAAAGATCGCAAAACCTATATTATTAAACCACAAGCAATCTATTTTCGTGAATTAAGCAGAATTGTCCATCTATTTCGTGAAGTTGCTTGGAGTAATAGCCCTGTTAAAATGGATGTTCAAAATCTTTTGCGATTGCTTCAAGTTCTAGTAAATAATCAGCGGAATGCTTTGAGTAATACTCAAATGCAATCGAAACGCAAATATAAACGACCAAGCGACCTAATTCATGGTTGTGAGGTAACATTCTATAAAGATATGGGCAGCGCTTTTGCCGTAATGAACATTGCAGCTCTTAATATTCCTGAATGGGTTCCAGCAATTGAATCCTTGGAGCAGGCTCATGAAATTGAGCTAGTGATCAAGGAACATCTTGCAGTTGTTCAGAGTATTCGTGCCTATGATGGAGGTGAACGTAGTGAAGAATATACCCTATTAGCTCGCTATCGTGATTTTCTTTCAAGCCGTACAGTTGAGCCACTTTTAGATTTTTGCGCTTTATATGCACCATATGTTGGCCAAAAAATCGAACGTGGTGAATATCCACAACGTTTCTCTGTTCACACCCTTACGGAGGTCTTTTCAATGCAAAAACCACTTACTTCAATTATTGAGTCAGAAGGGTTTCAGCGGATTGCGAATGCAATTCGAAATTGCACGGTAAATCTTCAATATAAAAAAGCGAAAGGAGAAAGAGTTCCATTCGAAATTCGCTATGGACTAACGCAAGAAATTATTCGCCGATCTAATCATATCGATGATTTTATTGCAGCATTGACTGATTTTATTGCTAAATATAATACTGAAAGCGCTCAAAAATTTGAAACATCGAAAGGAGTTGATAAGCGTTCACGCGTTGCCCAAGACGACCTTGATGATATTATTACCTTGCTTGACAATGGCTATAAGCCCTCAGTTATTGCTCGGATGCTTGTAGCTTATGGTAGTGCCCGCAAGGAACGTAAATCGAATGAAATAGATTCAAAAACGGAAGAAGTATAAAATTATTATCAATATAGGAGCTAATTACCATGAAAACACTTGGATCATTATCAATTTCCGCTGAAGCAATTATTGATATGCACTCACTTAATAATGAAGGTGGTGAGGGTAATCAAATTCAAACTCGTATGGTTGATGTTGTTGTGCGCGATCAAGATAATAACCCACGGATTGAGAGCGTTAATGCAATTTCTGGTGATATGTTTAAGCATATTCAGGCCGAACATTTATTTCGTATTGCCCAGTCAAATGAATCACTCCAATTATGTAATGCCTGTAAACGGTTTAATGCTAATCGAATCTCGGGAGATCCTGCATTTATCGAATTTATCAATAAGAAAAAACCTAGCCCTGCCCAAGTCTTAGATTATCTCATCCAGGCATGTATGATTGATGATCTTGAAGGTATTTTGATTACCGAAGGTAAACAATCTGTTCCACGCAAGAGCGTCGTGGAATTTGGTTGGGTTGTTGGGAGGCCTGAAAGTACGCGTACTGGACAATATTTCCATGTCAAATATAATCCCGAAAAACCAGGCCAAGAAGGTGATGATCGGTCTGGCAACCAAGGTCAGGCTATTTTCCATCGGCCTGCGAGTAGCGGTGTATATGCGCTTGTTTGTAATTTAGAATTGGGACGGATTGGTTATAACGATCTAAGTCAACGCTATGTTTTAAATGAATCAGAACGACTTGCACGCTATCAGGCTTTACTTAAAAGTGTGCTATATACCTTAATTCGCCCAGCAGGAGCAATGCGTAGTGCTCAATTGCCGCACCTTGTTGATATTCGTGGGGTAGTTAGTTATAGCACAAGTACCATTCCTGCCCCAACATTCAGTGCCATTAATCCTCAATTTATCAACCAAAGTACCCAAGTAAAGGCTGCGTTGAATGCTGGTGAAGCAGTTGAGTCTGTCGTGGTGGAAGAATTTCACGACTTTGCCAGTTTAAGCACAATCCTTGCCAACTTAATTACTAATAGTGGACCACTTCAATTTGGATTGCAAACTGGACGTTAAACGAGGAGTATAACGTATGTGGATGACCGCTTCATTTTTGCCGACAAGTTTATTTAGTTTGCGTCCGGCGCTGGCTACAGCGTCGGGCGCTCAGAGTCTGCTTGTGCCAACGCCATTTGCGATCAAAATGGCCTTGGTCAGTAATGCGATCCAGCTTTTTGGGCTTGAACTTGGTAGTCAAGTATGGCCAACGATCCGTGATGCAGAGATTGCCTTAGATTTGCCTGAGGTTGTGATTGTTAATAAAACCTTTATTAAAATCCAACGGCCAACACGGTTTAATCAAAAAAATATTGATGAATTCAATCAGGTTTTAAATGACGGTTTGTACCCATTTAATCCTACAATAGCGTTTCGTGAGTTTGTGCAATTTGAAAATAAGCTTGGTGTTGCTATCAAAATACTTGATAATCAATATGATGAGATAATTTCAGCAGCTTTTAAACATATTTCATATTTTGGTAAGCGTGGTGGATTTTGGCAACGTCAAAGCCAAATTGTATGGATTGAGGAATTAAACCATGCTTGGACAAATTTAACAAGTACCCAAACTAGTATCTTAACTCAAGGTACGCTTCAATTACTCGATGATTGTGGAGTGAAACTCTCTTGGGAGCACATTAATATTTATTCTGATAAATCCATCAAAATTAGTAGCGATGAGCGTATTTTACGCCCGGTTGTTCTACCATATGCATTAACCCGTTCTAGTTATCGCTATACGTTATACACACGGATTGTTGAGGAGCTGACATGACTCTTGCTGTTCACCATATTCGCGTTCAAGCCAAGGCCACTGCGCCGCTCCAGTTGCATGTGCACACTGGGGCGGCCCTGCGCGGGGCGTTTTTCACTGCGCTCTGGGAGCGTTTTTGCACCAACCATGCCGCCAAAACCTGTGTGGAATGCCCATTATTGCAGGCTTGCCCCGTCAGCAGTTTAATGGCTCCACATCGCGATGCTTCGCCGCGCGGCAATGATATACCCCGACCATTCGCTATCCGTCCGCCAATTCATCATGCTGGTTCGTTTCAGCCAAATGAGCAGTTTTCGTGGGGCTTGACCTTGATTGGCCAATCAACCAATTTATTTCCGTATGTGGCGATGGCTTTACATATGATGGGCCAAAATGGGGTGGGCAAACGGGTTGCTGAAAATGATTGGGAGCGCGGGCGGTTTGTGGTCGAGCAAGTTGATGCGGTGCAATTACTCCATGATCACATTCAGCCGATTCAAACTGCTGGTAGCCAACGGATTCAAGTGCCGAACTTGCCGATGACTTGGGCTGATGCTGAACACATTGCTCAATCATTACCACACGATCTGCTGACGTTGCATTTTATGACTCCGCTGCGGATTATTGAGCAGAAAATTTTGCTCAAAGTGCCACAGCTTCGCCCAATTGTGCAACGTTTAACCGAGCGCCATGATGGATTAGCTCGCGAACATGGTGGCGAACCATTTGCCTATGAGCAACGCTTGGCCTTACTTAACGCCGCTGCCACTATCAAACTTGTGCAAAACGATACGCATTGGGTTGATCTTGATAGTTATTCATCGCGGCAACGGCGTAAAACTCCAATTGGGGGCTTGGTTGGTACTGCCCATTATGCGGGCGATTTAGGGCCACTGTTGCCACTATTGGTCTGGGGCAGCGTGATTCAAGTTGGCAAAGATACCACCAAAGGCAATGGGGTTTATCGAATTTCATAACCAAACTTGGAGCATATGATGGAATTAATTGTCCATGAACGGGGCACATTTATTCAAAAACATCAAGGTCGTTTGCGGGTCATGCGTGAAAAAGAGCGTTTGGCTGAAGTTCCATTATTAATTCTTGATCACGTTATTATCGAATCGTATGGCGTTGGAATTTCATCCGATGCAGTGCGAGCTTGCGCCGAGCATGGCATTCCCATTCATTTTTTGAGTAGCACAGGTACTGCCTATGCTTCGCTCTATAGCGCCGGATTAACGGGTACGGTGCAAACACGACGTGCCCAATTGCAGGCTTTTGAAAATGAGCGCGGTGCATGGCTAGCTCGCGCATTTGTCTGTGGCAAATTAGAAAATCAGCATAATTTACTTCGAATGATGGCCAAATATCGCAAAACGGCTGATCCTGCTTGTTTTCAACGGGTTCAGCCAATTATCGCCGAAATGCGTGATCATATTATTGAAGCTGAGCGGGTTATGCCGCAGCAGCTTGAGCAAATTCGGCCTTCACTGTTGAGTATCGAAGGTCGCGGCGCAGCTCGTTATTGGTTTGGCGTGCGTGAATTATTGCT
Organism: Chloroflexota bacterium; assembly: GCA_020161265.1. Lineage (NCBI taxonomy): Bacteria > Bacillati > Chloroflexota > Chloroflexota bacterium. The sequence goes on along the minus strand of JAIUOC010000001.1, from coordinate 612,844 downwards.
CTGTGATTTAGATTGGCCTGGGCGTGAAACCCAAGGAGCACGTGATCCGCTCAATAGTGCCTTGAATTATGGCTATGGCATTTTGTATAGCCAAATCGAGCGTTGTCTCGTTCTGGCTGGGCTTGATCCATATGGTGGTTTTATGCACACTGATCGGCCTGGTAAACCATCATTAGTCCTTGATTTAATTGAAGAATTTCGTCAAACCGTGGTTGATCGCACGATTTTGGGTTTGGTGAATCGCAAAATGACGATCGAGCAAGATGAAACTGGCCGATTAAGCGACCATACGCGCGAGATGATTCGCGAACGCTTATTTAAAAGGTTGGAAGCAAGCGAGCCATACGAGGCCAAACGGGTGAGTTTGCGGGTAATTATGCAATCCCAAGCTCGCCATCTCGCAACATTTGTGCGCGGCGATCGCGAAACCTACACACCATTTATTGCCTCGTGGTAGTCTATGCGCACACTCCTGATTTACGATATTGTGGATGATCGCATTCGTAGTAAAGTTGCCGATTTATGCCTTGATTATGCGCTAAAACGGATTCAATATAGTGCGTTTATGGGCGATATTCCACGCACGCTGAGCGAAGAATTGTGGCTCAAAATCAGCAAATTGGTGCTCAATCAAGAACATTCAATTGAAATGATTCCGATTTGTGCCAAAGATTGGGCTGAGCATCGCAGTTCATCAGGCAAGCCCAAATCAGCCCCAATCTTAGCCGATGATGACGATGGCTGGGGCGAAAGGAGTGATGATGGCGACCAATGAACCCAACTATTTTCTCGAAGTTACCGACATCAAACAGGCACGAATTTGCCCGAGAGTCGTTTTTTATCGTTACTGTTTACCGCGGGTTCGACCAATAACTGGCAAAATGGAACTTGGAATCGAGCGCCATCGCGAAGAAATTGGTCGCGAAGAACGGCGATCGTTGCGCTCTTATGGGCTGACAACTGGCGAGCGTCATTTTGATATTTTGCTTCGCTCAGAGCGCTATCGATTAGTTGGGATGCTCGATTTAATTATTATGACTGAAACCGAGTGTATTCCGATTGAATATAAACTTTCGGAGCGCATGCCAGGCAGCCATGTCAAAGCCCAATTAGCGGCGTATGCGTTATTAGTGATGGAGCAATGGCAAAAACCGGTTCGCCGTGCATTTAGCTATTTGCTCCCGTTGCGTAAAGCGATTGAAATTCCGTTGGGTCAACGCCAGCTTAACGATGTTCAACGCAGCATCGAGCAAATTCACCAGATGATTGCCCATGAAACTATGCCGGAGCCACCTAAACAACAAGCAATTTGTGTCAATTGCGAATTTCGGCGCTTTTGTAATGATGTGCTTTAGTTTTTTTTAGCCATAGCCAGCCTGAATTCGCAACTCGATTGATCGTGGGCTAATGTTGATTCGATTTTAGATTACTAATCATGCTGAATAACCGATTTAGCCCATTCCAAAGCCCTAGCTTCGTTTCGCAACTCTCCCCCATTTTAGGACAAAAATAGAGTTGCGAAATTGTGCGGGGATCGAGTATGATATGACTTATGATGATGCTAAAACTGATTCGCTACAAACGCTGCTGCTTCGCGAAAGGCCGCATGCGCAACATCCAAATAGCATCAAATCCATCCCAAATCGGCGATTTCAATAATTCGATCCGCCCAGAGGATACTGAAACATCCGCTGATTGTGGGTGGTGATTGGATCATCTTTCATTTCAATAATTCGATCCGCCCAGAGGATACTGAAACTGGCTGAAACATCGGTCAATTTGATCAGCGGCGAATTTCAATAATTCGATCCGCCCAGAGGATACTGAAACACTGCGAGGTCGCCATGGAATACGGCAAAGAGCTATTTCAATAATTCGATCCGCCCAGAGGATACTGAAACCAACGTGAACGCACACGGCGGCATTTGTTGGGGATATTTCAATAATTCGATCCGCCCAGAGGATACTGAAACTAGGGGATTTACACCACTTAAGATACTGAACTCACATTTCAATAATTCGATCCGCCCAGAGGATACTGAAACACTCCTTAAACTGCTCTGCTACTAGGCCTGCTTTCTATTTCAATAATTCGATCCGCCCAGAGGATACTGAAACAAACGGACGTAAAGCCAAATACTTAGAAGATCCGATTTCAATAATTCGATCCGCCCAGAGGATACTGAAACTCTTTTAAACTAAGGAGTATAAACATATGGCTAATCGAATTTCAATAATTCGATCCGCCCAGAGGATACTGAAACAAAATAAACGAGCCGATAACCTTATCTAATAAGATTTCAATAATTCGATCCGCCCAGAGGATACTGAAACCCAACAATCCTTACATATATGTCTATTGCCTCTGATTTCAATAATTCGATCCGCCCAGAGGATACTGAAACATGTCAGCATCTAGAGCGATAGTTGCTTGAGACATTTCAATAATTCGATCCGCCCAGAGGATACTGAAACTTCTTAGTTCTTTTTGCTTTTGGTTTAGGTTGTTCATTTCAATAATTCGATCCGCCCAGAGGATACTGAAACTTGAAATTGTTTTTATCAAGGTATGAGTAGGTAGGATTTCAATAATTCGATCCGCCCAGAGGATACTGAAACTCCGGTTTCGAGGGTTGTTCCTTCGCTGCAATTATAATTTCAATAATTCGATCCGCCCAGAGGATACTGAAACTAATAAAGATGGCAGTGCTACGGAAGTATCCGAGCGATTTCAATAATTCGATCCGCCCAGAGGATACTGAAACATTAACTTTAGCCTCCCGATCAAAAACAAACCTATATTTCAATAATTCGATCCGCCCAGAGGATACTGAAACGTATGATGTACACGGGCATAATGGTCGTAACTGGTAATTTCAATAATTCGATCCGCCCAGAGGATACTGAAACTCAAAGCTTTCCACATAGCAATAAGGTATTTATTGCATTTCAATAATTCGATCCGCCCAGAGGATACTGAAACAAGGACACGAGCCGCTTTTTGATCGTCTCGCAGCGCATTTCAATAATTCGATCCGCCCAGAGGATACTGAAACGTACCTTTTTGACTCTTGACTAATAAAACTGTATATATTTCAATAATTCGATCCGCCCAGAGGATACTGAAACTTGAAGCCTCCAGCTTTTACCAAAAGATCATTAAATTTCAATAATTCGATCCGCCCAGAGGATACTGAAACTCAAAGCTTTCCACATAGCAATAAGGTATTTATTGATTTCAATAATTCGATCCGCCCAGAGGATACTGAAACCTTGTCTGGTTTCACCTCAGTGTTAAAGCCTTTAGATTTCAATAATTCGATCCGCCCAGAGGATACTGAAACCCCCTACAAACGGCTCGATATAATACTGTTTAGGAGCCATTTCAATAATTCGATCCGCCCAGAGGATACTGAAACTACGGATCGGCGGGGGCTGGGCCTGCGGTGGCAATCGATTTCAATAATTCGATCCGCCCAGAGGATACTGAAACCAATTGCACGCATCGAACCGTACCATATATTAGAGGAATTTCAATAATTCGATCCGCCCAGAGGATACTGAAACAGCAGTGTAAATACTTTACTAGTATCTACGAGGTAAATTTCAATAATTCGATCCGCCCAGAGGATACTGAAACCAAAACTTTTAAGCACGGCATAAGTATCTAATACAGATTTCAATAATTCGATCCGCCCAGAGGATACTGAAACCAACTTTGGGAAGGGTTTAAACGTACTGCAATGGTTATTTCAATAATTCGATCCGCCCAGAGGATACTGAAACCAACGGAAACGCAAAGTTGCTATGGTGATGCACGCGAATTTCAATAATTCGATCCGCCCAGAGGATACTGAAACTAGTACATGCTTAGACGCTTAGCGAGAGAGTACCTATTTCAATAATTCGATCCGCCCAGAGGATACTGAAACATGTCGCCTCATGCACCACATACTCATACTTGCGAGATTTCAATAATTCGATCCGCCCAGAGGATACTGAAACGTGGTGCATCGCCTCTCTTAAGCGTGCTTCGGCGCGATTTCAATAATTCGATCCGCCCAGAGGATACTGAAACGTGCGCAGCTTAGGAATCCGATCAATCGGGTCAAAGCATTTCAATAATTCGATCCGCCCAGAGGATACTGAAACCGCCTACTATCCATCTCATATCAAACTCCTAAGAAAATTTCAATAATTCGATCCGCCCAGAGGATACTGAAACACGTTGCATCGCTAGTGGTGACGGCTGCCAAGCGTATTTCAATAATTCGATCCGCCCAGAGGATACTGAAACAACTTCCAAGAGATGTTGAAAGAAACTCACGGCATATTTCAATAATTCGATCCGCCCAGAGGATACTGAAACGTACCATTCAGCGCCGACAAGCGACTGATAATATCAATTTCAATAATTCGATCCGCCCAGAGGATACTGAAACAGCAATGGACAGCGCCGGATTCGTGAGCAAGCCGCCGATTTCAATAATTCGATCCGCCCAGAGGATACTGAAACAAACGGCTACGCCAGCAGCGGCGTGTGATTCGGTGGATTTCAATAATTCGATCCGCCCAGAGGATACTGAAACAATATAGGTGGTATCCTCCGCCTGAATTGATAGCAATTTCAATAATTCGATCCGCCCAGAGGATACTGAAACATATTAAGGCCTAGTAAGCATGCTGTGACATCTTCATTTCAATAATTCGATCCGCCCAGAGGATACTGAAACTCTGCTTGGAGCGCGAGCTGGCAATTGACCTCAAGTATTTCAATAATTCGATCCGCCCAGAGGATACTGAAACAAGGTGAGTATTGGGCATTGCCGTGGCCGATTCTATTTCAATAATTCGATCCGCCCAGAGGATACTGAAACGATTTATCCGAGGAGCAAATAGCAGCTAAAACACAAATTTCAATAATTCGATCCGCCCAGAGGATACTGAAACCAACCAGTTTTAAAATAGGTTGCACTATAGACAGTATTTCAATAATTCGATCCGCCCAGAGGATACTGAAACTTACCTCCTACATACATATGAGTTAAGTTGGCAGCATTTCAATAATTCGATCCGCCCAGAGGATACTGAAACATAAATATGCCGATAATGACTAGATAGTTTACAAACTATTTCAATAATTCGATCCGCCCAGAGGATACTGAAACGATATTTGACAATTGTATGGAGGTGTTACCGTTGCCATTTCAATAATTCGATCCGCCCAGAGGATACTGAAACGCTTGCGGGGTTTCACGTAATGCCTTCTTTTGATATTTCAATAATTCGATCCGCCCAGAGGATACTGAAACGCACCATCGAGGCCACAAAGCGCCAGCTTGGCGGCAATTTCAATAATTCGATCCGCCCAGAGGATACTGAAACGACCTTCAACGGTGATACTAAAGGCCAGCGCCACGGGATTTCAATAATTCGATCCGCCCAGAGGATACTGAAACATAACTTGCCGTTAGTATCCTCTGCCTGCCATAAAGATTTCAATAATTCGATCCGCCCAGAGGATACTGAAACATTGGCGATCCACAACACCAGCCAGATCAAGAGCATATTTCAATAATTCGATCCGCCCAGAGGATACTGAAACAAGGGTATGGTCATAGAGCATTGGGATCGTGGGCCATTTCAATAATTCGATCCGCCCAGAGGATACTGAAACTTGCCATAGAAAGATCGAATCGTGCTTGATTGATTATTTCAATAATTCGATCCGCCCAGAGGATACTGAAACTCTTGGATAACAGCCTACTAAGTCGTTTACTGGTAAATTTCAATAATTCGATCCGCCCAGAGGATACTGAAACTCGTTGTGGTCTACGCGCTGCGCTGGCGGTCAAATATTTCAATAATTCGATCCGCCCAGAGGATACTGAAACATGTCATGGTATTTTCGGCAATGCGCGATCTGGTCATTTCAATAATTCGATCCGCCCAGAGGATACTGAAACATTTCATTGGATTACGCAACCATGATAATGATGAAATTTCAATAATTCGATCCGCCCAGAGGATACTGAAACATTGATGAGGTCAAAACCAAGCTTGATTCATTCCGATTTCAATAATTCGATCCGCCCAGAGGATACTGAAACATCATCAGCGTTGGCGCTGTGTGGCGCTCAAAATCATTTCAATAATTCGATCCGCCCAGAGGATACTGAAACAAATCTCAACCGTCGGGTGGGGTGGTCGGTACAAGGCAATTTCAATAATTCGATCCGCCCAGAGGATACTGAAACATGAGGGTCGCATGCTAGAGGGCGGTATCAACCAAAATTTCAATAATTCGATCCGCCCAGAGGATACTGAAACAATCGACTTCGGTGTTACCTGCCATAACTACTCCATATTTCAATAATTCGATCCGCCCAGAGGATACTGAAACACCTGGTCGAGCATCGCCCCACCCGCTGATAATTTATTTCAATAATTCGATCCGCCCAGAGGATACTGAAACTGTCGGCCATAGCTAAGGATTTGTTGGCGTGTTGCAATTTCAATAATTCGATCCGCCCAGAGGATACTGAAACATTGGCCCGCAGCGGGCAACAACGACCCGCCCGCACATTTCAATAATTCGATCCGCCCAGAGGATACTGAAACGTTTGCATCAGTTGCCGCCATGCTTTTAGCGAAATTTCAATAATTCGATCCGCCCAGAGGATACTGAAACGTTCAACGCCAATACAGCGAATGGGTTTACGGGTTGATTTCAATAATTCGATCCGCCCAGAGGATACTGAAACTTAACCATGCGTGTTATTGGTATAATCTGTATTGCAATTTCAATAATTCGATCCGCCCAGAGGATACTGAAACTAGCATCAAATCCAGCTAGCAAATTACCTAACTGATTTCAATAATTCGATCCGCCCAGAGGATACTGAAACGTGCATAGGCCTCTGAACGCTGCTTAGCAAGCCCATATTTCAATAATTCGATCCGCCCAGAGGATACTGAAACTATGTTTACTTTAAATTTAACTTCACAAGGTTTAATATTTCAATAATTCGATCCGCCCAGAGGATACTGAAACTTACCTCCTACATACATATGAGTTAAGTTGGCAGCATTTCAATAATTCGATCCGCCCAGAGGATACTGAAACAATCCAGCCAAGACCACCGATAGCCGAGCAGGCTCCTATTTCAATAATTCGATCCGCCCAGAGGATACTGAAACATCGGAATCAGCAAGCTATGATGATCGCTGGTGGTGATTTCAATAATTCGATCCGCCCAGAGGATACTGAAACTATGCGGGCTTGGCGCTCGGCCTTGCGGGTGGGCGTATTTCAATAATTCGATCCGCCCAGAGGATACTGAAACAAGTCGATAGACCTAGAATATTTCGCACAATCCAGAATTTCAATAATTCGATCCGCCCAGAGGATACTGAAACCGTCTTATCCGACACAATATAGAGTAATTTGCTAGCCATTTCAATAATTCGATCCGCCCAGAGGATACTGAAACTGTGAGCATCGGCGATTGACCACCGGCAAGGGCACAGATTTCAAAAATTCGATCCGCCCAGAGGATACTGAAACGTATCCACCTCGCGCTATTATCAATGGCGTGTTTATTTCAAAAATTCGATCCGCCCAGAGGATACTGAAACTAGCGATACATGACGAACGCATGGCCCAACACGCTGATTTCAATAATTCGATCCGCCCAGAGGATACTGAAACACGTAGGTCAATTCGTAGGCCGCAGCCATGGCGAATTTCAATAATTCGATCCGCCCAGAGGATACTGAAACGCTTCTTGACTTGATGCGACAAGAAACGCTTGCAAATTTCAATAATTCGATCCGCCCAGAGGATACTGAAACAGATCACGAGCGCCGAACGGCAGTATCAGCGCGAGCATTTCAATAATTCGATCCGCCCAGAGGATACTGAAACAATCTTGTTCCTGCGTTTACGTCCAGGCAATAAGATATTTCAATAATTCGATCCGCCCAGAGGTCATTCCACGGGCGGCCACGGCGGTTCCGGCTGGCAAGAGCGGTGTAATACCGCAAACTGGGCATCGGTCAATTTATGGCGAGCCATACCCACCTCCTGCCGCAGAGTCTACCATGGAATTATTAGACAGAGCCTACAACTATCAAACTATGGTGTTAATAATCAAGCAACTTTAGCTCGATAGATTTAGAAGATTGAAATATAGGTGAGAGGTATCAATAAATGCCCTTCTCCCAGCAGTTGGGAGAAGGGTTGGGGTACGGGAGTTATTTAGTGAGATCAGCGGCAGCCTGGGCCATAATCGGAATAACTGCCCCAAATTGGGCAAAACGGGCATCTTTGGTTTGGCCGCGTTGATAGCGGGCATAAATCTGGGCCAAAATCACGACTAAACGATAGAGGCCAAGCACATGATAATAGCGGATATGGCTCACATCGCGGCCTGAACGCTCAGCATACCGCGCAACCAATTCGTCACGGGTTGCAAAACGCCCATCTGTTGGCATCATCGCTACTGCTTGCAAGGCTGGCGGATCATCAGGCTGGCTCCAATAACACAGTAACGTACCCAAATCGGCCAATGGCTCGCCCAAGGTACACATATCCCAATCGAATACTGCGATCAATTGGCTGGGATCGTTTTGGCGAAACATCACATTATCAAGTTTGTAGTCGTTGTGGACGAGGGTTGGGGCTGAGGCTGGCGGTTGTTGCTCGCAAAGCCAAGCGTAAACATTCTCCATCGCTGGCAGATCATCAGGTTTGGCTTTGTTCCAACGCTCATACCAACCGACAACTTGACGTAATATAAAACCGTCGGGTTTGCCGATATGGCTCAAGCCAATCATTGAATAATCGACAGCATGGAGATCAGCGAGGGTATCGACGAGTGCCAAACTGAGGGCACGCGGTGCTTCGGGAGTATTAAATTGATGTGGCAATTCACGCCGAACAACCGTACCATGGCGGCGCTCCATAATAAAAAATGGTGCACCAATGATTTCAGGTTCGTTGCAGAATAAAAAGGTTTGGGGAGCCTGAGCAAAGGCCGGATGTAATTGCGATAAGACCCGATATTCACGGCCCATATCGTGGGCTGAAGGAGCAACTGGGCCTAGGGGCGGGCGACGCAGTACATATTCATAATGACCATAATCCAGCAGATAGGTCAAATTGGCAGCGCCACCACCAAACTGGCGCACGGTTAATGATTGGCTAGCACCAGGCAACTTATCGTATAAATAATCGGCTAAAGCTGATTCATTCAACTGTTCATCAGGCCGAACTTGAATCGTATCCATGGGTTGTACCTCGGGACACTACACGCAAACTAGACTTTGCGCTCAGGATAACCGTAACGCTTCAAGATTTCACGGGCTACGACCATTTTATGCACTTCATCTGGCCCATCATAAATGCGTGATGCCCGCCCTTGCCGCCACATAAATGCTAGCGGCGTATCATCAGAAACACCCAAACCACCATGAACTTGAATTGCCCGATCAAGCACGTTCATCAACATGGCGGCGACGCTAAATTTAATTAATGAGATATCGATGCGGGCTGATTTAGCGCCAGCTTGATCAATTTGCCATGCAGCATGCAACACACTCAAGCGAGCAGCTTGAATTTCAGCAGCACTTTCGGCGATCCAATGTTGCACCATTTGTTTGTCGGCCAACGGCCCGCCGAATGCCACGCGCTTGGTGCTATACTCGCACATCAAATCGAAAGCACGTTGAGCCTGCCCAAGCCAGCGCATACAATGGTGAATGCGGCCTGGGCCAAGTCGAGTTTGGGCGATAGCAAAGCCATGGCCACGCTTGCCAAGCAGATTTTCGGCGGGTACACGCACATCGGTATATTCGATTTCCCAGTGGCCGCCACCAGTTGTATGGCCCATCACCGAAATTGGCCGCACCAAGGTTAAGCCAGGGGTTTCGGCTGGCACAATAATTTGGCTATAGCGCAAATGGGTCGGAGCATCGGGGTCGGTCATGGCCATAACGATGCCAAAGCCTGCGCCATTGGCATTGGTGCTATACCACTTGCGCCCGTTAATCACCCACTGATCGTCAATTAATTCGGCGGTTGTCTGGAGTAAGGTTGGGTCGGCTCCGCTGACATCTGGCTCGGTCATGCTGAAAAATGAGCGCACAGCACCCTGTTGCAAGGGCCAAAAATAGTGCTCATGCTGAGCCGCTGTACCATAGTGCCAGAGAATTTCGGCATTGCCACTATCAGGCGCGTTCGAGCCAAAAATACGCGGCGCAAAATACGAGCGCCCAATAATTTCGTTGAGCAGCCCATATTCCATAATTGAGAGGCCCATGCCGCCTGCCTCGCGTGGCAAATGGCCAGCCCACAAGCCCAATTCTTTAACTTCAGCTTGTAACTGCTTGATCTCAGGGTGATCCTCGGAACAAGCAGGATAGGCTTTTTCGTCGTAATCGAACCATGCTTGCTCGTTGGGATAGACCTTTTCGCGCAAAAATTGGCTAATTTGTTCGCGCATTGCCGCAATCTGACTGGGAATTGCAAAATCCATGGGCTTCGTTGCTCCTTGGTGGAGTGAGCCTTATTTGGCCCACGACATCCCTGAATCGACATCAAACAAGTCGCGCCGAATATCGACTGGTTGGCTGAGGCTTGGCGTGCTGCCCTCAATCGTGAGATCGGCAATCGAGAGCGTGACTTGATCGCTGATCGTGAAAAAGGCTATTTTGGTGCCATCAGGCGCCCATGTGGCTTGGCGCGAACGTCCGGTGCTGGTGAGCTTAATGGGAGCGCTGCGTACTTTGCCGTTGGCATCGGGGGCAGGCACGATAAACACATCACTATAGCCATTTTCGCTTTTGGTGAAGGTCAGCCATTTGCCATCAGGCGAGAAGGCCGGATCAATCGCACCTTTAAAGGTATCTTCGCTTGGCCCTTGCAGCACTCCATACTCATCGTTGCCACCAGGCAGATCAAGCACAGTGTAGCCCAGCTGGATCTCAGCAGCCTCGCAGCCAAAGCAGCGTTCGGCTTGGCTATAGACAATCATCGAGCCATCATCAGACCATGTTGGGTGGCTCAAATCGGTATCTGCTTGAACAAAGCGTTGGAAACTAGCCTCAGGAAATTGACCAGTACCGATCCGACGAGTGCCATAGATATACAGCGAAAGCGGATATTCTTGGTAGCCGCCGCCAACATCGCGTGGCGTTTGGGCTTGCGAAACATAACTGAGAAACTGCCCATCAGGCGACCAACGTGGATAAAATGCCCAACGCAGCGTTTGAATATGATCTTCCGAGCGGGCAGCGATATTGGTTGGTTCGTTATTGGTGACCTGCTGTTTGTTGGAGCCATTGGCATTCATCACCCAAATATCGGCGAAACTCTCTTCGCGCTGAATATAGGCGATTTTACTCCCATCGGGCGACCAACTGGGCTGGTATTTTTTGTGCGATGTGGTGATGCGTCGAGCCTCAGTGCCTTCGTGCACCCAAATATCACCTGAGCCATTTTCGACCCGCACGAACAGCAATTTGCCGGGAATATCGCGCTGATCTTCGACCACAATCTGGGTGGCTTGGGTTTCATCGACCGCTGGTTGGGCTTGATTCGTGGGGAGTGGCTGCATCGTTGGCAGGGCTGAGCCTGCTTCGCTACAGGCGGCTAACAAACATAGTAGGATCAACAAATAGAACGAACGTCTCACACAGAACCTCAATCTGGCTATAGGGTTAGTTGATTTCAGTGGTACGCGGTAAGAGTACGCGCAGCGCTTGCGGAACCACCCGAAAGGTCATGGGTGTTGTGCCAATCGCATCGCCATCGACTTGAATTGGCAACGGCTTGGAGCAGGCAATCTCAATCTCACGAGCTTGCACATACTCTAAGCCTTGGATCACGCCATAGCCACGGAACAAAATTCCAGCTAGCAATTTAGGGGCATCAAGGGCACTATCGCCCATCATAGTACAAACATCGAGCATGCCATCGCGCATGGCCGCGCGATAAGCAATATTCAACACACCACCATACAGCCGTGAGTTGCTAATTAATACAAACAGGGCATTGCCCTTGAGCGGCTGGCCGTCAAGGCTGATGCGGGTGCGCGTGCCCCTCAAGCGCCAGAGCACTGGCAAGCTTTTGATCACATAGGCTAAGCGGCCTAAGCGTTTTTTATCAGCCGAATGGACTTCGCGGGTAATTGCTGCATCTAAGCCAACGCCTGCCATTAGCAAAAAATAGCGCTCGTTAGCTTGACCAACATCAACCAGCTCGACATGACCATCAGCCAATTGGCGAGCTGCATGCAATGGATTGAGCGATTGTTGTAGTTCGCGAACCCATACATTGCCTGTGCCAACTGGTAACGCTCCTAGCGCGGTATCGGTGCCAACGAGGCCATTCATGACCTCGTTGATCGTGCCATCGCCGCCAGCCGCCACAATTAAATCGTTGCGCTTGGCTTCTTCGCGGGCAAAACTGGTAGCATCGCCAGCCTTGCGGGTTTCGCGCAGCCGCACTTGCCAGCCTTGGTTACTGCGCCATTCGGTGATGCCTTGGGCGATGGCACGGCGTTGGTGGGCATTGCCAGCATTTGGATTAAGAATGACTGTTACACGTTTCATTCGTCGTCGTTATCATCATCATTATTAAAATTCAGTGCTGCCTGTGCTCCGCGGCGTTCGATGCTTTCAAGCAAAGTTGCTGGAGTTTCGATCCAGCCACGGCGCAGGGCGTAGAGTACCGCCTGAGTCCGATCATTCAGCGAAAGCTTGCGCAAAATCGATGAAATATGGTTTTTGACGGTTTGGGTGCTAATTTTGAGGGCATCGGCGATATCTTTGTTGGTTGCAC